>URMK01000004.1 GCA_900548905.1 uncultured Lachnospiraceae bacterium | reverse complement strand
TCTTATCTCCATGGTCTGAAAGGCACTGGTGAAAATTCCTTTTCAGTCCCGGGGATACCGCTCCGGCAGCGGGCGGACGGTCATTTGGCACCTGCGAAGTCTGAGTCTGTTGTTTTTACTTTATCACAGCTGAGAGGGGAGTGCAAAGGTGAAAAATAATCTGATTGGTATGGGCGTACTTATCCTGTCCCAGGTTCTGTGCATTGACGGGACAGGATAAGGGGGCGGAAACCTGGGGGCAAATCGGAATCGGGGTTCCTTTTTATATTTTAAAAAATAAAACAACTAGAATGTTTACTGTTAAAAATTTAATGATAATCATTAAACAAATTGTTGTAGAGTTTAATTTTATATGCTATATTGTATCTAAAGGATAATAATGGATGGTAATAGATTCACAGGTAAAACGAGCAAGAAAGAAATAAGAGTAAAATACCATGCTTTGTATTTCATATCAGGATAATTATAGCCATGAACAAGAGGGAATAGGGCAGAGAAAATTCAGGAAACAGAAAAACAGGTAAGGGGGATGTTTCGTGATAAAGAGCAAGGGGGAGAATGAAGTTGGCAGGAGCAGGGAATTTTGTTTATATAGCCGGGCTGCCGGAAGAACAGGTGGAGGTTGCGGATCAGACACTTTAACAGGGAGGAAGCGGTATGCGTAAGGAAGGTATCTATGTATGGCTTAAGCGACAAGGGAAGAAAACGGAGAAGCTGACCACTCCCGTTGATTGGAAAAGTGAAAAGGGCAGTTGCGGAGAATCACCTATTATTTACCGGGAAAAGGAGAAACCAATCCGGCTGACTGTCGGATTTAAAATATTGCTGGGGTTTGCTATTTTTTTATCCGGAATAATGGTATTGGCTTATTTCCCAGTATTTACATCCTTGCCGGGAACGGATGTATTTGGTGATATGGAATTGACAGTCAGGTATTACCGGAAGATGTTGTACTGCATAATTTTGTGTTTGTGTTTTCTGATGCTTGTTTCCATAGCAATCAGTAAGAGACCGTTTAATTGTGCATTATACCGTCTGGGGATAGCAGTAGGTGTTTTGATGTTAGTTTCCTCTTTTCTGTTCCCGCGGATAAACGGGTATTATACGAATTTTGAAATCCTGGCAAAGGGAAGACATTGTATGTTTGATGGGAATTATCTTTTTCCGGGCCTTTTTATCCTTGTCTTTGCACTTTTGATGCGTTATGGTTATAAATACCAGAATAATTCGGACATGACCGTTTAGAAACAGGAGAGAAATATGGCGATAATACTAAGGCTGGATCGTGTTATGGCAGACAGGAAGATGTCATTAAATGAGCTGGCGGCTAAGGTTGGGATTTCCAATGTGAATTTGTCTAACCTGAAAACCGGAAAGGTAAAGGCTGTCCGGTTCTCCACACTGGATGCCATTTGTGATGTACTGGACTGCCAGCCCGGAGATATTTTGGAGTATACCAGATCGGGAAGCGATAGTAAGGGAGAATAGGTATTTGGGTCATAGGGGGACTGCACAGGGCGTGGTACCGGATACCCAAACGCGGGAAAGCACCTTGGACAGCAGCCGAAGAACCGGAAATGAACGGAACGACAGCCTGCCGGGATCACTTTGTAAAAAGGGGCCGGCAGGCTGTTTTTATGTGGCAGGGCTATTTCCTTATAAAACGGATTTTTTCTGTTGCTGTAGTTTCCAGGGCCACCAGAAAGGCGGTCACGTTTCCTTCCCGGTCGATTTCTGCTTCTGCTTCCAGCTGTACACCGGGAAGCACATGCTCTTCGGTAAACAGGAAATACTGGCTGCGGCAGTGGAAGCCGTGGAGGGTGAGGGTTCCCAATTCCAGGGCAAGACCGTTCTCCTCTTCCCGGATAGTGATATCTCCGTAGCCGTTATCTGCATAGGAGCCGCAGATCGCGGAGAGCGGTGCGGGACAGGGGTACTCGTCGGACTGGGACTTCACGGCGCCACGGCTGGTGAGGGCTTCCGCTTGCTTCTGCTTCATGTCGTTATGGAAGCTGAGGAAATTTCCGATCCAGTCCACCGGTTCCAGGCCGAGGGCTTCATCCAGAAGAAGATAGCGGATTACGCGGGCCCCATAGGGATTTTCGGAATTGGTCAGCACGGAGCAGGCGAAATCCTTTTCCGGGACAAAACACTGGTCGGCGATGAAACCGTCGATGTGGCCGCCGTGCTGTACCACTTTGGTTCCCCGGTAATTTTCCACGAAAAAGCCCAGTCCGTAGGAACACATATCCAGATAACCCTGAAGGGGGGCTGCGATGGGATCGGAAAGGAGCATCTGGGGCGAGAACATCTGAGTACACATTTCCTCGGAGATAATCTGTTTTCCGTTAGCCTTTCCTTTGTTCAGGAAAAGGGCATCCCATTTAGCCAGCTGTGTACTGGTCATGCTGATGGAGCCGGCAGGGCACATGGTGTAAAGAGGGCAATAGGGGACCTGCCTGTTGCCGGGGACGTCCCCATCTTCAAAGAAACGGTAGCCTCTGGCCCGTCCTTCAAAGGTCTCCAACTGGGGGGCGTCATAAGAAATGGGACCCATATCCAGCGGAGCAATCAGGTTTTCCTGTACGAATTTCTCCCATGTGGTACCGCTTACCCGGCTGATAACAAAACCTGCCAGGGTATACATCATATTCTGATACTGCATTTTATAGCGGAACGGTTCGTTTGGCTTCAGAAAACGCAGCATATCGATCATCTGTTTTTCATTATATTGGGAAAGGCGGGGATACCAGGCCAGTTCATGCCGGGGAAGGCCGCAGCGGTGGCAGAGCATATCCCGGATGGTCAGATGGGAACCGGCGTAGGGATCATACATACCGAATTCAGGAAGCACCGTTGCCACCGGATCCTCAAGGCGGAGCAGGCCTTTGTCGCAAAGTACCGCAATGGCGGCGGCAGTAAAGGATTTGGTACAGGATCCGATGGAATACAGGGTATCGGCATCGGCAGGGATCTGATTTTCCACATCTTTATAACCGGCATTTACAGTTTCAAAGCTTCCGTTCTGATAATAAGTGATGCTGACGGAGGGGATCTGATAGCGTTCTATCAGTTGTTCCGCTTTCTTCTGGAGTTCCTTTCGGTCTATCATGGCAACCTCGATTCCGCGGCCGCGGCCGCATGCATTTTGACTGATACGTATCGTTATTTCCAGCTGCAGTCTTTGTAAAGAACGCCGGTAATGGAAGGGGAATAATTCAGATCCTTGTTCCATGCAGTAGTGGTCTGCAGATTATAAAGCGGAACATAAGCACAGGCTTCCTGGGTTAAGTCTTCAATTTCCTTATATATAGCAAGGCGCTCTTCTTTATCGGTGGTGGAGGCCCCTTTTTCAAACAGCTCCTGGATGTGACTGTCGGAAAAACGTGCCATGTTCAGACCGTTGATATATTCTTCATTGAAGTATGTTTTCAGGAAATCATAATCCAAACTCAGGTTCTGCCCCATATCAGCCATAGCGAAATTGCCGGTGATACAGTCGTTTACCAGGCTGTTTCCGTCCATGCTTTCAATGGTGCTGGTGATGCCGATTTCAGCAAGCTCGGCCTGGACAACCTGTACTACCTTTTCAAAATAAGAGCCGCCCATAGTCTTGATGCTTCCGATATCCAGCCCGTCGGGATAGCCGGCCTGTGCCAGAAGCTCCTTTGCTTTTTCCGGATTATATTCGTAGGACATATGATCCTCGGTGTAACCGAACATGTAAGAGGTGGCCAGAGTGGTAGCAGTGTCAGCTAATCCGTCGGCGGCCACGTCAATGATATCCTGCCGATTTACGGCATAAGCAACCGCCTGACGCAGTTCTTTATTATTAAAAGGTTCCGTTTCCGTATTGAAGATCAGATAGACCACATGATTGGAGGGGCGGGCGGAGGTTTCAAAAGCATCGTTGGTGGAAATCTCTTCCCAGTTGGCGGAAGGGACACCCATTACGTCAATTTCTCCGGCTTCGAAGGCTGTAATGGCTGTGGTATCGTCTGTGATCTGTTCAAAATGAAGGGTTTTGACAGGAGCTTCGCCTCCCCAGTAACCGGGGTATGCTTCCAGAGTCACGCTGACATCGGGAATAGCCTCTGCCATGGAATAGGCTCCGGTTCCGCAGGCATTAAAGCCGAGAAGACCCTGATCGTCCATATTTTCTTCTGCAAAAGCTTCACTGATGATACCTATGGATGCGATTTTTTCCATAAGGGGTGAAAACTGGTATTTCAAATGAAGTTCCACAGTGGAATCATCGGGGGCGGTTATGGAGTCTATGGCTTCCACCTTTTCCTGCATATAGGCGTTGTCGAAGCATCTCTCATAGGAATAGATCACATCGCTGACCTTCAGGGCTTCTCCGTTCTGGAAGGTGACACCTTCCCGCAGTTTAAAGGTCCAGGTGAGGCCGTCTTCGCTTACGGAATATTCCGTTGCCAGCATGGGAACTTCTTCTGCGCTGTCGTTGAGCCAATAAAGGGGTTCGTAAATCTGCCGGCAAAGGCCCATGTCGGCATTCAGTGACAGGTTGTGGGGATCCACCGTACTAAACGCGTCGCCGATGCGGATGTTTAAATCAGTCCTTCCGGCAGACTGTGACGTCTCCGCCCCGTCGGTTGCGGATGCTGCCATACCGTCGGAACCGGTATTGGAACCGGATGCGCCGGAACAGGCGGTAAGGCTTAAGGTGAGTGCCGCCGCACAGCAGACAGCAGCAATAGCTTTCCATTTCTTTCTCATAAATTCCTCCTCGTTTTGTATCAATTTGTTCACGTTAACGTGTAACAAAAAATAAAATGACCAAACATAGTAAATATCTAATATTATACATGAAAACAACCGGTTTGCATTTGTAAAAATATCATGAATGCTATGAATAAAAGTTATACCATAGATGGGGCTAATTGTTGACAGATGCCGCATATTGCAATATTATATGACTATGTTACGATAAAGTGTTGAAGTTTGCGTTATGAAAATAATGCATATCCGACATATATTGCTACGATCAGAGGAGAAATGTAGAATGCTGAAGTACATATTAAAAAGGCTGCTCCTTATCATACCGACTCTGCTGGGGGTTCTGTTTATTGTTTTTTCTATTATGAATTTCACGCCGGGAGATCCGGGAAGGCAGATACTGGGTATTTCCGCCAAGCAGGAAACGGTGGATGCGCTGAATCACGAGCTGGGCTATGATCGTCCCTTTCTGGTGCGGTTTGCTTCCTATATAGGGGATTTGATCCAGGGGGATCTGGGAACCTCTTACCGGACTAGGCAGCCCTTTACAGGTGAATTTTTCACCAAGCTGCCTGTCACGCTGAAGCTGGGTTTCCTTTCCTTCGTGCTGTCCTCCATTGCGGGGATATCCCTTGGGATTCTGTCGGCGGTGAGACAATATTCCTTCGCGGATACCTTCAGTACCATAACGGCAATTCTGCTGGCATCCATCCCCGGCTTTTTTCTGGGAATGGTGCTGATATATGTGTTCGGCCTGAAGCTGGGAATACTGCCGACCCACGGGATCGCGGAATGGAAAAGCTATATCCTGCCGGTTCTGACGCTGGCAGCGGGAGGAAGCGCCCAGCTGATGCGGCTTACCCGTACCACCATGCTGGAGGCCATACGGCAGGATTATATGCGTACGGCAAAAGCGAAGGGCTGTACGCCTGTCTGTATGGTATGGAAGCATGCTTTGAAAAATGCCCTTCTTCCGGTTCTTACCGTGATGGGAACCAGCTTCGGCTCCATTTTGGGCGGCGCGGTGATCTGTGAAACGGTTTTTGCCATACCCGGCCTGGGAAATTACATCCTGACAGCTATCCGGAGCAAGGACATTCCTGTAGTAATGTCCTCCACCGTATTCCTGTCCACCTTTTTCTGCCTGGTGATGGTGGTAGTGGATATCCTGTATGCGGTCATTGATCCCCGTATCCGGGAAAAGGTGGTTAAATAGTAACAGGGAAGGTGCTTTTGAATGTGGCGGCCGGCGCGGCCGGGAGGGAAAGATGAATAAAAGGAACAAAAAGAAAAGAAAGAGCAGCAATGCGGCGGATGCCTGGAAGCTGTTCCGAAAAAATAAGGCGGCTATGGCAGGTCTTGCGGTACTTGCGGTATTTGTTTTTTTTGCCTTGTTTGCAGATTTGCTGATCCCCTATGAAGCGGCAATCGCCCAAAGCCCCGGGGACCGGCTGATGGCGCCCTGCGCCCGGCACTGGCTGGGAACGGATGAGTTCGGCCGGGATATGCTTGCGCGGATCATCCATGGAAGCAGGCGTTCCCTTTCTCTCGGGGTGGGAACTACGGCGGTTTCCCTGCTGCTGGGGGGGATTATCGGGGCCTGCTGCGGGATATACGGTTCGAAATTTGACAGCGTGGTAATGCGTATCTGTGATGTGCTCAATTGTGTCCCGGGTCTTCTGTTTGCCCTGGCCGTAGTGGCGGCGCTTGGATCCAGCATGCGGAACCTGCTGATTGCGGTAACAATCGTAAGTCTGCCCGGCTTTATACGGATTGTCCGATCGGTTATCCTGTCCATTGTGGAGCAGGAATATATCATGGCGGCAAGGGCTTGTGACAGCAGTAATTTTACCATTATTATGAGGCATATCCTGCCAAACGCCATGGGACCCATCATCATCCAGGCGAGTATGTCGGTTGCCTCCATGATGCTGACGGCCGCCGGCCTGTCTTTTATCGGCATGGGTGTCCAGCCGCCCACACCGGAATGGGGTGTTATGCTCAGTACGGCAAGGGATTATATGAAAACAGCGCCTTATCTGCTCCTGTTCCCCGGTATGGCTATCGCCCTGAGCGCTCTGGCTCTGAATCTGGTGGGAGACGGCCTGCGGGATGCGCTGGATCCGAAAATGAAACTGTGAGTTCCGCCCCGGCGGATTGAGAGGTGTTAACATGAGTGAACAGGAAACGCTGCTTTCCATACGGAATCTGAAAACCTATTTTGTAACGGACGACGCGGTGCTAAAAGCGGTTGACGATGTGTCCTTTGAAGTAAAAAAGGGGGAAACCCTGGGCGTTGTGGGGGAAAGCGGCTGCGGAAAAAGCGTCAGCTGTATGTCCGTGGTCAAGCTGGTGCAGGGCGGCAACGTGAAATATGAAAGCGGACAGATCCTTTTTGAAGGCAGGGATACCCTGCAGATGAACGAAAAAGAACTGCGGAAAATCCGGGGGAAGGAAATTTCTATTATTTTCCAGGAGCCTATGACTGCCCTGAACCCGCTGTATACCATTGGTGATCAGATGAAAGAGGCCCTGAAAAACCACCAGAAGATCCGTGACAGACAGGCCGGGGAACGGTGTGTGGAATATCTGAAAAAGGTGAAAATCCCTATGCCCGAAGAAATGATGTTCCGTTATCCTTTCAGCCTTTCCGGGGGAATGCGCCAGAGGGTGATGATTGCCATGGCGCTTATCACTTCCCCGAAGCTGATTATTGCCGATGAACCAACGACTGCGCTGGATGTGACCATACAGGCACAGATTCTGGATTTGATGAATGAGCTGAAGGCGGAGACGGGAAGTTCCTGTATTTTTATCACCCATGATCTGGGAGTAATCAGTGAAATGGCGGATCGTGTTGTGGTGATGTACGGCGGAAGGGTGTGTGAAGTGGCGCCTACGGACGAGCTGTTTGAGCACGCCGCCCATCCTTATACCCTGGGATTGATCCATTCCAGGCCGCGTGCGGATTTTGAAGGCGACCGCCTGGAGGTGATACCGGGAAATGTGCCCTCCCTGAACGATAAGCCGGAAGGCTGCCCGTTCCACCCCAGATGCCGGTATGCGGGGAAGAAATGTGAAACGGAATTCCCGGAGGCCTCCCGGATTTCCGGAGAGCATCAGGTGTTCTGCTGGAAATACGGCGGCGGCTGTGAGTAAACTGGTTTTGCGGAAGGATAAACAATGGAAACAATGGTAGAAGTACGGAATCTGAAAAAATATTTCCCGGTAAAGGGAGGTTTTATCCAGCATACATTGGGATATGTCCAGGCGGTGGACGATGTCAGCTTTACCATACCCAAAGGAAAGGTCCTTGGGCTTGTGGGGGAAAGCGGCTGCGGAAAATCCACGGCCGGCCGGACGATACTGGGACTTACGCCCGCCACAGAGGGACAGGTTCTTATCGACGGAGTGGATGTGTGCACGGCCGCCGGAGATGCGCTGCACAAACTGCGCAGGAAAATGCAGATTATTTTTCAGGATCCTTATTCCTCACTGGATCCAAGAATGACGGTATATGATTTGATAGGAGAAGGACTGCTGGCCCATAAGCTGGTCTCTTCCCGGACGGAACTGGAGGAACGGGTGGAGGCTGTCATGGAAAAATGCGGTCTGTTTCCGGAGCAGGCCCTGCGTTTCCCTCACCAGTTTTCCGGCGGGCAGAGGCAGCGTATCAGCATTGCCAGGGCGCTGGCAGTCAGTCCGGAATTTGTGGTCTGCGACGAGGCCGTATCCGCGCTGGATGTTTCCATACAGGCCCAGATCATCAACCTGCTGAAGGATATGCAGGAGGATATGGGGCTTACCTATCTTTTTATTTCCCATGATCTGAGCATTGTCCGTTTTATCAGCGACGATGTGGCGGTGATGTATCTGGGGCAGATTGTGGAAATGGGAAGCAAGAAGCAGATTTTTGATACCCCGGCCCATCCTTATACCCGGGCGCTGCTTTCCGCGGCCCCTGCCTTTACCAGAAAAGAAAAAGAGGAAAAAAACAGGATTCTTCTGGAGGGAGATCTTCCCACGCCTTATAATCCTCCGGCAGGCTGCAGGTTTGCGGGGAGGTGCCCTTATGCCAGGGAAGAATGCAGGGAACATATCAGGGTGGCGGAGCCGGAGGATGGGCATAAGGTTATGTGCATCCGCGCGGGGGAACTGGCCTAGAGTGTGTTTGAAAATTCATTCCCGCAATCTGCACGCCGCACTTTGCGTGGAATTTATCCCAAATTCAATCAACGTAGCCCGCTACGCCTCATAAATTTGGGACAAATTCCCCACAAATTGTGACGCACATCTTGCAGAAAGCAATTTTCTAACACGCTCTAGTGCAACGCTGTACCAGTGCCATATCGAAGGAGGAATAAGGGATGCTTGTAGCAGACAGATTGATAATCGGGGATGGAAAGACCGTGATTGAACAGGGAGCCGTGGTGCTGCGGGGGAAACGGATTCTGGCAGCAGGCAGGGCGGAAGAGCTTCGCCGTCTGTTTCCGGAAGAAGAAATCCGGCTTCCGGGCTGTACGCTGATGCCGGGTATGATTGATATGCATACCCATATAGGCTATTATTACGGGGAGAAAAATGCGGAAAGGCTCGCGGAAGACAGGATGCTGCGGGCTTATTTTATAGGAAAACGGATGGAAGATACCCTGAAGGCCGGAGTGACCACTATCCGGGATATGTCCAGCGCCGACGGCATCGGCACGGTTCTGAAGGAGGCCGCTGCCGCGGGGTATCTCCGGGTTCCCCGTATTGTTACCAGCCTCCGGGGGCTGTGCATTACGGGCGGTCACGGCTGCAGCATGACAGGAGCGGTAGAGGAAGTGGACGGTGTGGAAGCCGTCCGGAGGGCCGTACGACGCAATATCCGGGATGGCGCCGACTGTATCAAGCTTCTGGACAGCGAAGCATACCGGGGAGAGGAATTTAACCAGGAAGAGCTTGATGCGGCGGTGTCGGAGGCCCACCGGTTTGGCCGGAAGGTGGCGGCGCATGCAGGCTATGGGCCGTCTATGGAAATGTGTATCCAGGCCGGCTGTGACAGTATAGAGCACGGTACGCATCTGAGTGTGGAACAGGCGGAGCGGATGCGGGATAACGGACAGACATGGGTTCCCACCATCTATGTATTCCATTATGCGTACGAACTGGTGAAAAATAACCTGGCGGACGGGGATTTGAGCAGTAACGGGGCATATCTGAAGGATACGGTGGAAACCTATCGGGATATGTTTAAAAAACTCTATGATACGGGCGTTCTTGTGGCGACGGGAACAGATACGGATGCCTGCAGCCATCCCCAGGCATCTCCGGTAGCCAGGGAATGTGCCCTTATGGTACAATATGGGATATCCCCTATGGAAGCAATCGCCTGTGCCACCGGAAACGGCGCAAAGGCGCTGGGGCTTTCGGACAGCCTGGGGCTGCTTCGGGAAGGCTGTCTGGCGGATCTGCTTGCAGTAAGGGGAAATCCGGGTGAAAATATTCGTGCGCTGGAGGATGTGCAGGCCGTCTGGCAGGAAGGGATATGCGTATATGAATCTGAATCAGCTCATTTATGCAAGTGAAATCAACCGTCTGGGATCGTTCAGCAGGGCGGCCCAGACCCTTTATATTTCCCAGTCCGCATTGAGTAAATCGATCCATGCCCTGGAACTGGAGCTGGAGCAGCAGATTTTCATCCGCACTACGGAAGGGATTGCAACCACGGACTTCGGAAGATCTTTTCTGGCAGAAGCGGAAAAAACCCTGCAGCATGTGGAACGGATAAAGAGCATGGCCGTCCAGGCTGAGGAGAAAAAAGGCCAGCCCCTGAAATTCAGCGCTTCCTGCGGCCAGATGCTTTTTGCCAGCGAAATCTTTGCAAGGCTTCTTGCCCAGCATTTGAACGCGGATACCGATTTCCAGTTCTACCAGAAAACCTATTCGGAGGTTTTTACCGATGTGAAAGAGGGAAGATGCGATCTGGGAATTCTGATGACGCTGAATCTGTATACAGAGGAAGCCTGTTCCGTTTTCTCCCAGAATGATATGGAGTATCATGCCCTGGGGAGACTGAACGTGGGAGTGGCCGTGGACAGGAACAACCCTGTGAATGAGCTGGGAGTTACCCGGCTTCGGAAGGGGCTTTTGTCCGATCAGCTGCTGATAATGACAAAGGAGACGATTTATCCGTTTACCCGGGAGGAAAAAGAAATCCGTACGGCGTTCGGGAATCCCCGGGTGGTCTATGTGGCGGATAATGATACGGCGGTGAGTCTGTGCGGGCAGATTCCTGCCTATTTCTGCGTGGCTCAGAGCGCAAAGATATACAGTAAGCTGAACCTGCCTATCTCCATGGTGATTTATCCGTATCAGAACGTGAATCTGAAGTATGAATTCGGGTGGATTAAGAAGAATCAGACGGAGCTTACCCGGGTGGAGAGGGCGTTTATCAGCGAGATTATGAAGCTGTTTCATTGAGAAGGCGGTTCCTGCACTGACGGATGCGGTATCAATTGGGTTCCGTCTGAACGGTTACCCAGAAACGAAGTTTATGGAAAGTTAATATTTTAAGGGTTTTGTTTTTAAGGCAAATGTGATATAAATAAATTATCTGAATCAGATTTTCTCTTTTTTCGGCGTTGTCAGCCAAGTATTCCACTTAAGACTGTTTTATTTTTTTATATCCGAAGGAATTGCTTTTTTTCAGGAATATATCTATAATAATCCATATAAAGCACATATCTTTTGGATTTATCATTAAATCATAAGGAGGAGATGTGTTTATATGGCAAGGGATAAGGATCTTGCAGTTATGAAATTTCTGGAGAAACCGGAACATTTCAGCGATTTGTTTAATGGTTCCCTTTTTCAGGGAAAGCAGGTGCTGAGGGCGGATAGGTTAGAAAATCTGTCAGGGAAATCTGCGCTTTCTTTTTTGGATAAAGAGGGGAACAAAGTAACGGTGAGGAGGTATCGGGATGCTGTTTGTAAAGCATCGGGGCGTACTGCTTATGCCGTCTTTGCGGTAGAGGGACAGGGGGAAACCCATTATGCCATGCCGGTGAGGGAGATGCTCTACGATGCCATGAATTATGCGGGACAGGTGAAAATACTGGCGGATAAACACCGGAAGGCAAAGGATTACCGGGACAGTGCGGAATTTTTGTCAGGTTTGCTGCGGGAGGACAGGCTGGCGCCTGTGGTCACGATTTGTTTCTATTATGGAACGGACAGATGGGAGGGACCGCTGGAGCTTTATGATATGCTGGATATCCCGGAAGAGTATGAGGATATGAAGCCTTTTATAATAAATTACAAATTGAATCTGGTGCAGGCATCCAATGTGGATCCCGAGAACTTCAGGACGGATTTAAAGCATGTTTTTTCTCTATTGGGTATGGCTTCCGATGGAGATGGGATGAAGAGGTATATTCAGGAGAGGCCGGAAGTGTTCCGGCATATCTCTTATGACACGTTTGATTGTCTGAGGGAGCTGCTTCATACGGATGCGTGGTGGAAGGCGGACAGGAATGATGGGAAGGGAGGTGTAGATATGTGTAAGGCATTGGAAGAGATAGCAGAGATGGCAAAAAAGGAAGGAAAAAACGAGGGAGTGCGGATTGGGATTAAGGCTTTCGTAGAAATCTGTGAAGACCTGGGAATTTCCTTTGAACAGACGGTGAAAATGGTTTTGGAGAAATTTGAGGTGACGCCGGAAGACGCAAGGGGGTATGCGGAGCAATACCGGAAGTCAAATACTCCGCAGCAAGCTGACGGGGCACCAAACTTGTTACGCAGCAAGCCGCGGGAATAAGTGAAATGCAGGGGAATAGGAGATAGGGGAATACAAAAGCCGCCGTCGGATTGTGGAAGGATGGCGGCTTTTGTGTGCATGGAATTATGAAACGGCGGATCAGAAGGAAATATCCAGTCCGAAGCCGGGGGCGTCAAGGAGGGTGAAGATGTCATTCTCCCGGGTGAAGCCGCCGGTCATACCGGTCTGTTCGTCGGCATAGAAGAGGAAGCTGTCACAGTCGGCTTCGGTAATATTTTTCTTGGCCGCTACGAGGCTCACGCCTGCGGTGGTGGCGAGTTTGGTCTCCATCATGCAGCCTACCATGCAGGTAACGCCGAAGGCTTCGGCAATGGCATTAATCTGGGAGGCACGAAAAAGGCCGCCGCATTTCATGAGTTTGATATTCAGAATGTCGGCGCAGCCGTTTTTGCAGGCGCGGGCGGCATCCAGGTGGTTGTGGATGGATTCGTCCAGCATGATGCGGATTCCGCTCACTTTGCTGCGGACATAGGCGGAGCCTTCAAAATCCCAGTAGGGGAGACATTGTTCCACCGCTTCGATGCCGGCTTTTTTGAATTCCTGGAGGGCATAGACGGCATCGCTGGCATTATAGCCCTGGTTGGCGTCTACACGGAGACGGATATGGGGGCCGACCGCTTCACGGATGAGATGCATGGCACGGATATCTTCCTCCGGATGGATGCCGGCTTTGATTTTGAGAATATGGAAGCCGTCCTTGAGGACGTGCTGCCTGGCTTCTTCGGCCATGAGCTCAGGGGTGTTGATTCCTATGGTGATATCATTCTGTACCTGATTGGAATAACCGCCCAGGAGCTTGTAAACGGGCTGGCCCATGGCTTTCCCCATAAGGTCATACATGGCCAGATCCACGGCGCATTTGGCGGAGCCGTTTCCGTAGATACAGCTGTCCATCCGCTCATGGACTTTTTCGATATCCATGGGATCCATGCCGATGAGGCCGGGGCGCAGGAGGTTGATGACGCTGATCACACTGTCAATGGTTTCGCCGGTTACAAAAGGCATGGGAGCGGCTTCTCCATAACCATCGATTCCTTCGTCGGTGCTGATCTTCAGAAGCAGGTTTTCCGAATAGTTGATTTCAGCAAAAGCTACCCGGAAGGGGGCGGTAAGTTCTATGCGGACCTTTTCGGCTTTGATATCGGTAATTTTCATGTTGGTTTTTCTCCTGTTTTATATAACTCAAACTTCGCAGGTGCCGTTCTGGCAGCGGGCGGAGGGCCATTTGGCACCTGCGAAGTTTGAGTATGTAATATGAAGCTGGCCGGAGGAAGCCGGAACAAGGCTTTGCCGGTCTTTTCTTCAGTATACTATAGCGGCGGGGGAGGGAAGGAATGAAATTTTTTCATGCGGGTTATTCGTGTGTCTTGTTGTACGGGCATTTCAGCGTAAGCGTTACTGCTTACATCTTTTATGGCAGAAAAAGGGAACAGAAAAGTAGAATTGATGAAGCGGGAACAGATGATGTATAATAAAATGCAAATAGAAAAAAGGTACGGGTAGAAGGATGACATTCGGAAAAATAAAGGATCTGTCCATAAAAAAGAAAATCTTGCTGGGATATTTGTTAATCATATGTATTACCGTTATCTTTATGCTTTTGCTGCTGGGTACGCTTTGGGAACACCTGACCAAAGAGAGCATCAGCAAATCCATTTACAGCAGCAATTACCAGATTAAAAAGAGTATCGATAATTATTTTGACAGTATGGTTAAATTATCGGAGTTCCCTTATCTGGATGCGGAGATTATGGATATCCTGCGCAAGGATTATAAGGGGATCGAAAATGAAAAGCGGGTGGTGGCCCAGATCAATGATGTGAATGCCATCGGACCCAAGCTGTATAAGCATGTTTATTATATGCATAACCAGATTGACGCTGTATTTCTGTTTCCGGCCAATATGGATTATTATGCCTATCGTTCCCGGAATTCCGTGGTGGGAAGCTACCGTATTGAAACGGAGAGCTGGTTTAGGGAGGTGATGGAAGGGAACGGAAAGCCTTTTATTATCGGGGTGCATGAAGAAAAAGCGGTATCCCGGAAATGGGATGTGCTGTCTATTGCCAGAGGAATTCTGGATCCGGATACGGGGGAGTATCTGGGGATGATTGTTATCGACTGCTCGGTGGAAAATTTTGCACGGTTATGGGATTCGTCGGAGTACAGCGAGAGCATCATAGCGGTAACGGATAAGAATGGGAAGCTGATTTTGCCCGGGGGTGAGGAGAAAAAGCGGGAAATAGAGGAATATCTGAATGAGAATGCCCCGGGGTCGGAGGAGGAAGGGAAGCTCAGTCAGGCCCATTTCGGTAACCAGACTTATTATCTTGCCGTTCTTCCCCTGGCTTATATGGATGGGAAGATTTATCAGTTTGTGCCTATCGGGGATGCGGTGAAAAACATAGCCTATACCTTTACACTGGCGATTGCAGTCATGCTGGGGCTTGGGATTGCACTGTTTTTTGTGAGCATCAAAATTTCCAATACGATAACACAGCCGATGCTGCGGTTAATCGGCACCATGGAATCGGTGGAATCCGGGGATCTGTCCCTTCAGACGGAGGAATTTCATGGGGAGATGAAAATTCTGTCCCGGAAATTCAACCATATGGTAAAACGAATCAATGCCATGTTTATGGAGATGAAGGAAAAGGAAAAAGAAAAACGGGAAATGGAGATGCTGGCCCTGCAGTCCCAGATCAATCCCCATTTTATGTATAATACGCTGAATTCCATCCGATGGCTTTCGGAGCTGCAGGGAGCCGATAAAGTGACACAGATGCTGGATGCCCTGGTCAGGGTTTTGAATTATGTGGCGGAGGATACCAGTGAATTTGTTCCCGTGGACAGGGAGGTGGACTTTATACGGAATTATATCCGGATATTGAATTTCAGATATTTTGAACGGTTTTCTTTTATTTTCGATGTGCAGGAAGAGGCGGCGCAATATGAGGTCCTGCGTTTTATCCTTCAGCCGCTGGTGGAAAATGCGGTTCTCCACGGCTTCGATAACAACGATATCTGCGCCACAATAAAAATTGATATTCATCTGGAGGAGGAGCATCTGTTCCTTTGTGTGACGGATGACGGAAAAGGGCTGTCCGCAGAAAAAATAAATGAAATCCTGACCAGTGAAAGAAAGTCGGAGAAAAGGCTGAATAAAATAGGTATTTATAATGTAAACCAGCGTATAAAGCTTACTTACGGGCAGGAATATGCCATACGCATTGACAGTAAGGAAGGGTGTTTTACTAAGGTCACCGTACGGATACCCGCCAGAAAAAAACAGGAGAAAGAATAACTGTGAAGGTATTGGGCAGTAACGGATAAGAATAAAGCAAGATGCGTCATATCTTTCGGGACCGGCGCTGATGGGAGCAGAAATGAACAGGAAGATTAAAGTATTGGTGGTGGACGACGAGGTTTTGGTACGTATCGGTATTATACATGCCGTCCGCTGGGAAGAAAATGGTTTTGAAATTGCGGGGGAGGCCTCCGACGGGGAAAGCTGTCTGCAGATGGCGGAAAAATGCAGGCCGGATTTGATCGTGCTGGATATCAATATGCCGGGAATGAATGGAATCCAGGTGCTGCACCGGCTGAAAGAAACCGGGTACCCGGGAAAGGTTATCATGCTGACCTGCTATGATGAATTTGAATACGTGAGGGAGGCCCTTCGCGGCGGGGCGGCGGACTATGTGCTGAAATCCAATCTGAATGAAAGCGGCCTGCTGGCTGCAATTCTCCGTTTGGATTACGGGGAGGGAGAACAGACCGGCCGGGAAGAGACATGCAGCCGGAAAATGATGGCGGAAAAATATCTGCGACAGAAAATCGACGGGTTTTCTGTGGGCGGAGATGGGGAACTGACATTCAACACCTCCTGTTTTTGTGTGATAGCCGGCAGAATCAGGGATATGGATAAGGTGGGGAGCCGGTATGAACAGAAAGGGATTGATTTGTTCTACCGTTCTCTGAACTCCATTTTGGAGCAGGCTCTGCAGCATTACCGGGAATACGATGTCATTCAGTATACAAGGGATACGGTGGGCATCTTTATCAGCTTTTCCGATACCGGCAGCGCGCAGGAAATCCATCTGCGTATCCGCAGGCTTGTTCCCCATATTCATTCCATTGTCCGGAATTATCTGGATCTGGATATGCTTTTCGGGGTGAGCAGCTTTCAGTACGGGGAGAAGGAAATAAAAAAAGCCTGGGAACAGGCCTGCCGGATGCTGGACAGGAGTTTTTTTGAAAAACGGGAGGTTTTTTATTTTGATGATCTGCTCGCGTATTATCAGAATACGGATGCTGTCTGCAAAGAAATGACGGCCCTGGAGGTACGGCTGAAAGGATATATTGTGGATGGGCGGACGGAGGAGATCCGGGAAGAAATCCAGGCTTATTTTGAAGCGCTGAGAAGAGGAAAAGTTGCGAAGCCCGATCATGTTGCCGCTTTCTGCCAGGATATGGTAAAGCTTATCCAGGCACAGGGCAGGAACTGGGAGGAGGTGCGGATACTGCAGGAAATCGGGGAGCAGGAAACATTGGAGGAGATGGAAAGCCTGATTTACGCGTATCTGGACAGGGTGATACCGGAGTCCGGGGATCAGAATGCCAACTGGCTGGTACGCAGAGCCTGTGACTATATCCGGGAGAATTTCAGGCAGGATATTACTCTTAATAATATTGCGGGATATCTGGAACTGAGCGAAAGCTATACAAGCCGTATTTTCAATAAACAGATGGGGATGAATATCCCGGCTTACATCAACCAGCTTAGGGTTGAAGAAGCCAGGGAACTGCTGAAATCCACAAATAAAAAGATATATGAGATAGCCCTTGAGGTTGGGTATTCGTCCACTACCGCCTTTCATGTGGCATTTAAGAAGCAGGAAGGCATTACTCCCATAGAGTTCAGAAACCGATAGGACAAAAATGCGAATAAAATGACAAAAATCATAAGTAAAAGAAATTGTTGCAGGCAGGAGCACAGAAAATGGCCGGAAAACGATTTCTTTTTTTATTCCCAGGACAAAATGTTTTTCCATTTGATAATAATGGAAATAGGAAAACGGGACCGGAACCGATATAATGAAGAACATAAGGAACCGGTGCCTTACATGAGAATAACGGATTAAATGAGGGAGTAAAGCATGAAAAGAAAATTTATGGTAAAAGCAGTGGGAAGCCTGTTGTGTGCCGCTATGCTGCTGGGAGCGGCAGGCTGCGGATCCGCACAGAACGTATCCGAAGTAACGTCTGCGGCAAATGAAGCGGAAAGTACGGCGCCGTCCGCACAGGCGGCTGTGGTGGAGGCCGACAATGATACGGGAGAGGCTGTTACCCTGACCATTGGAGTCTGGTCTGATGATGAATCCAAACGTCTGGAAAAAGCGTTTGAAGGGATTGAAGAGGATCAGGGAATTAAGATTGAATTCCTGAAATATCCCAGCGATTCCGATTTCTGGGATAACATCCCGGCCCAGATTGCGGCAGGGACGGCACCGGATATTATTTCCTGCACCAATGAGCATTATCTCCAGTATATTGACCAGGGGCTGTTTGAGCCTTTGGATGAATATGTGGAATCCGGGGTTATCAGCCTGGAAGGGACCTGGGCCAAAGCAATGGATGCCTGGAAAATAAATGATGTGGTTTATGGCATTCCCTATGCCCTCAATCCCGGCGTTTTTATTGTAAACGACAGCATGTGGAAAGAATTCGGCCTGGGAGACAGCTATCCGGCGACCTGGGATGAAGTTTTGGATATCTGTAAAAAGGTGAAGGAAGAGCATGATATGCCGGCTCTGTGCCTGAATGTACAGGAATACCATCTCACCAATATTGCCCTTTCCTTTGGGGGCGGCTGGGATTTCGGCAAAAATATCGGAGCCAAAGAAAATGCGGAAGCTTTACAATTTTTGATTGATGCATACCGGGAAGGCTATATTGTCACTCCTACGGAATTAGGGCTTGGCTGGGACGGAGCGGTCATGATCCAGCAGTCTGCCCTGTTCTCCACAGGCGGCGCCTGGTATCAGGCAAGCTTTGCCGCAGAAGCGCCGGACATTTCACTTAAGTATCTGCCTGTGCCCAAGGGCGGAAACGGAAACGGCGGCGGCACCTGCCATTCTGCAGCGCTGGTGGCTTTAAAGAACTCCAAGCATCCCGAAGCGGTGGCACAGGCCATAAGCTATGCGGCAGGCGGCGATAAACTGTATGAAGCGGTAGTGGATGTTACGGAGGTTATACCGGCCAAAGAAGAATATTTCGATCTCTATAAGGAAAAAGTACCGGCTTTGGCCGATTTGGTAAGCTATCTGGATGCTTCCACTCCTTTCAGCTATCCTACCCAGAGCAAGAAATTTGCGGACAGTCTGATCAATCTGATGCAGGAAACGATGTTTGATGAAAGTTCAACAATGACAGGGCAGCAAATCGTGGAACAGCTGGAAGCGGATTATGGCACGGATTAAAGACAGCGTATAACGTAACCGTTCAATTATGTCTGAATAGTTACCATACGGGGGAAACAGAATGTATCGGCCGGGATCGGGGCTGGAGAACATCGGATAACAGGATAAGGATGTGTCCTGGCTCCGATCCCGGCGTGCATTTGCAGTATTTTCAACAAAGGAATATAAGTCCGCGCAAAACGGACATGAGGTATAAAATGGAGAAAAAGAAAAACAGAAAATATCGGGAAAAATATAAAAAACCAGAAGTTTTTACGGCCGTATGCTTTCTGTTACCGGCCGTTTTTATGTGGATCTACTGGTTTTTTATTCCGGCTGTAAAATCCATGAGGCTTAGCTTCTATGATTACAGCTTTATCACGCCGGAAAGGACACAGTTTGTAGGGCTTGCGAATTTTTTCCGCCTCTTCCGGGACAGGGCTTTTTTAAAGGCGCTCCAGCATACTTTCCTCATGGTTGCGGTGGTGGTGCTGCTGCTTGCGGTCATTGCTTTTCTGATTGCGGTTTTGCTGGACGGCAAATTAAAGGGAAAGACTTTTTTCCGTACGACTTATTATATGCCCTATGTTATTTCGTCGGTTGCCGTCAGTATTTTCTTTATGTATTTTTTTATCAAAGACGGCATAGGGACAAAACTTTTTACCCTGTTTGGCTTTGACAATACCACCTGGTTTACCAGCACGAAATATGCGCTGCTTCTGGTAATTATTATTTATGTATGGCAGCAGATCGGGTTTTATATGATTCTTTATATCAGCGGTCTGCAGAATATTTCAGCGGAGCTTTATGAGGCCGGAAGAATAGACGGGACCAATAAGGTCCAATCTGTCTGGTATATCACCCTGCCTCTGGTAAAACCCACGACTTATCTGGTTATTACTCTGGGGATGATCAATGCGTTCCAGATATTTGATCAGATCGCGGCAATTTCCAAACAAAGCCCGTTAGGGTCGCCGGCCGGTTCCACAAGTACGGTGGTCACCTTCCTGTATCAGCAGTCCTTCAGCTATATGGATATGGGATACGGCAGTGCCGCGGCCATGGTGCTGTTGGCGATCATTTTTCTGCTGTCACTGGTACGGATGTTTATCAGTAAGGAGGGGGAATAAAACATGAAAAAGAAAATCCGGAGCATTGTCCTTTATATGGTTTTAATCGGTCTTTCCCTGATTTTTTTACTGCCTGTACTGTATGTATTTTATAATTCGCTGCTGCCTTACCGTTATGTGCAGACCTGGGCGCCTGTCAGTGTATGGACGCTGGATAATTACCGGGAGCTGTTCACGAAGTATCCTATTCTGCAGTGGTACTGGAATACGCTCGCATCCACGGCTATCGTGGTGGCGGGTAACCTGCTTTTTCCCACCATGGCCGGATATGCCCTTGCCAAATTGCGGTTTCCGGGGAAGAAGATTATTTTCGGGGCACTGCTGATTTCCATGATGGTGCCCTTCCAGCTGATTATGATACAAATGTATATCCAGCTGGCAAAGCTGAATATGCACAATACGATCTGGGCCATTACGCTGCCTTTTATGTCCCAGACCATGTTTTTATTTATGTCCAGACAGTTTTTCTTCGCCGTACCGGGAGAACTGCTGGAGGCGGCCAGAATAGACGGCCTGGGCCATGCGGGTGTTTTTGCAAGAATTGTGTGCCCTATTTCCAAGCCGCTCTTTGCTTCCATCGCTATTCTGAATTTTACGGGAACCTGGAATTCCTATATGGTTCCGGCCACTTTTATCAATAAGGTGGATAAATTTACCCTGGTGGTCGGACTGCAGACCGTGAACATGACCTATTTCCAGAAAACAAACCTGACTCTGGCCGGCGTGGTGCTGTTATCGTTCCCGGTCATCCTTTTCTTTATCTGTACCCAGAAGGAATTTGTCAAGGGGGCCATGAGCTCAGGGATTAAAGCATAGTTGCAATTCACGGCCTCATTGTGCCGGCGCGTCCCTCTCCGGCCCTGTGTCCCCGCTGTGCCGCCATCCCGCAAGGTTCCTTACAGGGGCCGCTTTCGCTCGGATAATCACGCAGCGATACTAAGGCTGCAAAGGACGCAGCCTAAGGACCGGCGGGCTTATAACTCCCCTTACAGGAATCCTTGCGGGATGGCGGCACCGCGGGGCACAGGGCCGGAGAGGGACGCGCCGGCACAATGAGGCCGTGAATTGCAACAAGAATAGGAGGAGGACAAATGACCCCGGTAATCAATGACAGTACTCGTTTGAAAATGCTGGAATGGAAGGAGGGAATCCTGGATGTGGTGCTGGATACGGACGCCGCCACGGAGGTAGACGACCCCTTTGCCATCAGTTATCTGCTTTTGTCCCCGGAACGGTTCCGGGTAAAGGCTATGTATGCGGCGCCGTTTTCCATGAATGACAGGGCACAGGATCCGGAAACCGGGATGGAAATGAGTTACCGGGAAATCCGGAATATCAGTAAGCTGTGCCATAAAGAAAGCGTCTGTGATATCAAAAAGGGATCCGCTTCTTATCTTACGGATAAACAGCTGCCGGTTCCGTCGGCTGCCGCCGCCGACCTGGCGGAGCGGGCTATGCTGTATTCCCCGGAAAATCCCCTGTATGTCGTCGGGATCGGTGCTGGGACCAATATTGCGTCCGTATTGCTTAGAAAGCCGGAGATAGCCGCGCGCATTGTGGTGGTATGGCTGGCAGGGAATGATTTTGACCTGTCTCCCGATGTGTACAATATATACCAGGATGTGTTGGCCGCCCAGGTGATTTTCGATTCCGGGGTTCCGCTTTTACATGTTCCCTGTAACTTTGTAACCTCTCATATGATCACCGGCGTGCCGGAGCTGGAAAGCTGTATCGGCGGTAAAAATGAATTGTGCGATTATCTGATTTCCATTGTAAAAGCCTACGGGCAGGATACCTTCGCCTGGGGCAAGACCATCTGGGATCTGGGGGCGGTGGGATGCCTTATGGACCGGGCCTTTAGCAAATGGGAAATAACAAGCGCCCCCATCGTTACGGATCAGCTGACCTGGAGCAGAGACTACACCAGACATCTTATCGGTAATGTAAAGGAAATCAACCGGGACGCCATATTCCGGGACGCATTCCTGAAAATGGGACGTATCTGAAGGCAGGGGAGGAAACAGGCAGGTATGAA
This sequence comes from uncultured Lachnospiraceae bacterium, assembly GCA_900548905.1. Taxonomy (GTDB): domain Bacteria; phylum Bacillota; class Clostridia; order Lachnospirales; family Lachnospiraceae; genus Eisenbergiella. The sequence continues at coordinate 186,793 of URMK01000004.1, read as the reverse complement.
TGAAGAAGTAATAGAAAAAATATATGCGGGCTGGCTGGGGAAAATTATCGGAATCCGGCTGGGCGCCCCGGTGGAAAGCTGGACCTATGAGAAAATCCGTAACACATACGGCAGCATTGACGGCTATCTGGTGGACTACCGCGAGTTTGCGGCGGATGATGACAGCAACGGGCCGCTGTTTTTCCTGCGGGCGCTGGAGGAGGGCGGAAACGGGTATGAGATAAAAGCTGCGGATGTGGCGGAGGCCCTGCGTAATTATGCACCCTTTGAACATGGTTTTTTCTGGTGGGGCGGCTACGGTACCTCTACCGAGCATACGGCTTACCTGAATCTCTGCCATGGGATCCCCGCACCCGGAAGCGGCAGCATCGAACAGAACGGGGTTGCCGCGGCGGAACAGATCGGCGGACAAATTTTTATTGATACCTGGGGGCTGGTCGCCCCGGGAAATCCGGATTTGGCGGTGAAATATGCAAAAGAAGCCGCAAGCGTCACGCATGACGGAAACGGGGTTTACGGAGGGATGTTTGTGGCGGCCTGTATCAGCTTTGCTTTTGTGGAAACCGATATTCCGGCGATTATCAAAAAAGGGCTTTCCTACCTGCCTCCCCAATGCGAGTATGTCAGGGCGGTGAGAGCAGTGACAGACTTCTGGGAAAAAGAAAAAAATAACTGGCAAGACTGCTTCGCATTTATCCATGCCAATTTTGGATACGATAAATATCCCGGCGTCTGCCACATTATACCGAATAGTGCCGTGATGATATTGGCGCTGCTGTACGGAAACGGGGATTTTTCCCGGACGCTGCAGATTTGTACCATGTGCGGCTGGGATACGGACTGTAACGCGGGGAATGTGGGGACGATTATGGGTGTCCGGGGTGGTCTTGCGGCCATTGACCGTAAGTGGAGGGAACCGGTCCATGATTTTCTCGCCTGTTCCAGTGTGATTGGTTCCCTCAATATTATGGATATTCCTTACGGGGCGTCCTATATTGCCGGACTGGCCTGCAAAGTGGCGGGGGAAGAGCCGCAGGAACCCTGGAAAGATATTTTCAGGAAAAAAATGGACAGATGCCACTTTGAATATCCCGGATCCACCCATGCGCTGCGTATGAAGGTATTTGACCGGGATACCGGCAAGTATGAGGAAAGGGAGGCTGTTCTGCGGAATACCGAGGAGACCGCATATACCGGAAAACGTTCCCTGAAATGTGTCATTAAACCGGTGCACAGGGGAGATGAGGTTTTTGTATATAAGAAAACCTATTACCGCCCCGGGGATTTTCACGACAGCCGTTATGATCCTGCCTTTTCCCCGCTGGTGTATCCGGGACAGACCCTCCATTGTGCAGTAACGGCGGGCAGGGGAGAGGCAGGGACAAGGGCGCGTCTGTATGTCCATGGCGGGAACAACGGTGTCTGCTATTATGGCAGATGGATTACTTTGGAGCCGGGGACATGGGAAATGCTGTCCTGGAAAATCCCGGAGATGGAGGGAGAACTGCTGGACGAGGCGGGGATTTGTTTCCTTCCGCGGGCAACGGCCCAAACGAACGAAACGGATGGCACGGATGCTTTTTCCTGCTGTATTGATGATTTATATTGGGAAGGAAATCCGTCCTATACGATTGACTTCATGAAAGAAAAAGAAGAGGTATGGCCCGGGCTTCACCGGGAGATAAGCCAGTTTACACGGCTGAAGGGTATGCTCTTGCTGCGGGAGGGACAGCTTCATCTGTCCTGCAGTGATTTCGGGGAGGCCTATACAGGAGGCTGGAATTGGACGGATTATGAGGTGACAGGATTCCTGACGCCTTATACGGAAGGAACCCATTTGATCCAGGCCCGGGTGCAGGGCGGGATGAGGTCGTATGCATTTGGGCTGCTGACAGGTAAAAAAGCCGGGCTGCTGAAGAATCACGGAGAATATGAGGTACTGTTTTGCAGGGATTTCCCATGGGAAGTGGGGAAGGAATACCGGCTGACCATCCGGGCGGAGGGAAGTTCTGTCCGGGTGGATATCGATGGCATATTGTTCGGCGAATACCGGGAGGAAGAAAATGTGTACGAATATGGTTCTGTGGGAGTGGCGGTGAGAGACGGGGGGCATTGCGGGGTGCGGAAAATAACGGTAGCTCCTGTCAACGAATAAAAGACCGACTTCCCGTACATACTATTCCAAAATTGAGAAAGGCGGCAATTGATATGTACCAGAAGGAAAAAACAGATCCGGATACTTTCCGGAAACAACAAAATGTATATGATGATGGGAATATCCCGGAGGCGGATCTTCCCCTTCCCGACGACAATATGGATGGGGCGGACGATGTCATACCGGATGAGGTCCCCAGAAAAGACGGACCCGGGGGAGAAAACTAAAAACAACCTGAAAAGGCGGTATCTGATTGAAAAATGCAGGTACCGCTTTTCCTTTTTCCTTGTATCTCCAATTCTTATGTGGTAAACTAAATTGATTTTATGTATCCTTTTTTAACGGGAGGTAGCATATGCGTAGAATAGCGTTTCATCTGAACTGTCTGGAACAGGGAGGGGCGGAACGGGTGGTTACCAATCTGGCCGGGCAGTTTGCGGCAGAAGGTTATGAAGTGGTAATCGCCACAGAATGGTTTGGAGAAAATGAATTTGAGATAGATGGGCGTATCAGAAGAATCCATGTGGGGCTTACGGAAAAGGACAAGCAGAAGGCAAGGGCTGTCCAATATATAAGGCGTGTGAGCCACCTTCGGCGCTTCCTTAAGGAAGAAAAACCGGATATTCTGATCGCTTTCGCCCAAAAAGCCAATTACAGGGCGCTGATGGCCTCTTTGGGCATGAAAATGCCGGTTATTATTTCCATACGGACAGATCCGGTGGGGCATTATGATTCTTTGGCAGATAAAATACAAATCCCCCTTCTTTTTCCTCATGCTGCCGGCTGTGTATTCCAGACGGAAGGGCAGAGGGATTTTTTTCCAAAGAGGACACAGGAAAGGTCACGGATCATTTTAAATCCCATCCATGATAAATATATAGGGGTTCCTGAACCGGTAAAAAGGACGAATACTGTGGTACAGTCAGGACGCCTTGTTGACTTTAAAAACCAACTCATGCTGATCCGGGCATTTGTAAAGGTGCACGAAAAACATCCGGATTATGATTTGAAAATATATGGCGGTGATTCCTTTGACGGTACCAGGGAACTGCTGGAAGACCTGATTCGGGTAAAACAGGCGGGAAAGTATGTGTCCCTGATGGGGGCGAGTAATCACCTGGAGCGGGATTTGACGGATGCCGCGCTCTATGCGTTTTCCTCCGACTGGGAGGGGCTTCCGAATGCCTTGCTGGAGGCAATGGCTCTGGGTCTTCCTATCGTGGCGACGGACTGTCCCTGCGGCGGCCCCAGGACGGTGATGGAAAACGGAAAAAATGGGCTTTTGGTGCCGGTTAAAGACGAAGATGCTATGGCGGAAGGCATATGCAGGCTGATAGAAGATCCTGCCCTGGCCGGAAGACTTGGCAGGAATGCCCGAAAGATAGCCGAAAGGGCAAATGGAAAAGCTATTTTTGAGCAATGGCGGGATTATATGGAAGAGTTATGTAAAAACTAACGGATACGGTATGGAAAGCTGGGAAGAACGGCTATTGGTAAAGGAGCGATTATCATGTTTTCATATAAAGAATACAAAGAGATTATTCAGATAATCAAGGAAAGCGGAAGACAGGCGAACTTTAAGCAGGCCAGGGGAAAAGATCAGTACATTATCATGAGGCATGATGTGGAATTCAGTGTGGAGCGCGCCTATGCGCTGTCGAAGCTGGAACTTTCCATGGATTTTACCTCCACCTATTTCTTCCAGTGGACGAATAATACTTATAATATATTGTCCAAGCGGAATATGGACATGATTAAGTATATGCATGAACGGGGACATGAAATCGGACTGCATTTTGCCCTGAACGGCCTTACGGATATGGAACTTATCCGTAAAAAAATTATGCAGGAAATCAACGTGCTCAGTGAAATGCTGGGATTTGAAATCATGGAATTTTCCATCCACAGGCCTTCCGCGGATATCCTGCGGGAAAATATCAAGCTTCCGGGTATTATCAATGCCTATCAGGACGAATACTTTACCTTTAGTGAGAAGGTGACCCCGGATACCAGGCTGGAGGTGAAGTATATGTCCGATGCCCAGCATCGTTGGAATTACGGCCTGCCTGACAGGGAAACCCTCCTTGGGAATGATAAGGTCCAGATATTGACCCATCCCTATTCCTGGACGAAAAAGGGATATGACAACCTGGAAAACTTCCGGACGCTGATCGCGGAGAGAAATGAAGAACTGCTGGATTCTATTGATGATGAGTGCAAACATTTTGCAGTGATAAGGGAACAGCTGTAGAAGGAGTAAAAATGTGCGGAATATGTGGATTTATCGGTAAAAGAAATATTTCCCCGCAGCAGCTTAAGGCAATGAATGACTCTATGGTCCACAGAGGGCCGGATGATTCCGGGGAAGAAATTGATACCATCCGCGGGGGATACAGCCTGGGGATGGCCCAGCGCAGGCTTTCCATTTTGGATTTGTCGGAATTAGGCCATCAGCCTATGCATTCGGCGGATAAACGGGTGAGCGTTGTATATAATGGGGAAATTTATAACTTCCGGGAGTTAAAAAAAGAACTTTCGTCTTATCCGTTTCGCTCCAATTGCGACACGGAGGTTATTATAGCCGCCTATCTGAAATGGGGAATTTCCTGTATCGAGAGATTTAACGGGATGTTTGCTATTGCCCTGTTTGACAGAGAAACACAGGAATTATATCTAGTCCGTGACCGTATCGGGAAAAAACCCCTGTATTATTGGCAGGATGGGGAAAACCTTGTTTTTGCGTCAGAATTGAAGCCCATTATGCTCTGTCCCGGGTTTTTAAAGGAGATCCGTCAGGAGATGCTCCCCCGTTTTCTGTATCAGCAGTACATCGCGGAACCGGATACTATTTTTAAAGATGTATATAAGCTCCCTCCGGGAGCAGTGCTTACCTTTCTTTCAGGCAGAACCAAAGTCCGTAAATACTGGGATCTGAAAGAGGTTTATAAGAAATGCAGGGAAAATCCGGTAACCGATTATGCCAGGGCAAAAGAAGAACTGAAGGAACTGCTGAAGCGTTCCGTGGCATCAAGAATGATAGCGGACGTCCCGCTGGGTAGTTTTTTAAGCGGTGGCTACGATTCCTCCCTTGTGACGGCGATTGCCCGGGAGTATGCGTCGGAACCGGTAAAGACTTTTTCTATCGGTTTCCATGAGGAACGGTTCAATGAAGCAAAATATGCAAAGGCAGTGGCGGATTACCTGGGTACGGATCATACGGAAATGATTATAGACGAGGAGGAAATGTTCCGTTTAGTGGAAAGCATTCCCCAATACTATGACGAACCCTTTGCAGACAGCTCCCAGATCGCTACGATGCTGGTATCGGCCCTTGCGCGAAAACAGGTTACAGTGGCTTTATCAGGGGACGGCGGAGATGAATTTTATTGTGGTTATAATATATACGAAAATGTAGCACAGGCACAGAAGCTGGATGCTGCGGGCAGCTTTGCCCATACCCTCCACAGGTTTCCGGGTATTTACGGGAAGCTTCCCTTCCGGGTACAGGTGGTGGCCGATAACCGGAATCCGGAGACAAAAACACAGTTCTGTTCCCGCAGTTATCTGGAAAACGCACAGGAGATGGTCCTGGAAAAGGGGATGGACTGCCGCTATCCCTTTGAAAGCGGTTATCAGGTAAAGAACTGGCAGATCCGCAGGATGCTTCTGGATATGGATACCTATTTGCCGGGGGATATCTTATGCAAGGTGGACCGGGCTTCCATGAAGTATTCCCTGGAAACCAGATGCCCTATTTTAGACCGTGATGTGATGGAGTATTCCTTCCGGCTGCCCCATAACTTTAAGTATGGGAAGGGAACCAAGAAACGGATTCTGAAGGATATTGCATATGATTATATTCCGAAAGAATTGCTGGAACGCCCTAAGGTGGGCTTTGGGGTCCCGCTGGATAAATGGCTCAGAGGCCCTTTAAAGGAACAGCTGTTATCCTATGTGGACAGGGATTTCCTGATCAGGCAGGGAATTTTCAACCCGGATTATGTGATTTCCCTGATAAAAGGGTATCTTGACAAGGGGGATGCAGGACCGGCGACCGGCGCTAATTTTTCCAAGGTGACATGGTCATTTTTTACTTTTCAGCAGTGGTATTGCCATTATATAAAATAAGTGATTGGAAATCGATAAAGAAAGGGCGGGGTATACATGGCAGTACAGGCAAAACATGTGGTACTTTTTATCAGCGCGCTGAGAAAAGGTGGGGCCGAGAGGGTTATGGTAAATATTGCTGGATATCTGCATGAGAAAGGAATCCGGGTAACTGTTGTAACCCAGTATCTGTGTGACAACGAATATGGACTGCCGGAAGGGATTCCCCGCCTGTTCAGTGAGATAACGAAGGAAGAGGAAACAGGAAGCCGTGCGGGAGATTTGTTGGCCAGATATCGGAAATTAAGAAGAATATGGAAAGAACTCCATCCTGACTGTATTCTTTCCTTTATTGGAAAGAATAACCTGATGGCCCTTCAAGCTTCTCTTTTTACCGGGATACCGGTGGTGGTTTCCGTCAGGGGGGAGCCGGGAAGCGAATATTATACCAAAGCCATGCGTTTTCTGGCAAAAACCTTATTTGCGGCAGCAGCAGGGGTGGTGGTACAGACACCGGGTGCTATGGATTATTTTCCCCGGTATATCAGGAAAAAAGCGGTCATATTAAAAAACCCCCTGAATCAGGCGTTTGTGCGCCCCAGATATGAGGGGGAACGGGACGGTCGGATCGTATCGGTGGGAAGGATGGACCGCAATAAAAACCATGAGATGATCCTCCGGGCTTTTGCGGAGATTGCCGGGGAATTTCCCCGCGTCTGCCTGGCCATTTATGGAGAAGGGGAATGCAGGAAGGATCTGATTGCCCTGGCCGGGGATATGGGGTTGTCGGACAGGACTGATTTTCCGGGGGCCGTCACGGATGTCGCGGATCGCATTGCAGCCAGCAGCATATTTGTGCTTTCCTCCGGGCATGAAGGGATGCCCAATGCTCTTCTGGAAGCGATGTGCCTTGGAATCCCTTCGATTTCCACCGATTGTCCATGCGGCGGGCCGGGAGAACTAATCCGGGACGGGGAAAACGGGTTTCTGATCCCGGTCGGGGATGGAAAGGCGTTGGCGGATCGGCTGCGGATCCTTCTTTTGGACAGCCAAAAGGCAGAAAGCATGGGCATACAGGCGGCCCGCCTTTTGGAGCAGTACAGGCCGGAAAAGGTGAATGAAGAATGGCTGGCTTATCTGACGTCAAAGATGAGAAACAGGAGTTGAGATACAAAGAAGAATGAAGAAACAACAATTGATCCAGGCAATTATATTCATAGCGGGTTTTTTCATGATTTTGATCCCTTTGTCTTATATCGTCCGGACAAATGGGGATGTCAAGGAGCGTTTTGTAGGCTTTTATGCGGAAGAAAAGGACACCATCGATGCGGTGATCATCGGATCGAGTCCGGTATACCCTTATTATGCCGCTCCTAAGATATGGGGGGATTATGGCATTACTATGTATCCGCTGTCCACAAACCTGCAGCGTCCCAGGGCCGCCGTCCATTTAATTGAAGAAGCAGAGAAAACACAGAGTCCGTCTCTCTATATTTTTGAAATGCGTATGTATCTGGCGGCGGATGATGATCTGACAAGGAATATGGCATATACCAGGGGTGTTACGGACAATATGAAATATTCCTGGAACCGTGTTAAGACAATCAATGATCTGGTAGACAAGGACGGGGAAGAAAAACGATATACGTATTATTTTGATATCTTTAAATACCATTCCAACTGGAAAACGATAATCATGCCCAGTCAGCTGGTTACCTTCCGCTATTCCAACAAGAACCCGTTGAAAGGCCACTTTATCAGCGACGAGGTGGGGCCGAGCCGGATAGCGGATTATTCATATGTGACGGATCGTATGCCTATACCGGCGGATGAGGAACAGGTCCTAGTTGAGCTGCTCGCATATTTGAAGGAGCATGGGAAAAATGCCCTGTTTATCGTTTCTCCCAACACGATGACGGAAGAAAAACAAGCGCAGTATAATTATATTTCCGATATCATTGAGCCTTACGGCTATCATTTCCTTAATCTGAACGATTATTATTATGAAATAGGAATGGATTTTGAAACGGATTTTTACGATTATGGCGGACATGCCAATGCTTTCGGAGCCGAAAAATGCAGTGCGTTTCTTGGAAAATACCTGCATGAAAATTATGATTTTACGGATAAACGCGGACAGGAAGCTTTTTCAGACTGGGATGAGGCCTATGACCTGTGGGTGAAGGAAACACGCAAAGCGCAGGAAACCATCCAAAACCGCATTGCCAACAAGGATTTTAAGATCATGGATGGGCAGGAATAGCTTTCGGATGGAAGGAGGTAAAAGCCGATGTGTGCAATAGCAGGACTTTGCGGCTGGCAGGAAAACCGGCAGGAGAATATACGGAAAATGAATGAGCGCATGTCCCATAGGGGACCGGATGCTTCCGGCATATGGGAGGAAGACGACGGCTCCGTTATTTTCGGACATCAGCGCCTTGCCATTGTGGATCTGTCGGAAAACGGGGCGCAACCCATGCACTCCCACAGCGGCCGTTTTGTTGTTACCTTTAATGGGGAAATATATAATTATAAAGAAATTGCGGCCCTGCTTATAAAAGAAGAAGGCGTGGCCTCCTTCCGGGGGACCTCCGATACGGAAGTCCTGTTGGAGGCGGTGGAGCAGTTGGGAATAAAAAAAGCGGTTTCCCTCTGCAAAGGGATGTTCAGCGCAGCCTTTTGGGACAGGAAGGAACGGGTCTTATATCTCGTGCGTGACAGAGTGGGGGAAAAACCACTGTATTACGGGTTTGTGGGAAAAAGCTTTGTATTTGCGTCGGATATTGCCTCGATCGCCGTGCTTGATGGGTTTGAGGAGCGAATGAACAAGGGGGGGCTCCGGTTTTATTTTACTCATGGTTATATACCCGCTCCCCACAGTATTTATATAGGGATCCACAAATTGGAAGCAGGCTGTATCCTCACAGTCCGTGAACCGTTTGACAAGCCGCGTAAGGAGTCCTATTGGTCCATGGAGGAAGCGGCTGTAAAGGGGATGGAAAATCCCTTTCAGGGAAGCCGGAAAGAGGCGGCTGACGAATTGGAAAGGCTGCTGAAGGCTTCTATACGCGGGCAGATGTGTGCGGATGTTCCGGTTGGGGCTTTTTTGTCGGCGGGCATTGACAGCAGTACCATAGTGGCTCTGATGCAGGATCTGAATCAGGGAAAGGTCAGAAGCTTTACGATTGGAATGCAGGAGAAAGAGTTTAATGAAGCGGATGCGGCGGAGAAGATTGCCGCCCATCTGGGCACGGCCCATACCCGTCTTACGATAACGGAAAAGGATGCCATACAGGTCATCCCTGCGCTTGCCCATATGTTCGGCGAGCCCTTTGGCGATTCTTCCCAAATCCCCACATTCCTGGTCAGCAAAATGACCCGTGAACATGTGACGGTGGCACTTTCCGGGGACGGAGGGGATGAACTGTTTGCCGGTTATAATATTTATGGATGGTGTAACCGGATTTGGATGAAAATGAAAAATTACCCTCCGGCCCTGCGCAGGGCGGCAGGTTCCCTGATTGGGATGCTTCCTCTCGTTCAGGAGAAGGGGATCGGGCTAAAGGGAAAACTGCTGAAGGCGGACAATATCCTGGATGTATACCGGATCAACTATGAACGGGATCCCCTTGCGTTATGCATCCCTTTGGAAAACAGCTGCCCGGAGGACTTTTATCCTGTGATCCGGACGGACGGAGGGCTTCCTCCCATCAAACAGGTAATGCTTCAGGATATGCTTCTTTACCATCCCGATGATATCCTGGCCAAGGTGGATCGGACCTCCATGGCGGTCTCTCTGGAGACCCGCGTGCCGATGCTTGATAAGGACGTAGTGGAATTTGCCTGGTCCCTTCCTATAGAATATAACCGCAGAGGGGATTTGGGTAAGCTGATCCTGCGAGATGTACTCTATCGATATGTGCCCAGGGAAATGATGGATCGGCCTAAAAAAGGATTTTCCATACCGATACGTAAATGGCTGAAAGAGCCGGAACTCAAAGAATGGGCCCAGGGACTTCTGGCTCCTGAGAAAATAAAAGCCCAGGGTATCCTGAATCCGGATGCGGTAAAACAAATTTGGGAGAACTTTACGCAGCGTGACATATGGCGGGTTCAGATCTGGTATCTTTTGATGTTCCAGGAATGGATGGAGAAATGAAGGTAATAGAAAACTATACGTATAAAAAAATAGAACCGTCTAGACAGACGATCCTGCTGTCTGTCGTTGTGGCGGTGTATAATATAGCGAAATATCTGCCCCGATGCGTCCATTCGATTCAGGCGCAGACCTGGCGCAGGCTGGATATTATTCTCGTGGACGACGGTTCGACGGATAACAGCGGAATCCTATGTGATGAATTGGCGGCGGCGGACGGCAGGATCCGTGTCATCCATAAAGACAACGGAGGCCTGTCCGATGCCAGGAACGCGGGGACGGCGGCTGCGGTTGGGGAATATATCGCTTTTGTGGATGGGGATGACTGGATCCAGCCGGACATGTATGAGAATATGCTGTCCTGTATCCTGGATTTTAAAGCTCCCCTTGCGGTTTGCCGTTACAGGCAGATATATAAAGACAATATCGTGGATGGCTCCACGCAGCGGGTGGTCCTGTTGGAGGAAAAAGAAGCTTTAGAGGAATTCATCGCCGAGAACGATTCCATCCCTATCCGCAACGCTGCCTGGAATAAGGTATACAGCCGGGAGCTTATGGGGAATCTCTGTTTTCCCAAAGGAAGGCTGTATGAGGATATTGTCTATACTACCAGGCTTCTGGAAAGATGCCAAAGATGCATTTACCTCGATCGGGCGGAATATAATTATGTGCTGGAACGGGAGGGAAGCATCATGGGAGGGGGAATCGGCGAACGGATATTTACGGATCAGATTCCCGCTTATCAGGAAAAAGAGGCGTTCCTGCGCAGTATCGGCAGGCAAGATCTCGCATGGCAGCACAGATATTTCTTCTATAAACGGCTTCTGCAGTATTATATCCGCTGCGCCGGGTCGAAGGATCCGCTGCAGAAGCAGTACTGCAGGAGGATCAGGAGCCTGATCGGGGAAGGAAAGGAAGACATGGGGCGCATCTATTCCTGTAAGGGGGCAAATCCGAATGATAAAAAGAAGATGATGATATTCCTGAGCTCTCCTTTTCTTTACCGGCTTGTGATGTGGCTGAACGAAAAGCTTGTGCTTCCTGTAAAACATATGCGAAAGGGATAAAAACGTGGTCATTATACGATTATCGGGCGGCCTGGGAAACCAGATGTTCCAATATGCCCTGTATCTGAGCCTGAAGGCGGCAGGAAAAGTTGTAAAAATAGATGATGTTTCCGATTATCAGGCCCCGGACAGAAGGCCGCAGCAGCTTTGGGTCTTTGATGCGCCCTACAGGAAAGCCTCCCGGGAAGAGATCGTGTATCTTACCGATTCTTCCATGGATCCGCTTTCCAGAATCCGGCGTAAACTGACCGGCAGGAAAAATCTTACTTATCGGGAAAAGGATATGGAATTTGATCCTATGGTTTACCGGAAGGATCCGGCTTATCTTGTGGGAAGTTTCCAGAGCGAGGCTTATTTTAAAGAGATAAGGGAGCGTGTCAGGCACGCTTTCCTTTTTAAAAATCTGTCCCTTCCGGACGGCTATAAGGATTATCTGACGGCCATAGAAAGAGAAATGTCTGTAAGCGTCCATATCCGCAGGGGGGATTATCTGGATCCGGGACATCAGGGAATTTATGAGAGCATCTGTACCCGAAGCTATTATGAACAGGCTATCAATCTGATAAAGGACAGGTATCCGGAAGCCCGTTTTTATCTGTTTACCAATGATGTGGAATGGACAAAAAACAATCTATCAGGACAGGGGCGCACCGTTGTGGAAGGCGGCAGTGAGGAAACGGGTTACCTGGATATGTACCTGATGAGCAGATGCAGGCACAATATCATTGCCAACAGCAGCTTCAGCTGGTGGGGGGCCTGGCTGAACGCCAATCCGGGAAAAATAGTTATCGCGCCGTCTACCTGGCTTAACGGTATGGAATGCGGCAGTATATATACGGAGGATATGATTCGGATATGATAGAAAATATAAAAAAGCTGAGCCATATATTGAGTAAAGCCCAGAAAAAAGCAGTTTTAGGGCTGGGCGTCATGATCCTGATCGGAGGCGTGTTGGAAACTGTGGGCATAACAGCCATCCTTCCCCTTGTACAGGCGATCATTGACAGGGAGGGAATGCTGGGGAATGAAACCGTACAGAGGGTATGCGGCTGGTTTGGGCTTACGTTAACAGAAGATAACTTTAACCGTTTTATTCTTTTGATGATTCTGCTCATCATCGGCATTATTGTGATAAAAAACCTGTTCCTGCTTCTCCTCACCTATGTACAGGCGAGGTTTGTAAACACCAACCAGTTCAGGACCGTGAGCTATATGCTGGAGGAATATCTGAACAGACCCTATGAATTCTACCTGAATGCCGATATTCCCACGGTGTTCCGTTTGGTTGACAGCGACGTCCCCAAGGTATTCACTATCCTGATGGAATATATCCAGCTGGCCTCCGAAGGGATCGTCGCCGTATTTATCTGTATCCTTCTTCTGGCGGTGGATTTTAAGATGACGTTGATCATGGGCGGCATCCTGGTGGGAATGACCCTGCTCATCATGAGCATTATGAAGCCGAAGTTGAATGCCATGGGGCTGAAGTCACAAAGGGTTCAGAGCCGTATGGGAAAATGGCGCCTTCAGTCGATCTATGGCATTAAGGATGTAAAAATACTGCACAGAGAAGCCTTCTTTGCCCGCAATTTCAGAAAATACTCCCAAATTGCAGGAGAGGTGACCAGCAAGTATACGGTGCTTAACAATATCCCCCGTCTCTTAATTGAAACTATCTGCATGGGAGGTATTTTGGGATACCTGGCGGTTTATATTGTAAACGGCGGGGATTTAAAGTCCATGATAGCCCAGATCGCAGCCTTCGCTTATGCGGCGACAAGGCTGATACCCTGTGTGAACCGTGTGAATGGCCATGTGACCAATATCGCCTTTTATCAGCCTTCCCTGGATTATGTATATGAAAATGTGGATTTCAGCGATTATACCCAATATGGGGAATACCAGAATAAAGATGACAGGAATGCCGGCCCCATACCGGTTGCGGATGAAATCAGGCTGAACCATATTACGTACCAATATCCAAATTCCGTGAATAAAGTGCTGGAAGATGCCTGCATGCGGATTCCTATAGGAAAATCCGCAGGGATTATGGGGCCTTCCGGCGCAGGGAAGACGACGGCGATTGATATCCTTATGGGGCTTTTAAAAGTACAGGCGGGAACCATCACCTGTGGCGGAAAGGATATTTTTGACAATTATCCCTCCTGGCTCAGCCATATCGGATATATTCCGCAGTCTATTTTTCTTACCGACGATTCCCTCAGGGAAAATATTGCTTTTGGCGTGGAGCGGGACAATATCGATGACGAACGGGTCTGGGCGGTATTGGAGGAAGCGCAGATGAAGGAATTTGTGGAGCAGATGCCGCAGAAGCTGGATACCTCCGTCGGGGACAGAGGAGTAAGGCTTTCCGGCGGGCAGCGTCAGAGGATCGGAATCGCCAGGGCGCTATACCACAATCCGGAAATCCTGGTGTTTGATGAAGCGACTTCCGCATTGGACAATGATACGGAGACGGCGATTATGGAGGCTATAGACAGCTTCCATGGCCGTAAGACGCTCATCATCATTGCCCACAGATTGCGGACAATAGAGAATTGTGATATTATCTACAATGTGGATAAGTGTAAAATTACAATGACTAAAGGGGAATTATGATAGGGACCGAATTTTTAAAAGGACAGGGCCTGGGAAACCAGCTGTTCTGTTATGTAACCGCCAGATGCATAGCCGAAAGGAGAGGCTGTTCCTTTGGAACAGCCGGGCAGGAACAGCTGGCTGTGAATATCCATAGCAAAAAAGGGATGTATTTTATGGATATCGATCTGGGGGAGAAGGCGGACCGTATCCGTGAAGGGGCAAAGGGCGTGTACCGGACCTATCAGGAAAAGGAAAAGCGTTTTTACCTGGCGGATTCCAGACATGACAGGGAACGCGGCTGCTATGTGGCAGGCGCTGATGAAAAGCTGTTCACCCTGCCTGACAATACTCTCATTTACGGAAATATGCAGGACGAGAGTTATTTCGGACAATACAGGGAGGAGATACGGCAATGGCTCAGGGTACGTCCTGAATACGATACGTATGAATTTACCAGGGACAATCTGTGCATCCTGAATGTAAGGGGCGGTGAATATACCGGCCATCCGGAGCTTTACCTGCAGCGCGGCTACTGGTTCAAGGGAATGAAAAATATGAGAAAGATCCGTCAGGATATGGAGTTCATTATAGTGACGGACGATCCGGAGGCTGCAGGGAAGCTGCTTCCCGGAATACCCATATATCATTCTGATCTGGATAAGGATTACTGCATGCTGAAAAACGCCAGATATCTTCTGCTGTCGAATTCCAGCTTCGCTTTTTTCCCGGCCTATACTTCGGAAACACTGCAATTTGCCATCGCGCCCAAATATTGGGCAAGACATAACGTGTCCGACGGGTATTGGGCTTCAGAGCAGAATATTTACAGTATTTTCCACTATCAGGACAGGAGTGGGAGGCTGTTTACCCCACAGGAATGCAGGGAAGAGCTGGAAGAATATAAGAAAAAATCCGCAAAGTATCGTAAGCCGGGGAAAAAAGCGGAGGGAATAAAAAAAGGGTGCTGGATTCTGTACAGCAAATGGCTTTATGGGATATTTTATGTAAAAAAAATCAGCTACTCCCTTCTGCGCAGGGCAGGATATAAAGTACCCTATGCAGGAAGCGGCCGCTGACGGAGGAGAACATGAAGGAGAGCGGGAAACTGAAACTTCCCAATGTGACGCTTTGCGCGATGACAAGCGTAAAGGTTTGGGAAACAATCAAGGCTATGCAATATAGTATGCGGGGAGTCCAATTCGCAGATGCGCTGATAATAACCGACAAAAAGCCTCTGTTTCTTCCCCGGGGCATCCATTACAGATATACATCCCCCTTGAAAAGTATTGACGATTTTAATTATAAAACCGTGTATGATTTGGGGGATTATATCGAAACCGATTTTGTCCTTTTGGTACACTACGATGGATTCGTGGTAAACCCCCGGATGTGGCGGGATGAATTTCTGGATTACGATTATATCGGATCGCCATGGCCTTTGCCGAAAGAGGGCGACGATACAACTTACAGGGATATTTACGGCAATCTGTGCCGTGTGGGAAACAGTGTGGGCATCAGAAGCAAACGTCTTCTGGATTTTCCCAAAAAGGCAAAGGTGCCCTGGGTATCTGAAAAAGGGTATTATAACGAGGACGGTTTTATCTGCTGTAAAATACGCCATCTGCTGGAAGCAGAAGGGATGCGGATTGCCCCCCTGGAGGTTGCCAGGTATTTTGGACACGAGAATATGATCCCTGAAATAGAAGGGATTACTCCTTTTGTGTTTCACAAGTGGTTTGGGACAAACGCCGGTTATCCTGATTTCAGGAGAAAGCACAGGATAGGAAATGCCCTGCGCAGGCTGCATGGCAGAATGGTGAACGGCGCCTGACCTTTTGCGGAGAAAGGAATCAAAATGGTTTACGATTGTTTTCAGTTTTTTAATGAATTGGATATCCTGAAGCTGCGTCTTCATGTGCTTTATCCTGTTGTGGACAGGTTTGTTATCAGTGAAGCGACGGAGACATTTTCCGGGAACCCCAAACCTCTTTATTTTGAAGAGAATAAAGAGATGTTTTCTGAATTTGCGGATAAAATCATCCATGTGGTGGTGGAGGATACGCCTCCGGGGTATACCCATGACAGGGATACCTTTCAGAAAAATGCGGTGGGCAGGGGGCTTGCCGGTTGCACGGACGAGGATATTATTATTTTCAGTGATCTGGATGAAATTCCGAATCCTGTGAAAATACAGGAAATCCTTCCCAATTTTAACCCGTCCAGGATATATCATTTTGCCCAGCGTATGTTTTACTGCTATCTGAACATGGAAGAAGTGTCAGGAAACCTTCTCTCCTATGCAGGTGAATTCCCGGGCGTGGATAAGAAACAATGGATAGGCACTAAAATGTGCAGCTATAAGCTGCTTCGTGAACAGGGACTTAAGCTGGGGGAGCTTCGGTTTCCGGAAAGAAAGGAAATAGGGATCCGCGTCCCGGACGGCGGATGGCATTTTGGATATATGGGAGGGCACGGAGAGAAAAACGCGAAAAAACGGGTGGCGGAAAAGGTGAAATCTGCGGCTCATCAGGAGTACAATAAAGCGGAAATCCTGTCCGGCGTGGTGGATAATATAAAGGATGGAAAGGATCTGTTCGGAAGGAATGCCAGCTTCCGCCTGACCGCGATTGATGAATCCTATCCTCTTTATCTCAGGGAGCATCAGGAGGAATATTCGTTCCTGATCCTGAAGGAAGAAACGGCCTGGAAGAAGAAACTCAGACATATGGCAAGCCGGGGGAAAAAGAATTTTTACCGGGCGGGACGAGGGATGAAAAGAGTGCTTCGCAAAATTGCAGGTAATGGTTGATAAAGGAGTATTCATGGAAAAGAGAGTGGACAGGCCGAAGGTTTCCATATGTATTCCCGCTTATAATAATGTGGAGGAGGTCAGGCGCCTGCTGGCTTCCGCTGTTTCCCAGACCTTGCAGGATATGGAAATTATCCTGACAGACGATTCCACGAATGGGGAAATTGAAGGGCTGATAAAAAATATACGGGAAGGGAAGGAAAAGGGCATTTCTTTTTCTCCGGACATAACGCATAGGTTTCGCTATGTCAAAAACCCGGAACCGCTGGGTCATATATTTAACTGGAATAAGGCTTTGGAGCTTGCCAATGGGGAATATATCAAGATTATGTTCAGTGATGACTGGTTTACGTATCCGGACAGCCTGGAGAAGATGGCAGACATGCTGGACAGGGCTCCGGAAGCTTCCCTGGCTTTCTGCGGCACCCGTCAGGTGTCGGGAAGCAGAGCTTATGAAAGGGCGGCGGAAAGTGATTATCTGAAGAGGCTGAAAGCCGATTATAGAAATTTGTTTCTCGGTAATAAAATCGGCGCCCCCAGCGCCACTCTGTTCCGTGCATGCGGGGCTTTTTTCGATGAGAGAAGCAACTGGGCCTCCGATATGTTCCTCTATTTTGAAATCCTTACGAAGAATCCGGAGTTTGTGTCCACCGGGGAACCGCTTATTTCCATCGGGGTACATGAAGAACAGTATACGGGCATGTTTACCGAAAAGGATATCCGTAAATATCAGGATCGGCTGCTGATGTACCACAAGTATGGACTCCGTGAAAGCGAAGCCTGCCGGAAGGAAATGCTGCGGCTTTCCGTCATGTACGGGCAGGGATGGAAAAGGGCGCGGGAGTGCGGGGCGGCTTTCGCAGAATACGCGGCACAGAGAATTACATGGTTTTGGCACAATACCATACTTGGCTATTGGAATGGCGCGCTGCATAAGCTGGGAATCGGAAAATAACCGGGAGACAGGAAAGGAAACAGGAAATGGGAGCGGAAAGAGAGAAAGGAAAGGCAGAGTGGTTAAAGAGGCTGGGAATGCTTTGTTTTTATGCAGGCCTGTTCCTGGAACTGATCCTTGTCATCGTAGATAAAAGCGCTTATACAAACCCGCTGGAGGGACAGCTGTTCCGGGTAACCTTCCTTCTTTTCCTGGGGAAGGTGTGCTGCACCCGTTATTCTCTGAAGGAATGGCTGTGGCTGGCGTTTTTCCTCATTATCGCAGGAGTCTGCTATGTAAGCTCCGGGCGGGATGAAGCCGTGCGGCTTGTTATTTTCTGTGCATCCTTAAAAAATGTTTCTTTGGATAAGTCCCTGAAATTTACCTTTTTTATTACGCTGGCCGGCTGCCTTCTCCTTGTGCTGCTGGCTGTTACCGGTATTTACGGGAATACTTATATTATCGATGAAGGGGACAGAGGAATCCGTTATTGCTTCGGGCTGGGACATCCCAATGCCCTGTATTGTATGTTTTGGGTGCTGGTTACCCTGGGGATTTATTTATACTGGGAAAAGATGAAGCTTTGGATGTATGGGCTTATTATATTAGCCGGTATTATCCTGTTTATTCCAACAGATTCCCGTACGGGGATTCTGATTTTGCTGTTTACGGTAACCCTGTCGGTGATCCTTGCGTATGGTAAGAAAATAAGGGAGCAGCGTATCCTGTATATGGCGGCGGTTGTTATTTTTCTCGCCTGTGTGGGGATGTCGGTCTGGTTTGCTTATTATGAACCTTATGAAGGGCCTTTTTATCCCTATGACCGTTATTTTACCGGGCGGATTACCAGCATGAATACGCTGGAGAACGGCGGCGGAATGCTGCGTAACTGGACGCTGTTTTCCAGGCCGGAGAATACGAAATACTTTGACTTAGGTTATGTTCGCCTTTTCTACTGGTATGGGATTATCCCGGGGGCAGTATATGTGATAATGTATGCCGGGTTAATCTGGCAGTGTTTTCGGAAAAAAAATTACATGGGCTTCATGATGGTATTCAGTTTTGCTTTATATACCATGTTGGAAGCGCATTTTATTTCCGTATTCGTGGGTAGGAATTATGCGCTCTTTTTGATGGGGGCCTGGTGGAGCGATATGCTGTACACAAAAGTCCGGTGGGGCGGGACTGGTAGAGAGGCGCCGGATCAGACGGAAGGAATCCGGGAGGAGTATTGGTGGCAGGGATGGCGGTTCCTGAGAAAAAGGGAAAGGTGCGGCTTATGAGATTGGTGATTGACTGCTTCAAGCTGGTAAAGGGAAAAGGAAAAAGCATAGGGATATATAACCTTGCACAGAGCCTGATACAGCATCTGACGGCAGCGGGCAGGGATGGGGAGCACTTCGGGGAGATTATTGTACTGGGAAATGAATACAACAGGAAGGACTTTGATATTCCGGGCGTACACTTTATTCCCATGAAAGGAAATCCGCTGAATAAACTCACTTGTATTGTGTGGGAGCTGTTCCTCGTTCCCGGCAAGGCCCGGAAGTATCGGGCGGATCGTATTCTTTTTCCAAGAGGCTACCGGCCCCTGTTTTATAAAGGAAAGGACACGGTCATCATCCATGATTTGATTCCTTTTTATTATGACAAACATTTTCCGGGAGTGCTTAACCGGGTGGAAAACGCGTATATTATGAGCCGGCTGAAGGCTTCTATGAAGCATGCGGACCGGATCATCACCATTTCTGAATTTTCCAGGCAGGAGATCGATTCCATGTGCCCCGGAAGCGGCAGCAGAGTCAAAGTCATCTATAATGGTCTGAACCGTATGGAAAGTTCCGGGGGCAATTGTGCGCTCAGCCCGGATGGCCCGTATATCTATGCCACGGCATCCGCATTGCCCCATAAAAATGCGGCAGGTGTGCTGAAAACCTATGATATGTATTTTCATCAGGCTGCAGAGCCGGCCAAACTCGTGGTGGTGGGGATTCCGGGTACAGATGGGTATGATATCAGTGAAGAGGCCGCCGCCTGCGTAACCTGCTATAAATATATCGAACGTACTGAGGATATGCACAGCCTTCTGGCAGGCGCCAGGGCGTTTCTCTTCCTTTCTCTGATCGAAGGCTTCGGTTTCCCTCCTCTGGAAGCTATGCAGCTTGGCGTGCCTGTGGTTTGTTCCGACAGGACCGCATTATCCGAAGTGGTGTCGGATGCAGGGCTTCTGACCGATCCGGATAATTATGAACAGACCGTGGAATGCCTGAACCGTGTCCTGGTAGAGGAAGAACTGCGCAAAAGCCTTGTCCGGAAGGGATATGCAAATGTAAAACGTTTTGACTGGGACAGCCGTATCACAGCGTACTGGGAGGAATTGTCCAGGTGACAGATAAAATTTCGGTTATTGTACCTGTATATAACGCAGCAGCCTATCTTTCCGACTGTCTGGAAAGCATTGTGCACCAGACCTGTGCCAATCTGGAGATACTGCTTATCGACGACGGATCACGGGATAACAGTGCGGATATCTGCAGGGAATGGTGCCGGAAGGATACCAGGATCCGTTTGATTCAAAAGGAAAACGGAGGTGTTTCCTCCGCACGGAATTTAGGGCTGGAAGAGGCGGCAGGAGATTTTGTCACCTTTGTGGATGCGGATGACTGGATCGGGGAAGAAATGCTGGACAAGCTTTTAACCCGCATAAAAGAGGATAAAAGTGATCTGGCCGTATGCGGATTCCGGGAGGTGCATGACGGGGACCGGGAACAGTTGGACCGGAACAGGAAGGCAGCGTCCGGCAGTGGGGATTATCAGGTATTAACGGCTAAGGAATATGCCGGAAATTACCTCCTTTCAGGGAATACCAGATGCTGGAGTATTCTTTTTGATAAACGTATTATTGGTTCTGTCCGGTTTCAGGAAGGACTGACGATTGGAGAAGATTTACTTTTTCTGGTCGATTTGCTTGCGTGTCTGAATCGGGTTTCCCTATTGAAGTCCCGGGAATACTGTTATTACAGGAATGAGGATGGAGCAATGTTTTCCCAGTTCCGCCTATCCTATGTGGATCAGATCACCTGCTGGCAGACGGCTTGTGGAAAACTACAGCAGATCTATCCCGAGTATGTGTATAAAAGCAGGATTTGCTTGTTTCAGGCAGCGCTCCTGACCGCAGGGAAACTGGCTATGCTTTCCGGGCAGGAACGAAAAAAACTGGCTTCTTATACACAGCGCTGCCAACAGGCAGCAAGAGAAGCAGCAGCAGACAGGAAGGCATGGAAAGGGTTATCGGCTGGCTATAAAGGAAAGGGAATTTTGTTCCTGCATGCCCCCTCTCTTTATCTGTTTTTGTATCATATATGGAAAGGCGGCTGCGGCTGAATGCGCAGCTCAGACTACCTGAACGTTAACCCAGGAAGGAGTAATCCGTTGAAAAAAGATAAAATTGTATTGTACATGCATGCGGGCAGCGGCAATCACGGTTGTGAGGCGATTGCCAACACGGTATGTAAAATGCTTCCCAAGCCGGCAATCCTTGTCACCAACAGTGCACAGGAAGATGAGAGGTACTCACTGAAGGGGTTATGTACGCTGGTGGAAGAAAAGAAAATCAGGGAACATTTTTTTCTCCATGTATATTATTATCTGAAAGAACGGCTTCTGCATGACCCGAAAGCGGCCCTGCGGTACCGTTTCAGGGAGGTTACCGGTAAAAATCTGAGAAGCCTTACTGTCTCTATCGGAGGAGACAATTACTGCTATGACCTTCTGCTGAAGGATCTGAAGCTGGCTAACCAGATGTTCACAGAACTGGGAAGCAAAACCGTTTTGCTGGGATGCTCCATTGAACCCGAACTTTTAACCGATCCGGATATCATTGACGACATGAAGCGTTATACCAGTATCATTGCCAGGGAATCCATCACCTGGCTGGCGCTTGTGGAGGCAGGGCTGAAAGACCGTACGTACCTGATACCGGATCCGGCTTTTCTGCTGAGTACGGTAAAAAAACCGGTTCCGGAGGCCTTTATTGATGGCAATATGGTGGGGCTGAATATCAGTCCCATGGTGGTGGAAAAGGAAACGATTACAGGCATCACCATGGAAAATTACAGAGCGCTGATCAACCATATACTGGAGACTACCGATATGAACATCGTCCTGATACCCCATGTCATATGGAAGAATAACGACGACAGAACGGTACTTAAGAGCCTTTACAAGGATTTCAGCCAAACCGGCAGAGTTGTATTGATTGAGGATTGCAACTGTGAAGAACTAAAAGGATATATTGCACGGTGCCGCTTTTTTATCGGAGCCAGAACCCACGCCACAATAGCCGCCTATTCGTCTTTAGTACCTACACTGGTAGTAGGCTATTCCGTAAAAGCCCGCGGAATCGCGGCAGATTTGTTCGGCACCTGGGAGAATTATGTCCTTCCGGTTCAAAGCCTGAGCCGGGAAGGGGAACTTATTGACGGGTTCGAGTGGCTTAAAAACAGGGAAGCTGCGGTGAAAGCGCGTCTCCGGAAGGTGATGCCGGCTTATCTGGAACGTACCAGACAAATTGGAAAAATTCTTGGAAAACTGGCGGATTGAGGGGATAACTGTATGGAACGATTACAGGAACTGATACAGAGGACGGATACGATTCAAAAAATCAACGCCTTACAGGAACGTGTCTGTAAAGAGCTGTTTATTTATCCCAGGATAGACAAAAAAGAAAAAACAAAACGCTTTCTAAAAAAATATCTGTTATTCCGGCCCGTCCCGCCGGTGGATCGTTTTTTCTGGCCCAATGCACTGCTGGCAAGAGGGCTTTCGGAGGTTTGCCGGGGGACTGCGGATACCCGAAGCATGAAGGCCCTGGAACAATACCTTGGAAAATGGCTGAGGCTTGATATGCCGGTTTTCTATCTGGATAATGTGACGAACGGAGTTCCTCTTCTTGAGTTATATGAAAAAACAGGCAACGAGAAGTATAGACAAGGTTCGGAGCGTCTTGCTTCCTATCTGTTAAAATATCCCAGAGACACCAAAGGAAATCTGCCGTATCGACTGAGGGACGGAAGCCATATTTATGCGGATGGTATCGGCATGATATGCCCTTTTCTCTGCCGGTACGGCGTAATGACGGGAGAAGAAGCCGCAGTTAAGCTGGGAGTCGCGCAAATGGTGCATTTTCTGGAGGATGGCCTGGATGAAGTATCCGGACTTCCCTATCATGGCTTTGACAGCGATACCGGGATAAAATACGGAATCATCGGCTGGGGACGGGCTGTCGGCTGGCTTATGTCCGGTATTTCAGAAAGCCTTGCCTATCTGCCTGAAAAAACACCTCAGTTCAGTTTTATCAGGGAGCATTTTAAAAAGCTTGCCGGGGCGGCCGTACCCTTTCAGAGAGAAGACGGAAGCTTTTCCTGGCAGCTGCAGGCACGGGAAGGCCCCGGGGATACGTCTGCCACAGCAATGATTGCCTGTGCGCTGCTGCGGGGCATACAGTTTGGCAGTCTGGAGGAGCGCTACGAGGAAAATGTATACAAAGCAGGGGAGTACCTGCTTTCCCGGATGAAGAACGGCAGGGTGGAGCAATGTTCGGCAGAATGTGAAGGCTTCAGCCAATATCCCCAGCGCTATGGGAATTATCCCTGGGCGGACGGGCCTGTGCTGCGTCTGTTCGGGATGATGGAGGAGATGTAAATGGAAGAATCCCGCCTGATACTTTATGATACCTGCAACTACAGAGATTATCCGGTAGGAGGGCAGGTAACAAGCATAAAAAATTTCCTGGCCTTTCTGTCCCGGGAGTATCCGGAGCATAGAAAGAACATACTTCTGGTGGGCGTATCCTGTAATCCGGAAGAAGTGGGTAAGATAATCCCAATCGCCACAGGCGGATCGGAATACTCCTTTTTGGCAGTAACCCGGGCCTGTGCCGATCTCGGCAGTGTGAAAAAGTCGCTTCGTCTGGAATATGTGAAGGGATTATGGAAATACCGGAAACTCATCAGAATTAAAAAAGATGACTGCAATTATATCCATACGCCGGAAGCCTTCGGAGCTGTCCGCTTTCTCTGTCCCGGCGCCGTGTGCTATGTTTTTTCCCACGGCACATACCTGAATATGTGGCAGCGGGTGCGTTTCTTTAAAAAAGCCCCACTGATAAGAAAAGCATTTCAGGGCTTTTTAATCCATGTCATTAAGAAAAGCACCGCTGTGTTTGTCCTGGAACAGGAAACACTGGAAGCGTACAGCGTCTATAATAAAAACACGGTACATGTGGGCAATTCCATTATCGTGCAGCCTTATACAGAGCGGCGCCTGCATGAAGAAGTCCGGTTTTTATACGCCGGCAGATTATCCATCGTGAAAAATGTAGGACCCATCATTGAGGCGGTAAAAAGCTATGACAGAGAGTGCAGCTTAACGGTACTCGGTGACGGCGAGGAACGCAGGAAGATGGAAGCCCTTGCAGAGGGCAGCAAACGTATCCGCTTTGCCGGTGCGGTTACTCCTGATGAAGTCCAAAAGGAGATGAAGCAAGCGGATGTGCTGGTAATGAATTCCACGTTTGAAGGGATACCTATGACCATACTGGAGGCTATAAGCTTAGGGCTGCCGGTTATCACCACGGATGTGGGCGGAATTAAAGAGGTCCTTACCTATGGCAGAGATGCAGAAGTTACGGATGGAACCGTGGAAAAAATTCATACCGCTATGGATAAAATTTTATTGGATTATGAAGCATATGCAGAAGCCGCATATCGGAAGTCACTCCAGTTTGATTATCGCAAAGTAAACCGTAAGGTATTTGATGTGATTAACGGAAAGTTGAACTGGTAATTGGCGACCGTAAGGCAGATCTGGCTGAACGGTTACGAACCATTGCCATAATTGGTTAACCAGAGGAGTATCATGATTCGGAATAAAAAGGAACTGAAAGAATATCTGGCATATGAGAAGGCACTGTATTTTGGCGGTGAAAAAGGATCCCGGCTGCAGGCCTGGCTGCTGCGGTCGAAGTTTTACAGGATATGGCAGTTTTTATGGACGCTCAGGCAGGCGGAGTATCATAAAAACCGAAGTGCCTGCGGGGGACGTTCTCCGCGGCTGCTTCAGCTGTGGGATAAGATGGCTTTTATCTGGTACCACCGCAGAAAATATGTGCTGGGCAACCGCCTTGGCTTTGAAATACCCGAAAACTGTTTTGATAAAGGGCTTATGATTTATCATATTGCACCGATTGTAGTGAATGAAGATGCCAGGATCGGTGCGGATTGCCGTATTACCGGTAATTTCTGTATCGGCAATACGGGAGCGGGTACAAAAAGCCCTGTTCTTGGCAAAGGGATTACTGCCGGCTGGGGGGCATCCGTGATCGGTGATATAAGGATTGCTGATGGCGTTACGATCGGCGCAGGCAGTGTGGTGGTTCGTAATGTTCTGCAGGAAGGTGCAACAGTTGCCGGGGTTCCGGGGAAGGTTTTGCATTTGGCAGAATAGTGAGAAAAATAAAATAAAAGTATTTAATTGTCAGAAAATACAGTATAAATTATTTGTTAATTTGAAATTATAAAAGTAATAAGAGTAAAGAGTGAATATTATGCAGATATAATATGAATGTGATTAAAGGTGTGATAAAAATGCATGGCAGTAGTAATAAGTTGTACTTTTATAGAATTGACAATTATATTTTGTGAAATTAATAGTTACATATTTAAATAAATATATAAGTGTTATATAAACTATTAAATATTGAGAAAGTATGACGGCTTATCAGTCCCGGAAATGCCCCACAGACAGCAGGCAGAGGACCATTTGGCACCTGTGTAGTTTGCATTATTTATTCCCGCGAGCAACGAGCCAAGTAGCCATGCTTGCATGGATATTTGGCGACTGCCGCGAGGGTCAAATACCCACGAACTTTAGTTCGTTGCGCTCTGCAGTGCTACAAGCTTGATGCCCCGTTGCTTGCAGCGGGGTTTTTGACTCATACAGTTGAACCTTTTATAGCGTTAGGAGCGGATAAATGAACCAAGTAGTAATCAGCGTGATTGTCCCGGTATATAATGCGCAGGAATATCTGGAACGTTGTGTGGACAGCATTGTGAATCAGACCTATAAGAATCTGGAAATTATTCTTGTCGATGATGGCGCAAAGGATAAAAGCCCGCAAATGTGTGATTCGTATGCTGCAGCGGATCATCGGATTCACGTTATTCATAAAGAGAACGGAGGGTTAATGTCCGCCTGGATGGCAGGAGTGAAAACGTCCGGCGGAGATTACCTCTGCTTTATAGACAGTGATGATTGGGTGGAGACGGACATGATGGAAGAAATGCTTCAGATGGCTTCCGGCCGGCCGGGAGAAATTATCTGCGGCAATTTTGTAATAGAAAAAGCGGGTAAAGTTACCAGCCATTATCATGAGCTTCCGCCAGGAGTTTATGAAGGACAGGATTTGGAAAGCGGAATAAAAAGACGGCTTTTAGGTAATGAACGCCGGACAATATCCATGTCACGGTGTATGAAGCTCTTTTCCAGAGAGCTGATTGTGGATAATCTCAGGTTTTGCAATCCTGCTATAAAAATGGGGGAGGATGTCAACATTGTTCTTCCTGCCCTTCTGGATTGTAAAAGAGTGGTTATACTGGAGGGGGCGCTTCATTACCACTATTTTTATAATGATGCTTCCATCGTTCATAAATATGACCCAGATATGTATGATGGCATTAAGGTTCTGTCAGATACTATAAAAGAAATATATCTGGAGAAGCATGCAGCCGGCTGGCAGGCTCAATGGGAAAAGGAAAGACTGTTCCTTCTTCTGCTCATAATTAAGAATGAGCTGCGGGGAGGTAGAAAAGGATATGTCGGACGAGTCAGGCAAGTTTGTTCGGCGGAAGAGTTGAAAACTGTGGCAGACAGGTACCGGATAGCGCCACAGGATAAAGTTAATAAAATTTTACTGTGGGTTGTAAGAAGACCATCGGGATATCGATGCGGTTTGGGAAAGCTACTATTTGAATTGTTTGATAAAATACGGAAATAAATAAAGATGCAACATTTTAAATGGAATTAAATATTATTATGAGACATTTAAAGTGTAAATATAATAATGTGTGAAAAAAACAACCTAAAATATATAAAAACGGAATATTTAGTCGAATCTATTATAAAAACTATGTAATCGGTAAAAGTTATAATAAATCCACTATAATCTGTAATGGTTAAGATAATATATTAATTTTCAGACTATTTGGATGATTCTCTATTTGTTAAAATTAAATACCCCGCAGCAAGCGGACAGGGCATCAAATTTGTTATACAACGAGCGAAATGAATTAACATTTGTGAGTATCTACGCTCTGTATCGGTGCGAAACATATGCCACCGGCATATACCCCTTCGCGGCAGTTGTCATATGAACAATAGTAGCTTTGGTTCCAACAGAACATTCAGTTCCAGTAGTACCTTTGATTCCAACAGAATGTTCAGTTCTATGCGGACCCGTCCGTTTGAATCGTTGTCCGCGGAAAATAAGTAAATCTCCGTTAGGAAAGGGAGTAGAATATGATTATCATAAAAGTTATGGGCGGTTTGGGAAATCAAATGCAGCAATATGCACTCTACGAAAAGTTCAGGGCTGCCGGTAAGGAAACAAAACTGGATATATCCTGGTTTGAAGACGCATCCATGCAGGAAAAGGTACTGGCCAGACGTTCTCTGGAATTAAATCAATTTGAACACCTGCAATACGAAACCTGCAGCCCCGCAGAAAAAGAGTCTGTCCTTGGAAGGAATGGTATTGCCGGTAAGCTGGAGCGTAAACTGTTTCCTTCCAAAAACAAGCACTTCTATGAAAGCGGTATCTATCATCCGGAAATTTTTGAGAAGACGGATGCCTATTTGGAAGGGCATTGGGCTTGTGAAAAATATTACCATGATATTATGCCTCTGCTTCGGGAAAAAATATGTTTCCCTAATTCGCAGAATATTCTGAATATAAAGACTAAAAAACAAATGGAGACAGAAAATTCAGTCAGTATTCATATCAGGCGGGGGGATTATCTGGATCCTGAGAATGCGGCTATGTTTGGAGGGATTTGTACCGGGGATTATTATAAGGCGGCTGAAAAATATATGAGAGATCATGTACCGGATCCGCATTTTTATTTGTTTTCCGATGATACGGCGTATTTGCGCGCTAATTATACGGGAGCTGAGTATACTGTAGTTGACTGGAATAAGGATTCCGACAGCTTTTATGATATGGAACTTATGAGCTGCTGCAGGCATAATATATGCGCGAACAGCACATTCAGCTTCTGGGGGGCCAGGCTGAATAAAACAGAAGGGAAGATTGTAATAAGGCCGGCCAAGCATAAAAACAGCCAGGAAATAAATCCGCAGATGATGCATGAATTGTGGGAAAATTGGGTGATAATTGATGGAGATGGCAGAATAGTCTGAGAATATATAGCGGATAAAATATTTGGAATAATATGAATGAAGTTTCAATGTAATGGTACAGACTTGTATGAAATGTTTCGTTAAAATGGGTATGGAAAGTTTCTTCGGTAAATGCGGTATTGTATTTACCGAAGAACACGATTGCTTAGAAGAGGGAAAAGATGAAGCAGATATTTTCAAAAAAAGCTATTGTAAGTAAGTTTATTGATACCGGATATATGCAGGTATTTATTATCAATTTTCTCATTGCAATGGTTAGTTTTTTAGGAATGGTTTTAAAGGGAGACGGGATCTTTACATTAGCGAATGATTTTAATGAACAACAGATACCATTTCATATGTTAGCAAATAATTCCCTGAAGAATGGTAGCTTTCTCTGGAATTGGAGTATTGATTTAGGATCCAGTTTCGTAGGGGCATTAGGGTTCTATGTGTTGGGAAGTCCATTTGCCTGGCTTTCTTTTCTTTTTCCTGCTAAATTATACCCGTATCTTGTCGGTTGGTTATATATGATGAAATATGCTGTTGCAGGTGCGTTATCATATGGTTATATCAAAATGTTTACAAGTAAAAAGTATGCGGTTTTAGGATCTGTTTTGTATGCATTTTCAGGTTTTCAATGTGTTAACCTTATATTTCATCATTTTCATGATGCAGTAGCATTTTTCCCATTAATGTTGATTGGTTATGAAAAGCTGGTAAAAGAAGGAAAAAGGGGCTGGCTAGCCCTGGCGGTATGTATAAATGCTTTTGTCAATTACTATTTTTTTATACAAGAGGTTATATTTCTTATACTCTATTTTCTATGTAGAGAAGGTATAAATTTTTGGAAAAAAAGAAAGTTGATAGGATATTTTTTTATAGAAGGAATTCTTGGGGTTGGAATGGCGGGTGTTTTGTTCCTTCCTTCTGTACTTTTTACTATGCAGAATCCCAGGATTACCCGGATACTTCCCAAGACACATTGGTTTTATTCCGGAAACCGTGACTTTTTACAAGTTATCCGGACATTGCTTTTTCCTGGAGAATTGATGTGCTCACAATCATGTATTAAAGAATATGACTGGTCATCGTGGTCGGCATATCTGCCAATGATTGGGCTGATAATGGTATTATGTTTTATTTTGAAAAACAGGAAAAGCTGGATTACACGAATTCTTGTTATATGTATGATAGCTACAGGAATACCTGTTTTGAACAGTATCTTTGGAATGTTTTCTGATACGAATTATCATAGATGGCTTTTTATGTTGATTTTATTGATGAGCCTTGCATCAGCTCTTGTGATGGAAGATAAGGCGCAATATCCGATAGTAAAGGTTTCTTTTATAATTGGATCCTTTATGATTTTAATAACAGTTGGATTTTATTGGTGGTCTAAAAATAAATTTCAGTTGATTTTTCAGCCCGTGCCCTTTTTTATTTGGTCAATGGCAGGAATCGCAGGAGTGTTGTTAACATGTATCATTGCCTTTATGTGCAAAAATGGTAAAGGTTTTTACACTTGTATGTTAATAGGAATTGTCGGCTTCAGTATTTTTACAACAGGATATACAGCAGAGCTTTATCAACAAATTTCCGATCGTACGCCTCAGGAATATTATGATAGGATTATGGCTTTTCAGGACTTAAAACTGCCGGATAACCGTTATCGGATCGCAAGTGATGATAATACCCTTTTAATGACAGCCTCCTTACCTGGAACGGGTTCTTTTACGTCCATGGTCAATGGATCGGTATATGAATTTTATGAGGCACTTGGGCTTTCCCGTCCTGTATTCACGCCAAAAGGACCGGAAGGGATCAGGGCACTTGTTGGCGGAAAGTATTATATTTCTGACCAAATAGAAAAAGGTAAAAAATGTTTACAAACAGTAACTTGTCCTGAGAAGACGTATTATTTGTATGAAAAGGATTCTGCCGTACCCATTGGAAGTGCGTATGAAAGTTATATGACAGAGATGGATTATAAAAGACTTCCCAAAGAAATACGTGGGATTGCAATGTTAAAATGTATTATTATCCCGGATGATAAAGAAACGGCTTTGGCTGGGATTATGGAAAAATATGATTGGAAGAAAGCGGGCGAACTATCTGTTCAGGATGAGGACACTTTAGTAAAGGAGCGGTGCGCAGAGGCATCAGGTGAGCTTATAAAGAATTATAATGGCTTTCAGAGTACAATTACAGTGAACAAGGAAAAATACGCTTTTTTTAGTGTGCCTTATGACAGAGGATTTACGGCGTATGTGAATGGAAGCAAAGTGGAAATTTTGGAAACAAATGGAATGATGTCAATTCCTCTTAAAAAAGGTGAAAATAAAATTATTTTTCTTTATAAAAATTACGATTTGTTTATAGGTATGATTTGCTCAGTATTATGTTTTGTAATATGGGGAATATATAAAAGAGATACTTATATTATAATGAAAAGCGACTGATAAAAAATGATTTGGATTGAGGCGCTTTAATATTTGCGCAGGCGGAAGAACAATTAGATTAGCTTTTCCGCCTGTTTACATTTCTATTGAGATTTAATAATAAATAGAATTTCCGGATACTTGGCCGGGTTTTCCATATTTCAGACAGCTCGAAACTGCTTTTGCATATAAGTCACGTCCTTTAGCTGTCAGGTGGATTCCATCATCCAGATAATCTTCAGCGGTATAATTATTTATTCCCATGGTTGAATATGCGTCTATATACAGAGTATTCTGCGTTTCAGCAACGTTACGACAAGCATTTGCATACTGTGTCAAGGATCCCTGGCCGAAATCTCTCATGTTACTGTCTGTATACATCACACCATCTTTTAAAAACTGACAGTATGTGGGTGATATCAATAAAATCTGTGCATCCGGAAACTTTGTATTCAGTCGGTTGATTGCAAAGCGTAAGGCTCCGCCGTAACCATGCGCATCCCATGAAGAACCACCGTCTGCATTAATCGGTGCACCGGAAAAGTAATCATTTAAGCCATAAGAGATGACAAAATAGTCTGTTTTGGAGAAATCGATGTTTCTTATGATACCGCCGGCAACATATCCTTCAAGAAAAATTTCCGGATCAACGGTTCCTATGGCAACATTAACTAATCCAGAAAGAGAGGTAGAGTCCCAATTTTCGAAATTATCCGGAGATTCACCATCTTTTAATGTGGCACGGGTACCACCGATTGCGCAATTATATACATCCGCATTCATGTATTGAGAAAGTAAATAGGCGATGCCGGTTTCATCCCTAGCGCTATCCCAAATACTATCTCCGAAAACAACAACTTGTTTTTTCTCTTCTGTGGGTTCATGAGAACCAGATTCATCTTCGGCAGCAGAGGATTCTTCGGCTGATATGGTTTCGACAGCGGGAGTGCTTTCGGATTCATTGATGTGGACATATTGAGCCAGTTCTTTTTTCAGATCGTTAATTTCTTCCTGAAGCTGTTTGATTTGTGCTTCATACTCGACGGAAGTCTTTGGGCCGTCCGTAGTAGATTTAGTTATATTACATCCGCTTAAAGGAATTATGACGAGCAAAATAAGTGACAATAATATAGATATACTTTTTTTATGATTCATTTTTCCTCACATTCTGTCATAACATGACATAGTTTATTTTTTGATATATTAATTATAGTATATGCAAATAATAATATAGAACAATGTTATTAGTAAATTTTTAAGACATACCTCCTATGTTGAAGTGGGTTCGTTTTTATGGTAAAATAGCTTTGTGCAAAAGTGAGGATGAAAAAATCTGATTATATAGAGAGAAGTATAAGATGGGACGAGTGAAATATGCGGCCAGAAATATTCTGTTTGGTTATATTAGTAATATGGCTACAGGTGTTCTTGGTATTTTACTACAAAAGATATTTATCATACGTCTGGGAACTACATTACTTGGAGTAAACAGCACATATACCAGTATCCTGTCGGTGCTGTCTTTAGCGGAGCTTGGCATCGGGACTGCTATTAATTTCAGCCTGTATGCGCCTGTGGCAAAAGGGGATAAGGAAACTGTCAAATCCTATATGCAATTTTATAAGAAGGCATATAGGATTATTGCAATTATTGTAGCTGTGGCCGGTTTGGCTTTGGTTCCATTCCTACCCGTCCTTATCAAGGATCCGGTGGGAATAGACAACAGCCGGGAGCTGGTTAATTTTTATCTCATATTCCTTTTTAATACGGTCAGCTCCTATTTTGTAGCTTACAAGTACAGCCTGCCGAATGCAGAACAGAAGAATTATATTCAGTCCAATATTCTTACAATAACAAAGATAGTTACCGTATTGGTACAGATGGGCGTTTTGCTTGCGGTTTCTGACTTTTATCTTTATTTATTAAGCTCAGCCGCTATTGAACTGCTGCAGAAGGTGTTCGCCAACGCTTATTTAAATAGAAAATATCCTTATTTAAAGGAAAAGAATATACGTAAGTTGTCAAAAGAGGAAACAAGGGAAATAAAGAAAAAGACAGGCGCACTGGTCTGCCATAAGGTAGGGGACGCCGCCCGGCTCCAGACGGATTCCATTATCATAACCGGATTTATCAATGTCACTATGTCCGGATTTGTAGATAATTACAATAAGATAATCAATTTGATTTCCAATTTTGTGAACATTATTTTCAATTCGGTCATTTCAAGCTTTGGTAATTTGATTGCGACGGAATCAAAAGAGAAACAATACAGTATGTTCCGGGTCTACCGTTTTTTTGCTTCCTGGATCTATGGATTTTCCGCAGTTGGCTTTTATATGCTTTTAACTCCGCTGGTCACATATATTTTTGGAGAAAATTTTGCGCTGTCCGGCACCGTTATCGGCGCCATTTTAATCGATTATTATTTTAAAGGGGAAAGGGTGGTGCTTTCCAATTATAAAACGGCGGCAGGTGTTTTTGAGCAGGATAAGCTTCTGCCATTGATACAGGGAGCGGTTAATCTTGTGATTTCGGTGGCTTTGGTCCGGAATATGGGGCTTGTGGGAATTTATATAGGAACAATAGTTTCCGGTCTCATTGCTAATATATTCCGACCTATTATAATATATAAGGTTTGCTTTGAAAAAAGTGCAGGTGAGTATTTTGTGGATACCTGTAAATATATGGGTGTTTCTGTTGCAGCATTACTATTGTGTTATCTGATCAAAATAGTAATTTTAAGAAGTGTTACCCTGGTTTCAATGGTGGCTTTGGGAATCCTTGTTACCATTATTTTTAACGGGATATTCTTCTTGTTTTTTTATAAAACAGAAGAATTTCAATATTTATATGACATCTTCAGAAATAAAATCATTGACGTTTCCGAAAAAAGGGGAAAGAAATAAATGACAGATAAATTGCAGTATTCCAGTATTCTGGGAACTCAAATTAATGTTACGGATATGGATAAAACGGTTGATTATATCACAATGCATCTGGAGGAGCTCAGAGGGCATTATGTATGTGTGTCAAATGTCCACACAACAGTTACAGCCTACCGGGATCCCGAATACCGAAGGATACAGAACAGAGCAGCTATGAATATCCCGGACGGGAAACCTTTATCCATTGTACAAAGAAAAGCCGGGTTTAAAGAAGCCGAACGGGTGCCGGGACCGGATTTGATGCCTGAGCTTTTCCGAATATCCGCCAAAAAGGGCTACCGGCATTATTTTTACGGAAGCAGGCCGGAAACCCTGGAAGCTCTGAGTAGCAGGCTGTCAAAGGAATATCCGGGTCTGAATATTGTGGGTATGTATTCTCCTCCTTTCCGGCCGCTGACGGAAGAAGAGGACGGGCAGGTAACAGATAAAATAAACAGTTCAAAGCCTGACTTTGTCTGGGTAGGCCTCGGAGCTCCCAAACAGGAAAAATGGATGGAGGCCCATGATGGTAAAGTATGCGGCGTCATGCTTGGTGTCGGTGCCGGATTTGACTTCCATGCAGGGACGATTAAAAGGGCACCGAAATGGATGCAGGAATGGTGCATGGAATGGCTGTATCGGATTGGACAGGATCCCAGGAGGCTTTTGGGAAGATACCTGGATACGAATTTTTCTTTTGTTTTTTATTTGTGTAAGGAAAGGTTGCGGAGGAAGAAAGGAATTGACGTTCTGGGTAATACTATGGATAAGAAAACACAGGAACGGCCTTTTGACAGCGTGAGGAAAAAGGGGAAGCCTTACCGGATCGCGATGATTGGACATAAAAGAATACCTTCCAGGGAGGGCGGCGTGGAAATCGTGGTGGACGAGCTGTCTACCAGGATGGTGAAGCAAGGATGTGAGGTGGACGCCTATAACCGGTATGGCAGGCACACAGCAGGAAAGCGGTTTGACCAGAGGCGGGGAAAGTATTATAACGGCATAAGGCTGATTACGATACCTACCCCCAAAAGCAGCGCATTGAATGCCATTGTGTATTCTTTTCTGGCGACAGTCAGAGCTTTGTTCGGCCGATATGACATGATGCATTTCCATGCCGAAGGACCCTGTACGATGATTCTGATACCCAAACTATTCGGAAAGCATGTCGTGGCGACAATCCACGGGTTAGACTGGCAGCGCTCAAAGTGGGGGAATTTTGCATCAAAGGTTCTGAAAGCCGGAGAGAAAACAGCGGCGAGGCATGCGGACGCGGTCATCGTGCTTTCTAAAAACATGCAGGATTATTTCAGGGAGGTATATCAAAGGGAAACGATATTTATCCCCAATGGGATTAACCGGCCGGAGCTTAAACCGGCGGACCTGATTAAGCAAGCCTTCGGATTGGAAAAAGATGGCTATATCTTATTCCTGGCCCGTATTGTCCCGGAGAAAGGACTCCATTATCTGATAGAGGCATTCAGCCAAATCAAAACGGATAAAAAACTGGTAATCGCCGGAGGGAGCAGCCACAGCCACGAATACATGGATCAGATAAGGAGCATGGCGGCCAGGGATTCCCGGATTATCATGACGGATTTCGTGCATGGGCAATGCCTGGAGGAGCTATATTCTAATGCCTATTTGTTTGTTCTGCCAAGCGATGTGGAGGGAATGGCCCTGAGCCTGCTGGAGGCTATGAGCTATGGGAATTGCTGTCTGGTCAGCGACATCGAAGAAAATACGGAGGTGGTGGAGGGACATGCGGTAACCTTCCGTAAGGCGGATACGGCGGACCTGAAAGAAAAACTGCAGCATCTGCTCGCTTCCCCGGAGACCGTGCTGAAATATAAGGAAACAAGCCAGGATTACATCTGTGAAAAATATAATTGGGACAGGGTAGTGGAGGAGACTCTGGAAATATACCGCGGCTGCGGAAGAGGAGAATATGAAGGTATTAATAATCAATAAATTTCTATACCCCAACGGCGGCTCGGAAACCTATATTTTCGAAATAGGAAAGCAGCTTGAACGGATGGGGCATGAGGTCCAGTATTTCGGAATGGAGCATGAGGGACGGATTGTGGGAAATCATGCGGAAAGCTATACCTCCGATATGGATTTCCACAGCGGGAAGCTGCAGAAGCTTCTTTATCCGTTCCGGATCATTTATTCTGTGGAAGCGAGGAAGAAGCTGCGGAGGGTTCTTGAGGATTTCGGGCCGGATGCGGTGCATTTGAATAATTTTAATTTTCAGCTAACGCCTTCTGTTATTTATGCGATTAAAGCATATGAAAAAAAGCACGGTAAAAAAATTACAATTATTTATACGGCGCATGACAGCCAGCTTGTATGCCCCAATCATTTGATGCAGAATCCCATATCTGGAGAGGCTTGTACAAAATGTATGGAAAGCGGACTTGGAAATTGCGTGAAGGACCGCTGTATTCATGGATCCAGAAGTAAAAGTTTGCTGGGGGCAATGGAAGGATGGCTGTATAAAAGACTCCGTACGTATGGTTATATCGATAAAATCATCTGCCCCAGTATTTTTATGAAATGCAGACTGCAGACGGAATCAGCGCTTAGAGAGAAGCTCGTGGTAATGCCGAATTTTATTAATATGGAAGCAGTAAAAGGCGATATATGGGAAAAAGAAAATTATATTCTTTATTTTGGCAGATATTCGGTAGAAAAAGGAATTGGGACTTTGCTGAAGGCATGCAAGAAAAATGACCGGATACCGTTTGTTTTTGCGGGAGATGGTCCCTTGGCGGGTGAGGTTAATTCATGCAGTAATATTGAAAACAGGGGATTTTTAAAAGGAAATAAATTGTTCGACACGATTAGGAAGGCTCAATTTACGATAATACCATCGGAGTGTTACGAAAATTGTCCTTTTTCTGTAATGGAATCCATTGCCTGTAAAACCCCTGTACTGGGGGCTGATATAGGAGGAATACCAGAATTGATAGAGCAGGGAGTGACTGGAGAACTCTTTCACAGCGGCGACGAGACCGATTTATGCAATAAAATCCAGAAACTTTGGGGTGAAAAAAAGAAATTATCAGAATATTCAGAAAATTGTGGTGCAAAACGATTTGATACGGTAGAAGCATATTGCGAGAAGCTTTTGTTTCTGTACCAGGGGAGGGACTGATCAAATGGAAGAATACATCCCCAAAAAGATCCATTACAGTTGGTTTGGCGGCAAAGAAAAATCGAAATTTATCCAAAAGTGTATTGCAACCTGGAAACGGTATCTGCCTGAATATGAGATTATAGAGTGGAATGAAATAAATTTTGACCTGGAAGCCCATCCATTTGCAAAAGAAGCCTATGAGGCGGGTAAATATGCCTTTGTAAGCGATTATGTAAGGGTATATGTGATTTATCATTTTGGCGGTATTTACTTCGACACGGATATTGAAGTGAGGTCTGATTTTTCGGACAAGCTGGCGGGTGCAAGGTTTGTAATCGCCTTTGAGCGTCCGGAATCTTTGATGACGGGTTTTTTTGCCGCAGAAAGGGAAAACCCGGCCGTTAAGGAAATATTGGACTACTATGATCATATCAGCTTTTATAATGAGGACGGCTCCATGAAGCTGACGCCAAACCCTATTATCTTTGCGCAGGAAACGGCTAAATTCGGACTTGTGTTTAATGGAGAATATCAGGAAATCGGGAACGGAATGAGAATATTTCCGAATGAAATATTCGGCGGGTATAATGTGTATGATATGATATACACAATTACCGAAAAAACAGTTCTTGTCCACCATTACACAGCTTCCTGGAGAACGGTGCGGGAAGAAATTCCGGTGAAGACTAAGAAGCTTCTTCTAAAGCTTTTTGGTGTGGACTTTTTTCGTTTTATGCGGAAGGTAAAACATAAAATTCTTAGGATAAAAGGGTGAAGCCATATGAAAATATTAATCGTCCGGACGTTTCCCAATATATTGAACCTCAATGCCTATAATGTTCAGGAAATTGGCCTGGCAAAGGCGTTGGCGTATAAGGGGATAGAGTGCGGTGTAGTATTCTATAATGGAAGAAACGACGACAGAGAAGAGTGTTTTACATTTACGAAGGATGGAAGGGAATATGGATTTACGGTATATTGGCTGAAAGGCTTTGGGTTTTTTAAAAATGGATTTATGCCTTCTGTGTATAAGCTTCGGAAAAAATATGATGTAATACAGGTCCATGAATATGATCAGATCTTCAGTTGGATGCTTTATACACGAATGAAAAAACCGACGGTGATTTACCACGGGCCTTATTATCATGAATATGCAAAGGGCTATAATTTAAAATGCAGAGTGTTTGACACTTTATTTCTTCCCTGGAGGAAGCATGATCAGGTTGTGGCGCTTGCAAAAAGTGAGCTTGCCCGTGATTTTCTGTTGACAAAGGGATTTAGCAGAGTCCATACAGTTGGTGTTGGAGTGGATGCGGATAATTTCAGTCTGCAGGAGGAGGAAATGCCGGCCTGCAGTATAAAAGAGGACAGGACAAAATTTCGTCTTTTATACGTGGGGAAAATAGAAGAGCGCAGGAACATATATTTCCTTGTTGAATTATTTGAAAAACTTCTGAAAAAGAGTGATAATATACAATTGGTGATTGTAGGGGATGGAGAACCGGAATATCTGAGGGCTTTCCTGAATCGGATTGACCCTTTGATAAAAAAAGGACAGATTCTGTATCTGCAGAAAGCTACGCAAAAAGAACTTGCGGTTATTTATAAAAGAGTGAATCTGTTTGTATTTACAAGTAATTATGAGATCTTCGGAATGGTATTATTGGAGGCTTTGTATTTTGGGTTACCTGTTATCAGCACTTCTAATGGCGGGGCCAGCGTATTGCTTAAGGACGGGCCGGCCGGCTATATTATGAAGGAATTTGATACAGATGCCTGGAACGAAAAAATTACTATGTTGATGAAGAACACGCAGCTGTATCAAGAAATGAGCTTAAAAGCCCATGATTTAATTGAACGGCATTATTTGTGGGACAGCCTTGTGGATAAATTCATTGAAGGCTACAAAGAAGCGATAGAAAGCTGGGAACGGGAAAAGAAAAAATGAAAAAGGAACGTATGCTGACAGTGTTAATGGGATGGAGAACCTGGATTGCCGATTTGCTTTATATAAGAAGCCCTCAGCGGGACAAAATTAGTAAGGATCTGGAACGTTACCTGCCGGACATGCCTTATACTCAGGTCAGTATTTGCATGTTGAATTACTGCCTGCTGACCTGCAGACCGTTCCGAAACATTTTTTATTTCCGTATCCGGGAAAAAAGATTTTTAAAAGCGATATGCAGAATCTTCCTGAAACCGGTTCCTACGATTGAGATAATAGGCGGTGAAATAGAAGGAGGGCTAAGGGTTGACCATAATTACTGTGTGGTTCGTCCTTTTTCAGCGGGAAAAAATCTGACAATACGCAATGGGGTGACGATCGGAAAAGGACAGGAAAGGGGCCAGCGTATACAGCCTGTTCTAGGGGATAATGTGGATATCTATGCCAATGCAGTTATTTTTGGAGGAATTCAGATTGGAAATAATGTTAAAATAGGAGCGGGAGCTGTTGTGAATAAGGACGTGCCGGACAATAGTACGGTGGTGGGAAATCCAATGAGGATTATTACACATAATAAGTTTGGGCAGCAGGACTAATTTATATATGACAGTACGCGGATAGGAGTAAAAATGCGAGTAGTACACATGGATTCCGGCCTTGGTAATCAGATGCTGGACTATGCAGAGTATATGGCAATCTGCCGGGAGAACCCCGGAGAAGACTGTTATCTGGAAAATCTAATTTATGAGCTTCCCCAAAGGGAAGGAATGTTTTCCATATGGAACGGCTATGAGCTGGAACGGATATTCGGCATCAATCCGCCCAATATAAAGCAGTTGTTTGACAAGGCGACATGGAACCGCATATTGAAGAGGGTGGAAGACAGTGAGTTTTGGAAAGAAAACTGGAATTATGCGCCCTACATAACCCAGGTGCTGAGGGAAGAAGGGATTTCACTCACTAATTTAAGAAAAAGACAGGTCCCGGCCGGACAAGAGACACCGACACTAAAAAAACGCATACGTCTTTTTCTCACGAGGTTTTTTCAGACCAGAATGGGGTATCATATAAAAAGACATATGCGAAAGCTTATGGAGAAAAGATTGATAAAACAGGCTAACAGCCGGTATGATGTTTTCCGCAGATATCCTCAGGATGTATATATAGGGCATTCCTTTGCCTTTAAGTACAAAGGCTTTGGAATTGAAAGGATTGATGATAAGATAAGGGAGGCCTTCCGTTTCCCGGAGATCCGCGATGAGAAAAACCGGAAGATGCTGGATTTGATCCATAACTGCAATTCCGTATCTATCCATGCCCGCAGGAGTGATCTCCTGTTTTTAAATGGCTACTGCTACCGGTTCGGTTTTTTTAAACGTTCTGTAAAATATATAAAAAAGCATGTAACGAATCCTGTTTTTATTTTTTTCACGGATGAAAACAGTGTGGGCTGGTGTGAAGAAAATGAGAAGGTTTTCGGCCTTGATTTCAGGAAGGATAAGGTGTATTTCGTGGACTGGAATAAAGGCGGAGACAGCTTCCGGGACATGCAGCTTATGGCCGAGTGCAGGCATAATATATTCACCGAGAGTACCTTCGGTTTCTGGGGGGCGTATTTAAACCAAAACCCTGACAAGATTACCTGCGCCCCGGACCCATTGATACTGGCTACGCATAGCTTTTGAATAAACGATAACGAATATTGGAAGCTGTCAGGATCTGACAGAAGAGGAAGAGAGGAAAATACATGGCAAAAAGAACCCTTTATGGGACGGTAATTGTCACTTACAGATGTAATGCCCATTGTAATATGTGTGATTGTTTCCGGGATCCCACAAAGCCGGAGGAGGAGATAACCCTGGAGGATATCAGGAAGCTTCCGGAGATGGCGTTTACGAATATAACGGGCGGCGAGCCTTTTATTAGGAAGGATATCCCGGAAATTGTCAGAGAACTTTATAAGAAGTCTGACAGAATTGTTATATCCACAAACGGATATTTTACAGATCGCATACTGGCGCTATGCAAGGAGTTTCCCAAGGTAGGGATCCGGATCAGTATCGAAGGGCTTCAGGAGACGAACGACGCCATCCGGGGGATACCGGACGGCTTTAACAGAGGCTATGGCACATTAAAGAAGCTGGTGGAGATGGGACATCCGGATGTGGGCTTTGGCATGACCGTCCAGGACATGAACTGTGAGGATCTGCTCCCTTTGTACGACATTTCCAATGAGTTGGGTATGGAGTTTGCAACAGCGACACTGCACAACTCGTTCTACTTTCGGAAAACAGACAACAAAATCGACGACAAGCTGAAGGTATCACGTAATTTTGAAAAGCTGATTAATGAGCTTTTAAAGAGCAGGTCGCCTAAGAAATGGTTCCGGGCCTACTTTAACCATGGCCTGATTAATTATATTTATGGAAACAAAAGGCTCCTGCCCTGCGATATGTCCAGAAACGCCTTCTTTATCGATCCGTTTTGTGATGTGATTCCCTGTAACGGCATGGCTCAAAAGGCGGTTATGGGAAATCTTCGGGAGCAATCCTGGGAGGAACTCTGGAATTCCCCGCAGGCGGAAAAGGTGAGGGAATGCGCCAGGAACTGTGACAGGAACTGCTGGATGATTGGCAGCGCATCTCCGGCGATGCATAAGTATATCTGGGTACCCGGCTGGTGGGTGATTAAGCATAAGCTGTTCAAGCGCGGCAGGTACCGGCTGGAGGAGAATAAATTCATAGATGTTGGCGGGGACGGAAGAGAATGAATTCCAGTCACCAATTTTATAAAAAATAGTAAAAATGGATAAAATTGAGGAAAATTGACAGAAAAAGACTTGCAATAACGTTAAACGTGTTGTATAATTACATTACTGCTTTTGACAAAAGTGTCTTTTTCAATAAGACAAATCGAGGTGAAGTGCAATATGACATCATTTTCAACAGAGAAGATTGGTGTACCATTTGATGAAGCACAAATATTAGGCGCGATGATGAAACCACAAGAACCCAGTACTTTTTTGCAGCCGCTTAATAAAAATAAATTGCAACAGAAGAAAAAACAAACTTCATTAAATGAACAAGATAAGATGCGGACAGATGACATCAAGTTTACCAAATCTATATTTTAAAAAAAGTCCACTGTATACAGTGGGCTTTTTTGCCGGTATAATGGGTTTCAAGTAAGAATGGCAGAAGTAAAGATAAATCTTTTTTATGCGGGAGTGGCTTTGTCACTCTTTTCTTTTAGAGGAAATGAGGAAATTTAAAGATGAAAAATATATGCAGGCCATTTACATTATTCAGTGATTTCCTGCCGCCAGGAGAAGAGGCGCGTGAATGGGATTACCTTTCGTTCGGCTATTTTGATGGACTAAATGTGGGAGAGAATCTTTTTGCGAGTGGTAAGACGGGTTTTGAGGAACTGTGGAATTACACCGTACAGCAAAAAAGGAAGCTTAACGGAAGCTATTCAGAGCAAACTATTTTTGGGTTCCGGTGTGATGAGGATACCGATGTAAGGGAGAGTAACTTTTGGGAACACAATAATGATATGGAATATCCCTTCCTTTTCATAGTTTTGATTCAGGACGCCCAGAGGGGGAAGAAGCTGACGGAGCTTTGGGAAGGACGGCGGGCGCTGGAGGTGGAATTGTCTGATGACAGTATGCAGGCAATATCCTATCTGACTTTGGATACCAGCGATTTGCTGTTGGTCCTCAAATGCAGAGAATACGAAAGGGGAGCCAAAACCATTGATGGATTCCACACAGGGCTTAAGGATACAGTCCTTCAAAAGATGGGATGGCAGCTGCGTTACAGCTATTCCATATGCTCCGTCCGCAAAGAAGTGCTTAACGATGTAAAAAAGGCTGCAAAAATCAGAGGTATCATAAATACGGTCCATATACATGTCATAGAAAAATATCCCGGAAGTATCGAAAAGATTTATAATGATATCAAGAAAAAATTTCCTGGTAAAACAGACAAAAGGTCGGTTTTAGGCTGCAATGATGAGGTTATTATCCTAAAGGATATTCCATGGAATGATTTTCTTTTGTTTTATGCGGATCAGGAGGGATTATTGAACCACTCCAGCCAGGAATACCGTAGCCATATTATCGGTGTTACAACAATTTTGGGAGAAGCTTCTTCAGAGCGGAAAGATACTTCCCGTAGATGTAAAGCTATAAATAGCGAAACCTTAAGTGAAATGCTTCGTAAAAAAATAAGCAGAGAAGATTTTTTCAGTGTGTCGGAGAATGGAAGCTGCCAGGCTGTAAAAAAGGGACTGCTCTCTATACTCAATTCCCTGGAGAAATATGAGAAGGCACAGTTTGACGACTATACCTTTATATCCTCTATTAAGCCGATGGAAATATTAATCCGTCTTATTGAAGAGGCGGGTCAATATGAGATCAGCAAGTATGCAGGCTTTTATGAGTTTTTGGAGGGCTTTAATCTGTATACGCAAAATTCGGTACATTCGGACCGCCAGTTTACAGAGGTTCCGGATTTTAATATACGTATATATGACACGCCGGTCAAAATGAATGCCTTCTATAATGCAGTGATTGCAGAGCTGAAAAAACTGCTGAATACTCTGAACGAGGACAGAGTAAAGCGCCAGTATGAATTTTTGGCATGTCCGGGTGTTGTTGACAACATGCAGGTAAGGGAAATATATCATTCCGTATCTGATGCCCTGAGGTTGTTTCTGGTTGATATTCCCGAAAAACAGGTCTTTGATCCGAAACTGATGATGATTATGCTGAGCCATGAAATTTCCCATTTTGTCGGAAGGGGAATCAGAAAAAGGGACTATCGCCTGGAGTGTATGAATATTATGCTTGCTAAGGTCTTTGTGCGGTATTTAAGACAGTCTTTAAGACAGGAAACGGCGGCAAAGGGGATAGCGGAGGAGGAAGAGCATTTTGGCTATATCGCAGGGGATGAATATTGGAGTTCCCTTGAAAGGGAGGTTAAGAAACAATTGCTCCGGCTTATGCCTCTTGAGAGGGAAAACCGTTTTATAGAAAAACGGTTTACTAAAATGGATGAAGATAAAAAAGAATGGTGGAAGAAATATCTTAATAAGTATTCGGATTATACCAGAATGCTTGTTCATCTGCTTCCGGAGCATATGAACTTAATCTGTTGGGATGAACGCTTGTTTTTGTACCCGGTACAAAGAGAAGAGCTATATCAGTTAGGTAGGGGGGAGACATCGGAGAATGCCAGAAGCAAGGCTGAAAAACTGAAGTACATAATAGATGAATGCAAAATGAATTTTGTCAATTTCTCAGAATGGAATAGAGAAAGAATATCGGTATACTCTGTCGTTGATAAAATGGTGTATTTGTTTAAAGAATGCTTTGCCGATCTGGGGGCCGTCCTTTTGCTGAACTTGTCTATAAAGGACTATCTTTGGGCATTCCTGAAGAGCGCGGCCGATCAGGGAATGAACGCCGAAAGCATTATTGAAAGCGATGACCTCTTAAGAA
This sequence comes from uncultured Lachnospiraceae bacterium, assembly GCA_900548905.1. Taxonomy (GTDB): domain Bacteria; phylum Bacillota; class Clostridia; order Lachnospirales; family Lachnospiraceae; genus Eisenbergiella. The sequence continues at coordinate 142,551 of URMK01000004.1, read as the reverse complement.
TCCTGTTAATCAGCTATAGCATGATGTATGGGCAGGATGGCTGCAGCGCAACATGGAAGAGCGGCGATTTAACGGCCTTCGCAGAGGGTGGAGAAGAAAACTATAAGCTGGCAGTCGAATTGGATTGGGGCCTTCGTGTTTATTTCAGCGATGAAGCAATGGAGGACAGAGCCGGTGATGATGAATGGGATTCGTTCCAAAATTCGGCAGCGCTTATAGAAATAGCCAAATATCTGGTACGCTGCCGCCAGGACTATGAAAAAGCAATAAAAAAAGACGGCGCAAGCAGAAAACAGAAAGAGCTGGTTAACATATTCGCCGTTTGCAAAGAAGAAAATATAGAAATAGTCATTTCCCAAATACAAATATATATCGATGCCTACAGAAAAAACATGGATCAAGAATTACGTACAAGCCTTAAAGCTTTAAAGGCTGAGTTGGCGGCATTGCAGGAGGGATAAGGATGAAGGCGGCGGGGAGCGAGCAGGACTTTGTTGAAGAGCTTGAAAGAAGAATTATCAAAGCTTTTCAGGAATTGAAGAGTAAGGTGTCGGTTTATTTGCTTACGAGAATATCCGCAGACCAGGATGGGATTATGTCACTTTCGGAGGAAGAGGGGTCCAAGTGGCTGGGGTATGGAAAGGAAAAGAGGCGGACACATCAGATTCAGTCAGCTTTTAATGATCAAAAAAGCAGAATAGATACGACGGCCGACGGCCGGCACGCACTTAAAGGCGCGGGCTTAGGCGGCATTTTATATACCTTTTATGAAGTAAGAAAAAAAGATTCCAGGCCGGAAATGGACGGATGCGGAACCTATAAGGATTTGTACTGGATTGCTGTCGGGGCGGAAGAAGCTGAATGGATGCGCGGATTAACCCAAATACTTATGGATAAGGTAAGGGGACAATTACACGATTTGCTTATGCTTGATGAATGGCAGGGGGAAAACATGATTGAGGAATATTTGTTTTCCCAAATAGAGGACAGGGAATCTGTTATGCGGCAATATGTACGTACCGTTTTTAATAAAGAGCGGCTGCCGGGGAGCAGCCTGATTACCGTTCTTTCTGCGCAGAAGTACGAGCAGAGGGATTTACATTCCAGGGTTTTATTCGTCAGAGAAGCGAACAGGGATATGGAGGTAGCTTTCAAAGCGGGAGATGGAAGCCACTGGAGGTTCGACGCGACAAACATGCGTTTCCTCCGAAAGATTCTGGAGACGGTAAGAAAAGACAGAGCTTTGGTAGTTGTAAGCAATCAGGAAAAAGATGCCGTGATAGCTGGGATTGACAAGGCGGTTGATGAACAAGGATTGCAGATCAGGTTTAACGGTTATATGAACTGGGAATTAACCAAAGATAAAGTCGGGCTGCTGCATTATAAGGGGGGAGAATATCATTTTCCGTCTGAGGTTAAGGAAAATACATATTATGAAAAGATTTCTTTTCTTGAGGAAGCGGACCGCACGGCGGTTCAGGATGCTATAGAAATACTTAAAGGGCAATCCCATGGAACTTCCGTGGTATTTCTGGACAGGAAGGTTATTGAAAAAGTCCTTTCCAGGTTAGTCAATGCGAATAGAGCCTATCCCATCACCCCAACTCCATTTGGCGCGTTAAAAAAAGAAGGGGATAATAACGTTGAAGATTTGATTTTAGGCCTTTCTTCGATTGACGGGGCGCTGATAGCAGATTATGATGGAAAAATTCATGCCATAGGCGCTATTTTAGACGGGGAGGCAGTTGTAAAGGCGAATGCCGCGCGGGGAGCACGTTTTAATTCCCTGCAAAATTATGTAAACTGGCTGGTGCGCGATAAAACTTGTGGAAGTAAAGACTGCTTTGCGGCCATACTGTCAGAAGACGGGACGGTAGATATTGAGATTGCAGAACGTAGTAAATGGATAAAACGTAAAAAGGCTTCTGCGCCTGGGAATGATAATAACCGTTTATAGTTCATCATTAATCCATATTATGTCGTCCTCAACCTCTTCCCTGAATTGTGTGTCACAATCCTCATAGTCAACAAAATCGACAGGCTTATGAAAGGTCATTATGACTTCCTTTAAAAACGCAAGGATTGGCTGGAAACCGTTCGCTATGATTTCTTTGGGGTTATATTTAAGCATGATATCAAGGTCGCTTCCCGCATGTGCCTCTCCCCTGGCGTAGGAGCCGAATAGCCCGATGGCTCCTATCACCCTATATTTTTTCAACAGCTTGCCGAGGCTGTCTGTCAATTCCCTGACATCCAGAATATTCTGCAGGTCAAGTTTCACATTATCGGTACCGATTATCATATCAAGATGAGGCTTGCCATGCCTGCTGGTGTAGTCCGTTATCACAATATTTTTTACCCGTAAGGCATAAGAATATTCATCAAAAAACCTTTTGCTGATAAGCTTATTGTTAAACAGGGAATTGGCATATTGAAACAGGATGATGTGTTCGGGCAATGTTTCGTAGGTACCTGTACCCTCTTCCATATTCTGAAAATAAACCGTCTGGAGCAGCCTTATTAATTTAAGGCTGCAGCCTTCCCCATCTGCATTATCAGGGCCATTGAAGGTGCAGGCAGTCCTGTATTCACAGCCGGTACAGCCAATGCACATAAACTGCCCCTGTGCGCCGCAGGGGGTATTTTTATAGAAGCAGGACATAGGGTTGAGCAAAGGCACATCATCAAGCCTGTCCATATTTTTCTGTAATTCGATTGCGGAAGCCAGATAAATGGCCTTATAGTAGTCCTCATTCTGGGCATACTTACATATAGTGGGTAAGGGACAGCCTGAATAAAAAGCATAAAGGGGCAGGGCGTTATCCTGCCGGCTTGCTTCCATTAATTTTTCGAGCTGCAGCAGGGAAGAATTCTTTGTTTTATAGGAAATTGTCCGGACTGTCAGCCTGTCATATATCTTTTTGGCCTGTACGTAAAACTTGATTAAGGCAAAATCTGTTAACAGCCACCACTCCCAATCGGCGCCATTTAAGCTTTCGGCGTACTTGGTGAATTTGCGGTATTTGATGCGATGGCTGCTGTCCGCCAGCAGCGACAGGAAATAATCGGTGATGGTTTCCTCGTTCCAGTCATCGTATCGGCTGATCTTTTGCTCTAATTCTTTGAAAATATCATAGGTTTTCATATTAATTCCACCTTTACGAAAAGAAATTGATAAATTGGTTTGATGATAAAAATGAAAAGGGGGAATGCTATTGATGACAGTTTATCATAAGCTGACAGACAGGGGAAGCGTATGTGAGATGTTAAAAGTTTTGCCGGAAAGTTCTTGCATTTTTGATCATTTACACTTGTTATTGTAAATAAGAGTTGTTTAAATTATAGATTGTGATATAATGATGCTGTCTTAACAACTTGATTTAAGAGAAGTATTATTAATTATTATGTTGACATGTGTGGTAATTATAGATTAATGTTGGTGAGGGAAAAAGATGAAGAAAATACGCTTGAAAAATATTTTACGGAAATTGAAAAACTACTTACTGGTTGAAAATGCAATATTGCATTATGATTTGAATGATATGCCTGTATTCGAAGAAATAGAAATAGAAACCCTAAACAGATGTAATGGGACATGTGATTTCTGTCCGGTAAATGCAAATGAACCCCAGAGGGTTTATCATAAAATGACAAAAGAATTATTTCAAAAAATAATTCAGGATCTTGCTGAGGTTAATTATAAAGGGAAAATTTCGTTGTTCTCAAACAATGAACCATTTTTGGATGAAAGAATTATTGAGTTTCATAAATATGCCAAGTCTAAATTGCCAAATGCACATTTTTCCTTGTATACAAATGGCAGTTTATTGGATAAGGAAAAATTTATGATGATAATACCTTATCTGGATGAACTTCACATTGATAATTATAACGATGATAGAAATGTTAATCCAGGCCTGAAGGAAGTTTATGATTATCTGAATGGAAATCAGGAACTCGGTAGAAAGGTAACTTTTCATATGAGGCTGCAGCATGAAATTCTTACCTCTAGAGGAGGACAGGCGCCAAATAAGAAAAATGCAAAAGCTTTAAGAACCAAATGTTTATTGCCCTATAGGATGATGGTTATAAGACCGGATGGGAAAATAAGCCTCTGTTGTAATGATGCTCTAGGTAAATATACGTTAGGGGATGCAGTGAACAATAGTATAATAGCAATTTGGAATTCTGAAGAATATCGTAAAATAAGGAGTAGTATGAGAAAGAACGGCAGGAAGAAGCTTATGCTCTGCTGTAGTTGTGATACTTCTACCTTTCCTTCGAAAAAAAAGTGAAATAAATAAGTATATCGATTTTCAAAGGAAAAGGGAGAAATTGGTGAATATAAAAAAGGTTTTGAAGCATATTCCCTTCGTGGATGATGTATATATAAAATACAAATGGAGGGAGCAGAAAGTTTCGTTTGGAAAAGAAAATCCAGACAAGACTTTCTTTGTCGTCCGCAGAGCTACCTGCAAAGTAGGGCTTTTTTCTTATGTGATGACTAATATGGGGCTGGTAAAGCGGGCTGTTGACAGGGGATACATTCCTGTTATTGATATGCAGGGAAATGCCAATACGTACTTAGAAGACGAAGAGGTTGGCAGAAAGAACGCATGGGAATTTTATTTTGAGCAGCCTTGCGGGTATACTTTGGAGGATATATCCAAAAGTAAAAATGTAATTTTAAGCAGTGGGTTAATCCGAGAGGGAGATTGGCATCCGGGAAGCTATGTCGTGGGAAACCCTGAAAAATGTAAGGAATGGAGGGCATTTTTTAACAGGTATCTTATTGTTAACAGTAAGATATCTCAAGAAACAGATGCTATGTACAAAGAAATGTTCGGTTTGGGCAGAACATTAGGTGTCCTCTGCAGAGGGACAGATTACATTAATAACCGGCCCAAAAATCATCCGATCCAACCGGAACCGGAGGAGGTAATACAAAAGGCTGAGGCAGTAATGCGTGAATATAAATGCGAGTGGATATATCTGGCTACAGAAGATGAAGCAATATATAAGAGATTTCAGGAGGCTTTTGGTGATAAATTAAAGGTTACCGGAGCAAAACGCTGTGCAGATACCGGAAATAAAAATATAAACGATATTGTATATCAAAGAAAGCATGATCGTTATATTAAGGGGAAGGAGTATCTGATAAATATTTTGCTGTTAGCCAAGTGTGATTGCCTTGTGGCAGGAAGCGTGGGCGGAACTTATGGAGCATTGTTGATGAGCAAAGGATATGAGTATCAGTATGTGTATGATCTGGGCCGATACGAGTAATGACTGCTTTGTGAGCTTTGAAGGGATGCCGCATAAAATTTATCCACATGGAGATAAGAGGATGAAAGATTTGATAAAACAATTCAGATATATTTTTGACAGAAGACAGAAGATGGAGCTTGTGTTATTGTTAGTGGCTATTCTCATAGGTACTTTTCTGGAACTGGCCGGAGTGACGGCAATCCTCCCCTTTATTAATGTGGTGATGAATCCCTCGTCCATACAGAAGACCTGGTATTTGAAGCTTGCTTATGATATATTCCATTTTGAAAATGAAACTTATTTTATTGTTTTTGTAGCTTCTGTACTTGTTGCTGTTTATGTGGTTAAGAATCTCTATCTGTGCTTTATGTATAACATGCAGTATCGGTTTACTTATGATAATCAACGTAAGGTTGCAACACAGATGCTTAACGTGTATCTGCAGCAGCCTTATTCCTTTCACCGTGTTCATCCGAGCTCGGAGTTGATGCGTAATATCAATACGGATACAGAGAGGATGTTTCAGGGGATTTTGTCTGTCCTGCAGCTCATAACAGAGTTGTGTGTATGTGTTGTATTAGGCGTATTTTTGTTTATCATGGATAAAACGATAACCATTGGTGTAGGCTTTATTATGGGACTTTTTTTGTATGTATTTGGGAAAGGGTTTAAAAATTATTTGTCCCATATTGGAAATGAGAACCGAAGATATGCTGCGCTGGTAACCAAATGGATGCAGCAGTCATTTGGCGGAATTAAAGAAACGAAGATTCTGGAGAGGGAAGATTATTTCCTGAAGGAATTTGATTATAGTTATAAAAGAAGTGCAGACTACGACAGAAAATACCGGTTCCTACAGGTGGCTCCCAGACCTATTATGGAAATGGTATGTGTTTCGGCATTGCTTTTAGTTATCATCTTTAAGCTTCTTAGGGGAACCAGCAGCGCCTATTTCGTTACCACCCTGTCGGTATTTGCGATTGCGGCTTTCCGTCTGATGCCTTCGATTAACAGAATTGCAAACTATATGAGTGTGCTGATGTTTACGAAGGGTTCTACAAGTTCCGTATATAATAATTTAAAGGAAATAGAAGAGCTTGAAAAACGGAAGATGCAGGAAAATAGGGAAGAAGATGAATATGGGCTGAATTTTACAGATGCAATCCATTTAAGAAACATTTCTTTCCGGTATCCGGATTCGGACGAAAATGTACTTAATAATATCAGTTTTGATATTTCAAAGAATGAATCAATGGCGCTTATTGGTCCATCGGGAGCCGGAAAAACAACATTGGCTGATATTATTTTGGGGGTATTGGATCCTACAGAGGGAAGTATTTGTGTAGATGATAAATGTATTGAAGGAAATATGAGATCGTGGCACAGGAAAATAGGATATATTCCACAGTCTATTTATCTTATGGATGCATCCATCAAAGAAAACATTGCCTTTGGAATAACGGAAGAAGAAATAAATGAGGCACAGTTGGACAGGGCGATCAAAGAGGCACAGCTTAAAGAGTTTATTGATACGCTAAAAGATGGTAAGGATACGATTATAGGGGAAAGCGGAGTACGCCTTTCCGGGGGACAGAGACAGAGAATTGGGATTGCCAGGGCTTTATATAATAATCCTGATGTCCTGGTTCTGGATGAGGCTACTTCAGCATTGGATAATGATACGGAAAAAGCAGTAATGGAGGCTATTGAGAGTTTGTCAGGAAATAAAACGTTGATTATTATTGCACATAGGCTGACGACAATAAAAAATTGTGATAGTATTTATGAAGTAAAGGGCGGAAAAGTCACACGGATTAACAGAGAATTGATGTGAAAGAGAATGATTGGGAATGGATAAAAGAAAAAAATGGAATATGTATGAACGAAGATGGAAAATCAGAAATTTTTATTTCCATAAAGTTCTCAGACAGCATATATTTGAAAAATATTTAAAAAAAGAACCGGTAATGTACTATTATGCCAGGAAATGGATTCACCATAAAGAAAATACAAACGAATACATTTATAATGCACTGCTTTCACGGGAACCGTTTATGGCAGCACGTTTTGGAAATACGGAATTATCGGTAATGACCAGTATTCTAAAAAACAGAATCTGCGGTGAATCGAAGGAAAATGCGGAAAGACTGGATAAATGGTTTTCAAGACTTATAACTTTGTCAGGATTTTTCCCTGAAAAACAGGAACTGGCGGATAAATTTACGGATTTGATGCTGGATTCGTGTAAAGAGATTGATTTACATGCAATTTGGCATAGGCCAATGGAGGATTTTGTTGTTACGGAATATCTGCCCCATGCTGAGTTGACTTACTTGACCTGGCTGGAACCATGGTATTCCAAAAAGCCATGGACCAGAGCTCTGGCAGGGAAAAAAGTGCTTGTTATACATCCTTTTGAAGAATCAATCCAATCTCAATATAAACGAAGGGAACAGATATTCCCGGGAACAGATATTCTGCCGGAATTTGAGCTAAAAACGTTAAAAGCAGTACAAACTATTTCGGGTGTAAAGGATGAAAGATTTCAGGATTGGTTTGAAGCGCTTGATTACATGTATTGTGAGGCAATGAAAATTGATTTTGAAATAGCTATTATTGGCTGCGGAGCTTATGGTATGCCACTGACTGCAAAGTTAAAGAAAGCCGGGAAAAAAGCAATCCATTTGGGCGGTGTGACGCAGATCCTTTTTGGTATTAAGGGAAGAAGATGGCTCGAAAGTCCTACTGCGAAGATACCGTTTAATGAATATTGGGTCTATCCCAGCGAAAATGAAACACCTCCTAATGCGAAGGATGTTGAGGTGGGGTGTTATTGGGATTACTCTATGAAGGATAGTAAATAATTTGGAAATTAATGTGGGGAAAGAAATTGTTAAAAATAAGTGATCCCAAAATAAGAAAAGACAGTTTAATAGTATTGTATACTATAGTTTTTCTATTATGTACAAGCTTTATTATATTGCTTTTTTCTATTAAAGGAAACAGCTTTATATGGTCAGCGGATGCACTGAATCAATATTATCCGGTGATGGAATATATAGGAGATTATCTAAAGAATTTTTTTATTCACGGTGGGTTTCAACAGTTTGACTTCAGTATTGGATTGGGAGAAGGAATCATTCCGGTTTTGAATTATTATGGTTTTGGTAATCCTTTAACATTGCTGCTTCTTTTCATTCCTAAAACTGCAACCATATATTTTTATGGAATAATAATATTTATCCATATATATTTTATAGGAATTGCTTTTTTATTTTTGGGAAAAAGTAAAAGATATTCTAATAACAAGGTTTTGGCAGTATCAGCTTCTTTTTACGCATTTTCTTCATTTTCTTTGGTGCAGGGGTTAGAGTTTTGGACGTTTTTAACCCCAATGATTACGTTGCCATTAGTCGCTGCAGGAATTGAGGCGGTAGTTGATGCAAACCGAAAAAAGACATCTGTTTATATTATGATAGGGGCAATTTTTTTTCAGGCGCTCAATGGCTTCTATTTCTTATATATGATACTCATGTTTGGTGTAATATATTTTGGGATTTGCTGTTTATGTGGAAAGATTAGTATACAAAAGTCGCTTATATTGGGAATGAAGTTACTTTTGCAAGTTATGGTTGGCGTATGTATGGCTGGTGTTATACTTTTCCCTGCTATATGGGGATACTTGCAAAGTGCCAGAGCGGCAGGTGGGTGGGGGAATGAATTATTCTATAGTTTTGGAACTTATTTAAAGTATCTGGAAAATTTATTTATCCCGAGAGCATTTGAGGCTGGGCTTGGGATACCAATACCATTTTTGCTGGCATTTTGTATATTTCTGTTTTATAAAAATAATAGGAGGTTAAAGCTGTTGGCTTTATTTTGGCTGGCAGGATATGTGACTCCCTTGACAGGAATGGTCATGAATGGTTTTTCGTACAGCACATCGCGATGGCAGTTTATCCTTTACTTTATTTTAGCTTCTATCTTTGCCGAAGTATTTACCGGTTCCTTAACCATAAAGAGGAAGAGCTTATTTATATACTTCATAATAGTGTGTGTATCGTTGTTTCTTCATATAAAAGCTTCGGGATTGTCCTATACGTCAGTATTTCGAAGTGTGATTTATGCCTGCTTTGCGATATTTCCGATTATCATGTGGCGCATTAAAAAAGATAGGGACATGTGTGGGATAGCCTATTGCGTAGGGACTCTTTTTTTGAATATTTGTATGATTTTTGGCCCCGTCAGTTTGGGCGGATCAGGATTTCGGGCAGGATTTAAAACTTATGAAGAATTGAAGGAGGAAAGTTCGCAAAGTATAACTAACGATATTAGGGAAGAAAAGGGATTTTATCGTCTGGATGTCAGGGATTTTTCTTTAGGAGCCTCACTTATTTTAGATTATAATGGAACTACTGAGTATTTTAGTATTGGTAATAAATGTGTTTATGACTTTTACAGCCAATTTATGGTTTCTCCGGGAATGAGTTCTACATGGACATTTTATGGTTTGGATAGTCGAACTGTTTTAGAAAAGTTAATGGCAGTCCGATATTTTACAGAGTATCATTGGGATGGGAAAACATATGTACCGGAGTTGGTGAAAGGTGATGAGGAAGGGCAGTTGGGATTGTTCTACTCGGATTATATTTTGGAAAACGATTTTGAAAAGCTGAGTCCCCTTAATAAAATGGATGTTGTACTTAAGAGTATAGTCTTGGAAGAAGAGCCGGGTGGGATTTCAGCGGATTATGGGGAGATAAACAATAAAAATTATGAAATCCCGTTTGAAATCACATATGAGAATATAGAGAAAAAAGATAACCGTTACTATGTAAATGAAAAGAGCAGAGTGTATATTTATCCTGTTATTGAAGCGGCAAAGGAAGGAGAAATATATGTGTACCTGGGTAATCTCAGGAGATATGGAACAGAAGACAGGAAACAAAGCTTAAATACAATTCGGGTGGGAAGTAAGGTAATTGATATTTTGGATTGTGAATTCAGTCAAACGAATGGAATTAATATATGGGACTATTTGGTCCATGCAAATTATAAAATGAATATTCCGGAAAAGATTGAGATTTCTTTTGACAGAGAAGATGTTCTGGAATTACAGGATTTAAAACTATTTTTATATAATCCGGATACAAACGCATTAAATCAATTAAGTAACGGCCAGACAATAAAAGTGAAGGAAAACAGGGGAAATATTGATGGTTATGTAGAAACGGACAGAGATGGCATGCTTTTTTTATGCATTCCATATAGTGAAGGCTGGACTGCATGGATAGATGGTGAGAAAGCAGATATTATTAAAGCAAATGTTGGGTTTATGGCAATTCCAATAAAAGAAGGAGAACATACTATCAAATTGAGGTATACTACGCCAGGCATAAGAATAGGCGTTTTCTTATCTGTTTTGGGGTTTGGAGGGCTGTTATTATATGGAGTCTATGATAAGAGAAAAAGTTTGCTTGAAATGGAATGAAATATTCTATTACTTGTTTCTTTTGATAATGACGATAGCAAAAGGTTCCGGATTATATGAAGGGATGCGGCTTTATAATATATGCTTATTGTTGGCTGGAATATGCATTTTTATAAAGATTGTTAGTGAGAAGTATAATATATTGGAATTTGTGCTAACAGGAGGAGCAATTTTAATAAGTTTTTTGGTATATAGAAATACCGGTGATCAGGCGGCGCTTATTTACACTGCTATGATAATAGGAATGAAAAATATTCCGATAAAGAGGGTTTTTTTGCTTGAGGGATGTGTATGGTGTGCTTTGTTCCTGTGCAGAAGTTTCTTAGGAATGTCAGGCATTTATAGAGGGATGGCTTTGGTACATGAAAAATTGGGATTAGGGCCGATGATTCGGTGGAGTTTTGGCTATCCTCATCCCAATGTACTGCAAATCACATATGCAGTGCTTGTGGCGTTTATTTTGTATAATCTAAATTACAAAGGGAAAAAATTATTTAAACTGCTTTTTATGCTTTTTATAGGAAACTGTGTTGTTTTTTTATATTCCGTGAGTTATACGGGTTTTATTTTGACAATCGGTTTATTAGGAGTTTTTCTTTATTTTTCAATCAGGGAGAAAAGAAGTAAATTAGAAAATGTTTTCATACAATGTATTCTCCCGGCATCTGTGCTTTTCGCTATTGGATTGCCGCTTGCAATGGAAAAGGGGATGCCATTGCGAGGTTTGGATCTTTATATGAACAAATTGTTTAATACACGTTTTCTTGCTTCAAGAGTATTTTTATATGAAGGAGTGAAACTGTTTGGCACTGATGTTTCCCAAATAGGTTTTGCATTAGATTGTTCTTATGTTTACTTATTAATGAAAGGAGGGTTAGTTTTATTTATATTTCTCCTTTTGGGTTATTTTTTCCTTATAAGACGCTATATCAGGTTGGATAAAAGAAGAGAGCTTGCCATTATTACAACCTTTTTATTTGCGGGTATTTCGGAGCCATTTCTCTTTAATACTTCGTTCAAAAATATAACATTTTTTTTCCTGGGAGAGTTTTTGTTCGAAATTTTGACGGAAAAACAGCGGGAAATATCCGGTATATACAGACAAAGGATTGGACTGGTAAGTTCGGATAGCAATGCTTGTAATATATCTGTTATCCCACTTATAAATTTAGGATTATATATAAAACGAATATGGAAAAGAAGAAAAAAATTCTTTTGTGTGGCAGGTGCAATTATAACGATGGCTGTATATACTTTCTTTCAGCCATTTCCCCATAGCATTTATGTGGCTGTGGGCAATACAGATTGTGGAGTAAGAGAAGAATTTTACTTGCCTGGCAGCAGCCTGGAGAACACGGATTACCGTATCTATGAATACCAGGGTGAGCAAAAGCCTATGTATCAATTTACAGGGAAAACAGTAGAAATCGAAATTTTCAGGGATGAGATAAGCTGTATAATTCTTGGAGGCATTGCAGGAATATTTATTTTATTTATAATATTGTCTTTTAAGTATAGTTGGAAGAACGAGGGCAGTAATCAATGAATTTATGGAAAACACATTATAACCGGAAATTGCCATGGTGTAGATGGGGGGAATTCTGCAGATTGGATGCAATAGCAATCATCGCAGCGTTTGTTTTTTGCTTCCTTACCATGTATTATGCAGATGTTACCGTAACTGCCAGATTTTCTTTTACATTTCTGGATTCTTTGTTTGATGGAAAGCCTATAAGTTTTTATGCGAATGCATTAGCAACGGGCATTGCTCCGGAAGGCGCGGTATATGATATTGGAATGTACGTTGCTTTCGCGGTTTGGAATATACCTGTCTGGATATTAAACAAGTTATTTCAAATAGATCTGTTATCCATAGGTTGCCTTTTATGGTATAAATTAATGTTAGTATTCATAATGTTTGTAAGTATAAATATTATGAAAAAAATCGGAGAGGTAATAGGATATGATGACACAACACTGAAACTCGTTAGTATTATATATCTTTTATCTTTTACCGTATTTTTTCCGGTGCTTGTGGCGGTGCAGTATGATATTATACCATTAACTTTTATACTATATGGGCTTTTATGTTATCTGCGAGGAGATAAAAGGAAGTTTATTCTTTGTTTTGCCCTGAGTATGACAATGAAGCCATTTGCATTATTTGCATTTATTGCATTGGTATTAATGACAGAAAAGAAAATACGGAAAATTATTCTTTATAATTTTTGCGGTGTATCGTTGATGCTTTGCTGTAAAATTTTATATTCCTTCAGTAAGGGATACAGGGCCAGCGGAGGGGATTTTTTCAGTGGGATGCTTCCTGTTTTGTTTGCTAATTCTATTCCTGTAGGAAACGCGGAGCTGTCCCTATTTATATTTGCCCTGTTTCTTATCTATATAGCTGCTTACGATTGGAAGGCGGGAATGGATCCTCAGGAAAATACAGGAAGGATTATTCTGATTGTAACTTTTGTGTGGGCAGCATTTTCTGTTTTTGTGGGGATACCGCCATATTGGTTGGTGTATCTTTCGCCGTTTCTTACATTATCATTGTTTATGAATCCTGGTAAAGTTAATTTTTGTCTGATTTTGGATTGGATATATAATAGTACAATAACAGTTATAATGATTATGCAATATCCATGGGTATATGGAGGGGGAAAAACTTTTCAATATTTATTGTTTAAACCGTTTTATCTAAATTATATGGAGGGTAAAGAAGGAGTAACGGTTGCGGGAATCCTGCGCCGCCTCTATATAGAAGATTTGCTTCCGATATTTTCAGCAGTGCAGGCAGCGGCAATTTTAGCCATATTGTTTATGGCCTGGAGAAAAAATGATGAAGAACGGCAAAAGGTCGGTATTTGGCACGTGCGCGTCAGGGTCTGTATGCTGTATGGATGGATTGCATTAAGCCTGGGTGCTTTTGCATTAGGAATACTGGGGTATTAACAAGGTGAAAAATTATGAAAAAAATCAGTGTTGTGGTTCCTTGCTATAATGAAGAAAACAGTGTAATTGAAATGTATAAAAGAATCCGCAGGGTGTTTGAGACAATATTGATTAATTATGAATATGAATTAATCTATGTGGATGATTATTCAAAAGACAATACCAGGGAAGTAATTAGAGAGCTTTGCGGACAGGATAAGCATGTAAAGGCTGTATTCAATATGGCTAATTTTGGGTTTTCCAGAAATATTTTTTCTTCGCTTCTGCAGGGGGATGGGGATGCGGTGTTTTTAGTGTTTGGAGATCTTCAGGATCCTCCTGAGCTGCTTCCGCAGTTTGTTGAGAAATGGGAAGAGGGATCCAAGGTAGTAATCGGAAAGAAAATAAGGAGCGATGAGAACAAATTTATGTGCTTCATGAGAAGCTGCTATTATTTCTGGATAGACGAGCTTTCTGAGAAGAAGCAGATCAGGCATTTTAATGGTTACGGCCTGTATGACAAAAAATTTGTTAAGGTAATCAGCGAAATCGGGGACTCGCAGCCATATATTAAGGCTGTGGTATCGGAGTATGCGGCGGGGTATGCTGTTGTAGAATATGAGCATAAAAAATCCAGCCGGGGAAAGTCGAATTTTAATTTATACAAAAATTATGATTTCGCAATGGAGGGAATTACATCCTCAACGAAGAAGCTGATGAGGATAGCCACATTTTCCGGGGCAATATTAGGAATGGTTTGTGCTGTTTATGGAATTTTTGTTTTTGTACGGAAGCTTTTATTCTGGTCTTCGTATCCGTTGGGGATGGCTTCCCTTTCCGTGGGGATTTTCCTGCTGGGGGCGATTCAGCTGTTTTTTATTGGGATTCTGGGAGAGTATGTGCTTAGCATAAATACCAGGACGATGAGAAAACCAAGGGTGGTAATTGATGAGAAAATAAATTTTGAGGAACAGGCGGAGCAGGGGAAAAATATACTCAATGAGGAGAAGAAGTATGAAGGCGTATCAGTATTTTAAGGCTGAGAAACGATATATTCCTTTTTTGTTTATATTGGGTTGTGCCATATTAATGGTGGTGCCAATGATATTAAGCAGAAATTTTTATGCCGACTGGTTTAGAAGTATTTGGTTAATCCAATATTATGGTGAGTATTTTCGAAGCCACCTCGCGTTCCCGGATGTAATTAATACCTTTGGGGATGGAAAATATGTGAGCCAGGTAGGTATGACACATCCTATTTACTATGGTGTATGGGTATATCGCTTGTTGGGGCTGTTTTGTGCACTTCTGGGAGGCAGTCCAAGAAAAGCGCTTATGGTAGTGGTTTTTTGTTTTGCATTTTGCGAGGGATATGTGTGGTATAAAGCGTTGGTCGATCTGGTAAAAGTAAAATGGATTACTTGTAGTTTTGTGGGAAGTATTGTGTTAGCTATATACACCGTGTCAACGTTATACACTGGCAATGCCATTCCGCAACATTTTGGTGCAACATCTATTTCCATTGCTACAGGAATTTGGATATTATCTATGCAACGCAGAAAGAAAATGAAATATTGGTTTTTAGTAGCTTTTTTCTTTACCTTTGGCGCCGGAAGCCATCCAATTACGGCGTTATTGGGTGGGATTTTTATGGCCGGTTTAATTATCGTAACTTTATTTGGGAGAGGAAGTAGAAATAGGAAAAACGAAATAGTATCAGGAATTGGGGCCGCCCTGCTTAGTTTCTTAATTCTTTTTCCCTGGATTTATGCAGTTCTAACCTGTATAATCAATGCTGTATCTTATGGCAGTATTGAATATCGTATGGGAGCCGATAATTGGTGGATACGATTATACCCGTTGCCTTTGAACTACCAAACGGTTCTTGAAGGCCCCAGGCAAATGATATCACCCTTTTCAGGAAATCAAATCAATATAATATTGTTGATTCTTTTTATGACATTAACAATTATTGTTAACTTATGTAAAAAAATTATAAAGCGTGAAAAATTAGTAAGTGATATGCTTTTTGCTTTATACTTTTTCATTTTAGGCATAAGTATGTTCCCAACATGGGGGGAAATGCTTCCGGATGCTATGGGAGTCATTCAGTTTTCAGTGCGTTTTGTTTATTATATAAATTTAATCGGAGTGTCAGGCATCGCATATGAACTTTTTTTGCTTAAAAAAGCAAAAATTGATTTAAAGAATGTATTGCAAGTTTGTGCAATTATTTCCATTGTTTTAACTTCTGTGGCTTTTATGCAGAATGTGCTATACTCAAAAGCAATCGAAGGCATATTGTGGTATGATACCTCGCATAAAACAAAATTAACAGATGCATTTTACAATCCGCATGATTATACAAATGTTACGGAGTATGCAGGAGTGGTAAAAGAAGATAAGGAGCTCCCAATTGTTTCAATTCCGGTTTCAGAAACGGAATTCGGAAAAACACAAATAGTTACTATCGAAGCAAATGGGGAAGAATGTGTTGGTGTGAATGTGTATCCGCACAAATGGAATGGAATTTATGTGGATGGTAAGAAAATAAATAATAAAAATATTTTGGTTGGTAACTCTTTGAATTATTTATATATAAATGTGGGCGAAGGCAGGCATGATATAGAATATCGTTTTGAACCTCCACTTATATGGAAAGTTGGGAAGATTCTATCTTATTTGGGTATGATAGTTTTTATAATTGGAAATGTTGGAATATGGTGCAGGCATTTTTATATAAAGCTTCAAAGAGAAATTTAATGGAAAAGATTGAGTGAGGTGAGGGGAAAATGAAGAAAAAGCTAAAAGAATTATTAACGATGGTCTTTTTTCTTTTGATGGGAGGCATTATAGGGACTTTCTTATTAGTATTAGTATATTGTATACCATTAGACAAGATTTTTTTTAATTTTTCTACAGGCGTTGAGGGAATGGAACGGAATCCGGACTGGCATCAGTTTATTTTCGATTATGATGCCACCACAATTGATACTTTTACAGAGGCATTGATGATCAAAGCTTCGGCTACGCCAATGCCGCCTACCGGTGAAAATGTTTTGCAGTATGCGTTGCGGGGATATACACTGAATGAAGAACAGGCAAAGCATGGACTGCATTTTTACGAATATGATTGGAAGGGTAAAACTTATACGTGCGATAGCTATGAACGTTACTGGCATGGCTATTTGGTGATACTGAAACCTTTAATGTACTTCTTCTCATTTCATGACATAATTTTTATTAATGTAACGCTGCAGATGTTAATGTTGTTTGCAATATTGGCAGCAATTAGGAAAAATGGGGCTGACAGATTAATTTTACCATTTATATGCTTATGGTTGATTAGCCTTCAGGCAGTTATAATGTTTGGGATTGACTACGCGGCCTGTTTTTATATTTATGCGGTTGCCGTATTATGTTTGCTGTTTAACAGGAAAATAATGGATAGATATAATTATTTTTTTATGGCAATAGGAATGGCGACTTCCTATATGGATTTCCTGACCTGGCCGTTGATAACATTAGGAGTACCGCTTATCGTATTCATTTATTTGCGGCAAAAAGAAGGACGGCTGGACAATGTGCGAAAGATAATATATGCTTCAGTATTTTGGGGGATTGGATATATCGGTCAATGGGGGATGAAGTGGGTAATAGCTTCTTTCTTCCTGAAAGAAAATGTCCTAGGAGATGCATTTTCCGAAATAGGGTTGCAGAGCGCTATGGCAGATGCAGGCAATTCTGGTGAATCGTTTAGTTATATGCAGGTTTTGGAGAGAAATATTGGGGTATTTGCTAAAAAACCCTTTTTTCTATTACTCTGTATTATTGTTATATATTTATTGTATACGATTATAAAAAATAGAAATTCGTTGCTTATCAAAAAGATGATGCCTTATGCATTTATAAGTCTATTTCCTTTCTTGTGGTACATGGCAACGAAAAACCACTCATATAACCACTATTGGATGACCTGGCGCATTTTATGCATCTCAATATTTGCAATAGTCTGCGGCGTGGTGGCCATCACAGATAAACCGATTATGCAGAGGGAAGTTATGACAAGAAGTAATATGGTGACAAGATAGGACTTAGGTTCCAAAGAATCCGGTAGAAAGGAAAATTCAATTACCATTTAGGATAATTAGATTATACGTTAACATGAAAAATAAAGGAAAATGGTTTGGAATATTATTTATTATTCTATTAATTTTATTTGCAGGGTGGCGTATTTATCTCTCTGATAATATTCCAGATCATGTAACTCTTATTAAAGGTCAGCCGGAAGAACAGGTTATAAGAAACTTAACTGATGATTATATTGTTGAGCAGAGCTTTTCCTGTGATTGGGACTTCGATTATATCACATTAGATTTTTCGGATCATGATCAGAGTATAGCAGGAAAAACAACATTTATTATTTATGATAACTCTGGAGAAGTAGTTAAACAGGAAGAATATCACAATTATGATATTCATTATAATCAACCAGTGCAGCTTTCTTTTTTGGATGTTGGAGGCGGAAGAGCAGAGCAAACATATACTGTTAGAATTTTAGAAAGTGGGACAGAGAAAACAGCACTGGGAATATATGGTTATCAGGTGACAGGGGATAATAATGCGGCAATTGTTAATGGTGATGCTCAGGCTTATTGTATCAGTATTGGTGTGCATAAATATACGAATTTGTTTAGAATATTGATTGGCGTACAATTGCTGATTTGTTTTCTGGGAATTGCAGGTGTTATTTTTTTATGCATGAAAGAGGATATTACAGACGAGAAACTGTTTTTATCTATAGCGGTTCCGTTTGGGATTTGTATGTTATTACTAATCTGTGATAATAATGTTCATGATCAACAAGCTCATTATGCAAAAGCATATCAGGCAGCGAATTTTTTACTTGGAGTTGGAGAATATGATGGTCCTAACTGTACTTATATGCGTTCTGAAGATTTGAGAACAGGGCAGGATAAAGATTATTCCAGAAATCAGGGAAGAGAAACATGGGTAGCTTTAACAGATTGGACTTGGTTTAAACAGAAGGATGGGATGGAGGTAAGTACGTCTTTTTATACACCTGCGAACGGAGGAACATTATTGGCTTATCTCCCTAATAGTATAGGGTTGGTTATCGGTCGTATATTAAATTTGGGAGCTTATCCGATGCTGTTATTATCTAAAATTATTGGTTTTACTGTTTATCTTGCAATATGCTATTTCGCAATTAAACGTACACCAATACTTAAGCCTGTCATTGCATTTACGGCCGCACTGCCTGTAAGTCTATTTAATGCTGTTGGAATAACTTATGATACAATGACACTTGCTGCAGCTTTATTAATGTGTTCCCATATTTTTATATGGTGGAAAAGGAATTTAAAAAGGAGTGAGTGTATAGCTCTTATTATTTCTGCAGTTTTTGTAGGTGCTTGTAAAGGCGGTATTTTTCTGCCTTTAATATTGTTGCTTTTACTAGTGCCTTATAAAAGATGGAAACTGGATAAAAAGAGAATTATTATTGGAATATGTTTCTTATCTATTGGGATTGCAGCATTTTTATACAAGTATGGCGGCTATTTAGTATCCGCATTACAAACGGGAAGTATCCTTAATGAGCCTAGTGAAAAGTATGGCTCTGGTTATTGTTTTACCCATCCACTATCCTTTCTTAAAATGGTAATATTCACAATTATTGAAGCAGGAGATAGGCAAATCGGACAATTAATAGGATACCGTATTGGTTGGATTGATAAAGATATAGAGTGGACAATTGTTTTCCTTTTTCTGCTGCTAATTTGGATTGCTGGAATACGCAGGGAAAATGAAGAAGAATTGAGGGTACGTAACAGAATAACAGTGTTGTTTCTTCTGATTGCGGAATATATAGGGATATATATAGTTTTAATGTCTGATACCCTTGTTGGGGCAGAATATGTATATGGCGTACAAGGAAGATATTTCGTTGCATTGATACCATTGCTGGTATTGGCTGTCAGGGAAAACAGTGTTGTGAGAAACAGAAAAAATGAAAAAAAGGTATATATATATTTTTCTGTTGTGCAGTTGATATATATGTTTTCTTTTTCTGCAAAGTGTTTTTGAAGCGAGAAGGTAGAGTGATAACTTTGGGATTGGTCAGATTAGCCGCAAGTGGTTTCCGTTCAGAGGTAAAAGTACATGGAAAAAATAGCGATTGATTTACTCTGGCTTCGGCCGGGAAAAGTGGGTGGAACAGAATCATATATTAGAAATCTTTTGGATGGATTGGTGAAACTAGAAGATGATTTTGCTTTTATATTGCTTGTTTCAAAAGATAATGCAGTTGCTTTTGCAAAATATGAGAAAGATAAAAGGTTTCATTTACTAATTGCGGAAATTAATTCAGCAGATATTGCGAAACGTATTATTTGGCAGAATATATTCCAAAACAAATTACTTAAAAAAAATGGCATAACCAGGTGCTTTGAGCCTGTATATTGTAAACCCTGGCTAAATGGCGGAGTGAGTTATACATGCGTAATTCATGATCTGCAGGCATACCATTATCCCGGATTTCAAAAGCTATATGAAGTTGTTTATTCGAGGATGTGTTGGAGGATGGATGTTTGGAATGCGGCAAGAATTTTGACTATTTCTAATTGGGTGAAGGAAGATATTGAAGAAAAATATAAACGTAATGATATAAAAGTTATTTATAATCCTATTTTGGTAAAAAAAGAAGATATTGCAGATTTTGGATTATTGGAGGGTGAATATGGAATACGTAAAAAAGGTTTTTTTTATACTGTTTCACAGATGATACCGTCGAAAAACATAAATACATTAATTTTGCTTATGGATATGATAGTACATGGAGATTATGATCTGCCAGATACTTTGTTAATAAGTGGAGTAAGCGGGAGTTCGGCAAAAGAATTGCAGGAATTAATACAGAAAAAAAATTTGGAACAGAATATAATTATAACCGGTTTTATCAGCAATGAAAAGAGGAATACACTTTATAAGGAATGCCATACGTTTTTGTTCCCGAGTGTTTTTGAAGGCTTCGGAATGCCTCCTGTTGAAGCAATGTTTTTTGGGGCTAAGGTGGTTACTACGAAATGTACCTCGATACCTGAAGTTACGCAGCAAAAGGCAATTTATGTAGAGAATCCTTATGATGCAGAAGAATGGATAATGAAAATCAAGTTCGGTGTTTGCAGGAATGATGGAATGGATTTTGGATTATATGACTACAGAATTATTTCAAAGAAATATTTAGATATTTTACTTGAGAAAGAGTGAAGAGTTCAGGCTTTATTAACGATTATTTCTGCACCCGCATTCAAAATGGGAACAGCACATCCTACTTCAACCCAATTAAGGATTCGCTGAAGATATATTTGACAATTATTAAGTTATTCGTTTTCCTCTTTATTTTCAGCGGTTATTGACAACCTTATCTTCATTGTTTTAAGTCCATTTATAACGAATATATGGTTGCTTACTTATGCAGGTAGGACAGTATCTTCAGTATTCAATTTTGCGGTGAATAAGAAAGTTGTGTTTAAATCATCCAAACACATTTTTTCTCAGGCAATCAGATATTTATTGCTTGTGATTATATCGGGAGCTGTTTCGGCATTTTTGGTCTCATCAGTTTACAGGCTGTTCCGCGCAAATTTAGTAATAATTAAGCTGGTAGTAGAATTTGGGTTATATTTTGCCAATTTTTATATACAAAAGAATATGATTTTGCTAAGAAACAATGATTTGCAACATAATTGGGGAAGGAGCGCCTAATTTGATGGAAAAAAGACAAAAACTGATTGGACGAGTTATTATAATACGCCCAAGAGTAGAATATCCGCATTTACACAAAAGTTTACTCTGAAAAAATTGTTAAAAATAATGTGGATGTTAGGCGAACAGCGAGAAATTAGCATTGTAGAAGTGGGTGGGGCAATAGCTGCTTCGCGGATGAGCTAATAAAACATTTGAATGATACGGTTTGGCGTAAACAGATTTCTGGAAATTACGATGTGGTTAATAGTACAGGGTTAATCGAGCATTTCCAGGATACAGATATACAGAAAGTAATTGATGCATATTTCGAACTGATTCAGAAGAATGGTCTGATAGTTTTAACATTCCCAACACCAACCTTGCTATACAGGATAGTTCGCAAAGTAATGGAGTTAATTGGAATGTGGCAATTCTGGGATGAAAGCCCTTTAAGGTGGGAGCAGGTAAATAATTTTTTTGAAGCGAAAGGATATGTATTAGATCATTATATAAACAGAGCTCTTCCATTGACATAAATGATAGTGGTCGCAAGGCCAAATAAATGAAGAGATGCATTGGAAAAGTGGGTGGCTTCAATGGCATTTAGGACAAATGATGTACAGCAGTATTCTTTGACAGACAGCTGCAACGGATTTATATCCAGAGAACAAAAAGCTCTTGAAAAAGCATGGGCAAAGGTATTTGCTGATGTTATCTTTTCGGCGATTGATGAGGAACCTTTTCGTGTCTTTTGCTCAACAAGTTGGATACCCGCTATTAGCATGCATCATCATATATTAAAACAAATAAAATATCGGAGACAATTCTATGAACGGAAATCCCACAAATTTATTTTATCTAATCTCTATTTGCTATGCTTTTGCCCTGTGCTCCGTTTACATACATCTTGGCAATACAAAAATTGGTTACCATGTTGATGAAGTATTTTCATATATGTC
This sequence comes from uncultured Lachnospiraceae bacterium, assembly GCA_900548905.1. Lineage (GTDB taxonomy): Bacteria > Bacillota > Clostridia > Lachnospirales > Lachnospiraceae > Eisenbergiella. The sequence continues at coordinate 120,129 of URMK01000004.1, read as the reverse complement.
GTCCAACTCTGAAAAGAATTACAAGGAAATCTCTGCTCTTTGTGATAATTCCTGGTATCCTTCCGAATATTTCCATGATGCATTATCCGTTGCCGAAGGCTGTCAATTTCATTATGAAATTCCCGTAAGAAATCAGGAAACGGACGTTACCCTCCTTTTTATTATATCCTTCTGCATACCATATGTTTTTTTCGGGGCGGTTTTCCATGTGGTATGGGATAACGCTTAATATTATTTTGACTATCCTTACCCTGATTGTTCTCTTTTATCCGACTTTAAGGTTGATATTGACCAAATATGTCTGGAAGTACATGATCGTTTTTTTAATGATGGAAACAGTAAATTAAAGGGAATGATAGAGAGTATGAATAAGGCTGGTTTTTATTTGATTAGCAGATGTGATGATGAGCTTACCTTTTTAAAATAACTTGTATCCCGGATAGTTGCTGACCTTGCATAAACGTAGTATAATGATGCAATAGTTAGATTTAGCTATAATTAGTATTAAAATATAAAGAAGAATCAATGGAGCCTTGACGAAGTATATGAAAATCCTTTTGATTATACCTGCTTATAATGAAGCGGATAATATTGGTAAATTAATCGATAATATTAATACCAACTATAAACTGTATGATTATATAATAATAAATGATGGTTCCACAGATTCTACTGCAGAAATCTGCAAAAAGAGAGGGTATCATTATATTAATCTTACTATTAATCTTGGGATAGGAGGCGCTGTGCAGACCGGTTATCAATATGCTTTGGAAAATGAATACGATATTGCAGTTCAACTGGATGGAGATGGACAACATAATGTAGAATATGTCAATACATTAATCAAGCCTATTATAAATGGTGAGGCCGATATGGTAATAGGATCTCGATTTATTGATAAAAAAGGCTTTCAATCTTCCGCAATCAGAAGGCTGGGAATTCAGTTCTTGAGCCGTTTAATCCAAGTTAGCAGCGGAAAGCGGATTAAGGATGTAACCAGTGGATTCCGCGCTATAAATAGAGAATATATAAAGATATTTGCTGCTGATTATCCAACCGATTACCCTGAACCCGAAGCTATTGTTTCGGTTTTTATGCATAAAGGAACTGTTAAAGAAGTGGCTGTGCGTATGAATGAAAGAGAATCTGGCATTAGTTCAATAAATATTTGGAAATCGTGTTATTATATGATTAAAGTTACTTTGGCTGTGATTGTATGTCGCATTAGCTTTGGCATAAGGAGATAAAATGATACCTATACATTTAAAAATTGTTTTGTTATGTGCATTAATATGTTACTTTGTTTTGATATTGATATTTCTTAAGCAGAAAGCTATTTCCTTAAAGTATACTCTTCTTTGGATATTCGCCGGAATTATTTTAGGGCTTATGTTGCTTCATCCGCCGCTTCTTGGTTTTATAGTAAAGCTGCTCGGAATTGAAAGCAGTATGAATGGCCTATATGTACTTGCTATCGGATTTATTATCGTTATTCTAATGTCGATTACCTCTATTGTATCAAAACAGAGCAGTAAAATCTTGAAGCTGGTGCAAACGGTAGCACAACTGGAAAAGAGAGTTAGAGAATTAGAAAAAGATGAATCAGTATAAGTTTTCAATCATTACCGTATGTTATAATGCGGAAAAATTTATTTCCGAAACAATAAAATCCTTGACAAAACAAAGTTTTAAAGATTACGAATATATAATCAAGGATGGCGGTTCTACGGATAAAACATTAGAATATGCCTATGCTTTGACTGGCGATATGAAAAATGCATATATTGTGTCAGAGAAAGACAAAGGAATTTATGACGCTATGAATATAGCGGTGGGTATGGCGAAAGGGGAATATATTTATTTTTTAAATGCCGGAGATTATTTTATTGATAACTTTGTACTGGAAAAAACGGCTGCTTTTATAGAAAGCCATGATGATGATGTAGTATATGGCAACGCGGCCATGTTTGGCCAGGGAAATTATAGCATTAAAAAGTATGGGAGAATATGTAGCAAAAAGCTATATTTTCTTTCGGGAGATTGTATTTGCCATCAGGCAATGTTCGCCAAATGGGATTTATTTAGAAAAAAGCAGTTTAACTTAAACTATAAAGTATGTGCTGATAAAGAATGGCAATTATTTTTTTTATCACAAGGTAGAAGCTTTGAATCTATGAATTTTGAAATTGCGGTAGTGTTAACGGACGGGTTTAGTAAAGAACATATAAAAGATTTTGAAAATGAAACATACGAATGTTTAGATATTTACTGTAAACGATATAAGTGGGTATATGGATTGATTTTATTGTTAAAAAGAAAATATAAAGTGTTGTCTTTTTTTAGGTATGTGGAAAAGAAGTTTTTTTATAAAAGTTAATATAGGTGATGTAGTATGAATTTAAGCGATAACTTAATAACCAGATTTTTTGTTAGAAATTTTATAGATACTGTGTATTGTGTGGGATATCGATTCAGCAACATATGGTTTTGGGAACAAGGACAATCTAAATTCAGAGTCTTAAAGCCCTCATTAAGGTATTGGTATGCAGATCCTATACCTTTCAAATATAAGGGGAATTACTATGTTTTCATGGAAAAGTATAATCGTATTAATGATTTGGGAAGTATAGCAGTGGCAACAATAGATCATAGAGGGAGATTGTGCAAAAAAAGAACAGTTATTGAGACAGGAACTCATTTATCCTTTCCGATGATACTGGAGTACAGAGGGCAGTATTATCTGATGCCGGAAACTAGTGCGACAAGGAGTATTGAAATATATAAAATGGGAGATACGCCATATCAATGGGAGCATTATTATTCTCTTGGCCTTGATGAAGAAATAGTTGATATCGCATTTATCGAAGATGAAGAAGGCCTTCTCCTGGTTGGAGGAATAGTTGATCCTGTCAACCCCCATTCGGTGCGGCGCCAGATTATCAGGCTAATAGGGTTAGATCATAAGGAGGCCATTAATTATAAAATAAGCTATACCGATGAAAAATGTTCTATGAAAGCTAGAAACGGTGGAAATTTTCATAGTAAAGGAGAAAAGCTTTACCGCATTACCCAGGAAAGTACGGATGCTATATATGGATTGGCATTAATTTTGAATGAAGTGACGGAAATTACGGAAGACACAATAAAGGAAATTGAGCTAAGGCGAAAAAGCATAGACGATGTAAATGTAAACCTAATAGAATGCTTATATAAAAAAATAGGAATCCATACTTATGGGACATGTGAAAATGGTTTTGAAGTGATTGATTTGGCCGCTGCAAAATTATCAATAGTTCCTTTGATTAAAAAAATGAGAAGAGGATAAAATGAGACAATTTATTAATAATTTATATTTGGAAATTTGTGGTGGCAGACGTAAGATTAGAAAACAAAATAGAAATCCAATTGCTGAATGGCCTAATGATGTGGTAAGTAATAAAATGGGTTTTGACAGAGGGACGCCAATAGATAGAGTCTATATAGCCAGATTCCTTCAAGAGCATAAGAAATATATAACTGGAAATGTTGTAGAGATAGGAGATAATGCTTATACATTAGAATATGGTAAAAATATAAATAAATCTTTTGTGTTGACAGCAGATGAAAAATTAAGTAAATGTGGGAAATCAATAATAATCTATGGGGACCTGCAAAATGGGAAGGGCTGTCAATCTAATATTGCTGATTGTTTTATATTAACACAGACGTTTCCTTTTATTTATGATATCAATAATGCAGCGCGTAATGTAATGGAAATGTTGAAGCCCGGAGGAGCTGCTTTAATAACGGTTTCTGGAATTTCGATGATTAGCAAATATGATGATGAAAGATGGGGGCATTTTTGGGGGTTTACGGAGACATCCCTGCGAAGGTTGTTCGATGGAATCGCAGGAAGAAAGCAAATAGAGGTTTACTCCATGGGGAATCCCAAGACTGCTTCCGCTTTTATATATGGATTATCCAAAGAAGATTTGGATGCGCAAGATTTTTTAATGGATGATGCTTTGATACCGGTTATAATTGGGGTAGTGGTACACAAGCTGTAATCCTTGTTTAGAGGTAAAACATGAATATATTATTTATAAACGCTTGCTTTTTGGGCGGCGGAGCTGAGAAAGTGAGCAGACAGTTGTATTATGGACTGAAAAATGAAAATATTAATACCTTCTATCTTGCCGGAAGATATCAGAAAAATCTGCCGGAGAATATTAAGGTAATATATAAAGGATTTTTGGAAAGGGCAATAAGCGCATTGCTTGGAATAATAAATCATGATTTTTTGTTCAGGACCTTATTAGCAAGAAAAAGAATTATAAAAGTCATCAAGCGAGAGAAAATTGATATTGTACATTTCCATAACCTGCGTGGTAATTACGTGGGGCCAATGGATTTAAAGGCAATAAAGAAGTTTTGTCCGAACATTATTATAACCATGCATGATATGTGGTTGTTTACCGGATGCTGCCCTCACGGAATGAGCTGTAAGAAGTGGCAAAACGATAAAAAGTGCAAAAGGTGTGATGGCAACGAATGGCTGAAAAAAGGAACAGTGCGTGCCTCTTTATATTTAAAGTGTAAGTCTGATAGTTTATCGGGAGAAGGATTTTGTTTTGTAAGCCCGTCAAAGTGGTTGATTGATTGCTGCAGACATAGTTATTTGAAAAATGAAAAAATACATCTAATTCCTAATGGAGTAAACCTGGAAAGATTTCGGCTGTTTGATAAGCGGACAATACGGGAGAAGTATGCTATTCCGAATGGTAAAAGAATTCTTTTATTCTCCGCCCATAATGCAGATAGTCCATATAAAGGATTGAAATACTTAATTAATGCAATCGAACTATTAGCGGATAAAGAAAGCTATTATTTGTTGATTATAGGCGACATGGGAGGATTGAACCTTGATTCAAGTTTTAAAATCCTTAATTTAGGGTATATTAATGATGAGCGCATGATGAATGAGCTATATAGTGCGGCGGATTTATTTATTTTACCAAGCATGGCAGATACTTTTCCGCTGGTTGCACTTGAATCAATGGCATCGGGAACGCCGGTACTGGCATTTAAAACGGGAGGCATTGTTGAGTCGGTGAGGGAAGAGGGGGGCTGGTGTGTCCAAGCGGGAAATAGCATTGCGCTAAAGGATAAGATAGAGTATATTTTTAACAATCCTCAGCGGCTTCTTGATAAGACTGCGAAATGCCGTAAATATATAGAGAACCGATTTTCTGAAGAAATGATGCTGGCAAGATACCAGGAATTATATACTTATGTTTTAGAGAGGAGCTAGGAAATTATCATGTTATGGTATTAAAGGAGACAGAAGTGAAAAATAATATAGAAGATATGAATATCTTACACATCAGTATTGACGCTGCCTTCATGGATGACAGTGGTTATCAGGAGACTCTGCTGGCTAAATATCATAATACTTTATGCAATAAGGTTACCATTGTTGCTACTAATTTAGTTTTGGAGAAAACAGGTAAAATTACGTTATGCGGAGAAAAAACATACTATAATAAAGACGGTGTAAAAATTATAAGATTGCGTTGTTTTAATAAGGAAGGGCACCGGATTATACAGTTCCGTAATATTTACAAGATATTGTTTTATGAAAAAATAGCTTTTATTATGATACATAGTATTTTATCATTTGATATATGGGCGGCCGTTATTTATAAATACCATGTTAATCCAAAGTGTGTTATTGTTGCAGATTCCCATTGCACGAAGGAAAACCATAATCCATATACAATAAAGGATATTATTTTCAGAGCTCTATTGATTCCATCGAATCGTTTATTTTCGCGCTGGTGTACAACCGTATACGGTGTTTCGCCGGAAACGATAGACTTCATGAAAAAGTATTTGGGAATTCCTTCCTGTAAGATAGATTTATTAGGGCTTGGTTATGATGGTTCACTTATAGAGAAAAAAAATAAATCAGAAATAAGAAGAGTAATTCGTGAAAAAAATAAAATAGCAACAGGATCATATGTGATTATACATGGAGGAAAAATTAATGAGGGGAAAAAAACTCTTGAGCTGGTTAAAAGCACTCAATACCTTCCAGATGATATTGTATTAATTATTTTTGGAGACTATGCCGATAACTCCTATAAAGATGCGGTAATGAAAGAAATAGAATACAGTACCCATCAGATATTACATGTTGGTTTTTTGGAACAAAAGGAGATATATGATTATTATTTGGCTTCAGATTTAGCTGTTTTTCCAGGATCGGCAAGTGTTTTAAGACAACAGGCAGTAGCGGCGGGACTTCCTATCATTGTATGTTTGGATGCGGACGAAGATAATATTAACCTGCAAATCAATGATAATGCTATATGCCTAAGACCCAATTGGAAAATTGAAAGATTGTCAGAGGCTATATTAAAAATATACAAAGATTCTGCTTATCAATATAGAGCTGAAGAAGTAAGCAGAAATGAGTATAGAAAATATTCATATGAAGAACAGGCAAAAGCAATAATAGATAAGAATATAAAAAAGAACAGAGGGGACAAATAATGAAATATGCGTTAATTGGCTGCGGGAGGATTTCTCCCAATCATATTGTGGCAGCACAGAAGAATGGTATGGATATTGTGGCAATCTGTGATTTGAATGAGCAAAATATGCAGGATAAGATCCTGAAATTTCATTTATCACAAAATGTTCATAGGTATCTAGATTATAAAGAGATGTTGGAGAGAGAGACTCCTGAATTAGTTGCGATAGCAACTGAATCAGGGAAGCATGCATTTATTGCAATAGATTGCCTGAATGCCGGCTGCAATTTAATTATTGAAAAACCGTTGGCTTTGTCATTGGAAGATGCGGATCGAATTATAAATAAAGCTGATGAAAAAGGGTTGAAAGTGTGTACTTGCCACCAAAACCGTTTTAATAAATCTATTCAAAAAGTAAGAGAGGCTGTGGAGTTAAATCGCTTTGGCAAAATGCTTTATGGTACTGCACATGTACGGTGGGCAAGAGATTATGAATACTATGCCAGGGCTAAGTGGAGGGGAACATGGGAGCAGGATGGAGGAACCCTGATGAATCAATGTATTCATAATATAGATTTGCTTCGATGGATGATGGGGGGTGAAATTGATTGTGTAATGGGGATGACAGATCGGCTAAAACATGATTATATAGAAGCAGAAGATCTGGGTATAGCTATTATACGTTTTAAAAATGGGGCATATGGGATAATCGAAGGAACAAGTAATGTGTATCCGGCAAACTTAGAAGAAACGTTGTATTTATTTGGCGATAAGGGTACTGTAAAAGTTGGAGGGGCTTCTGTCAATCGAATTGAAGAGTGGTCTTTTTCGGATATGCTGGATTCTTCGGATGAGGTTAAAGCACAATTTCATGAAAATCCACCTAATGTATACGGGTACGGACATACTCCGTTATATCAGGATGTTATTCGATCTATTATAGAAGACAGCCCCCCTTATGTTGATGCAAAAGCGGGAAAACGTGCGTTAGAACTGGTGCTTGCAATTTATAAATCGGCTGCGGAAGGCTGTAAAGTGACATTTCCCCTTGCACATTGCTCTACGGTGGATTTTAAGGGACGATTTTAAGATACAGGCGCCTGATTCGAAAGCATTTTGTATATGAGGAAAATTGTAATGTTATATAATGTAAATGAGTATTTCCCTGATTGTGAACTGGTAATTTCAGGAGCGTCCTATGCAGGAGCTCCTGTTTCAAACACAGTTATGTATTTGTCTAAAAAAGTAGAGAATTTGCTGACAAATTTACTGCATGTATCAGATTGTCTTGTGTTTATAGAGAAAGGGATCAATATACCAGAATATATTATAGCGAAGCACTTCGTATTTGAAACTGAAAATCCCCAATACGAATATGCAAAATTTTTAAATGCTTATCTTGTTAAAATGAATAACCAAAATAATAAATTACATTATATTTCCACAGAGAAAGGATATCTTATAAGCGAAACAGCCAGTATAGGAGAAAATGTAACAATTGAACCGGGGTGTATTATAGGGCATGATGTAATAATAGGTGATAACGCTCATATTATGGCAGGGGCAATTGTTAAAAATTCAATTATAGGTAATAATTTTATTTGTGGTGAAGGTGCGGTCATTGGAGCATTCGGGTTTACGTTTACAGAAGATGAGCAGGGAAATAAATTTCGTATTCCTTCCATAGGAAAAGTGGTTATTGGCGATTATGTTGAAATAGGAGCCAATGATGCAATATCTGCAGGGACGGCAGGAAATACTATCATAGAAGATTATGCAAAATTGGATGCTCTTGTACGTGTAAGTCATGACGTGCAAATAGAGAAAAATGTGGAAATAGCGGCAGGAGCAATTATAGGAGGCTTTGATATTATAGGTGAAGAAACATTTGTGGGGATGAATGCGATTATAAAAAACAGGGTTACATTAGGAAAAGAGTGCCTGATTGGTATGGGGGCGAATGCAATTAGAGATGTAAAATCCGGGATGGTGGTTGTAGGTAATCCTGCAAAAGAAATACGCAAAATATGAGTTGGAGGTTGAGAATGGAGTTTCGCGATTTAAAACAGCAGTATCAGTTTCATAAAAAGGCAATTGACGCTGCTATAATGCGGGTAGTAGAAGGGGCAAATTTTATAGGTGGCGGCTATGTGAGACAATTGGAACAGGCGTTGTCTGAATATGTCGGGGTAAGACATTGCGTCACGTGTGCAAATGGTACGGATGCTTTGCAGCTAGCGCTTATGACATGGGGTATAGGAAAAGGAGATGCAGTGTTTGTTCCGGACTTTACTTTTTTTTCAAGCGGTGAGGTGGTTCCGCATGTTGGCGCGACACCTATTTTTATTGATGTAGAATCTGATACATATAATATCAGCGCCGATAGTTTGGAAAAAGCGGTTGAATATGTACTGGATCATACGGAGTTAAAACCAAGGGTAATCGTAGCGGTAGATCTGTTTGGACAGCCTGCTGACTATGCTAAAATAAGAAAAGTTGCAAATCGGTATGGAATGTATATACTAGAGGATGGGGCACAAGGTTTTGGGGGAGGCATTAATAAGAAGAAAGCATGTAGTTTTGGAGATATTTCCACTACTTCTTTTTTTCCTGCAAAACCGCTGGGGTGTTATGGTGATGGTGGAGCGCTTTTTACGGATAATGATGAGTGGGCAGATACATTGTACTCGTTATGCGTGCATGGTAAAGGGCGGGATAAATATGAGAATGAGCATATTGGTATGAATTCCAGGCTGGATGCTCTTCAGGCCAGTCTCTTAATAGAGAAGCTAAAGTTTTTTGATGAGGAAATTAATCTTTGCGCTAAGTTATCACAAGAGTATAATATGAGATTGAAGAATAGAGTTAAGCTCCCTGTTATTAAAAAAGGCATGCAATCAAGCTGGGCGCAATATACCATTTGCTTTGAAAATGTTGAACAGAGAGAAAAAGCAATAGAAAATTTAAAAAAAAGAGGAATTCCTAATGCAATTTATTATAAAAAACCTATGCATGAGCAAAAAGCATTCAAACCATGGAAAATAGATATGTTGGATTATGCAGTAACTATGCAGCTCTGCAAAACATGCTTGTCGTTGCCAATGCATGCGTATTTAAATATAAATGATATAGATGAAATTTGCTTGTTAGTATGATTTTATTATAGGTAATTTGATATGAAGAAGATGTATTTGGTAACAAATGGATTCCCATTTGATAGAAGTGAAGATCCTTTTATTATTCCGGAACTAAAAGAATTGATTACAAAATATGATGTGACTATAATTTCATGCGTTATGATGAGTGTTGTTTTAGAAGAAGAGCGCAATTTATTCGAATTGATTGGGAAAAATATTCCAGTATATCAATATCGGGTACATCGAAAAAACATATGGCAAATTTTACGGAGCATTTTTTTATGTTTTCATCCGATTTTTCTAAAAGAAGTAATAGATATCATTAAGACACGAACGAAGTTTTTGGGACGGCTGTGGCGCAGTTATCTTTTTTTTACACAGAGCGATGATTTTTATAGGTGGCTTAGGCGTAAGAAAATAATTGAGATAGATAAAGAAGGTATTTTTTATACATATTGGAATGTATATTATAGTTTTCATATGGGTGTATACAGAAAATGCTATCCTAATTTGAAGCTTATTTCCCGTTTGCACGGGTATGATCTGTATGATTTTGTTGAACCATATGGACGACAACCGTTTAAGGAAACGATGAATAGTACCTATGATAAGTTAGTGTTTATTTCAGAACATGGAAAAAAGTATTATTGCGAAAAGTATAATCAAATAAAAAATATTGATAAATATCCGGTGTGCAAGTTGGGTATTGAAGCTAAAATACCATATATAAAAAAAGGAAACTTTCCCTTTTTACTGGTTAGCTGCTCCACTATTTCATCCGTGAAAAGAGTGTGGTTAATTGTAGAAGGTCTTGAAAAAATACAGGATTGCCAAATTAAATGGGTACATTTTGGGGATGGGGAAGAAAAAGAAGATATTATAAATTTAGCGAAAAAAATTTTAAAGCTTAAAAAAAATATAGAATATGTTTTCATGGGAAAACAGCCTAATAATGCAGTTCTTGATTATTATAAACAATATTATCCTTCTTGTATTATAAATGTATCAGAATCGGAAGGTAGCCCGGTTTCTATACAAGAAGCATTGGCATTCGGAACACCTGTTATAGCTACCGACGTAGGGGGTAACAGTGAGTTGATAGAGAATAATGGGTACTTGTTGCCGGCGAACCCTTCTCCAGAGCAAATCGCCTGTGCAATAAGATATGTTGCCCAGGCAGACATAGGTCGGTATCAGGAGATGAGAAAACAATCTTATATTTTATGGGATAAAGAATATAATAGGAAAAAGAATACAGAGAAATTTTTGGAAGTTCTGGAGGGATTATAGGTTATGCATATAGCAATTGCCACTACTGAATTCATGACGGAACCTTCTTTTGCAGGAGGATTATCGAATTTTACCGCAAATTTAGCTGGTATTCTTAAAAGTAATGGACATCAGATAGATGTGTTTGTGGTGGCTGATACTGATGAAGCATTAACATGGAAGAATGGTATTCATGTATATCGTGTAAAATATAGCAGGGATATTAAATTACCAAAATATATTCCAACTCTCCGTTTGAGAACACATATTTTGACTGCTTGGTGTCTATGGGGTATGAGCTATGTTATTAACAAAAGAATAAAAGAAATACATAAAGAGGCTCCATTTGATGTAATCCATTTTTGTGATTCTGCAATTCTTTGGGCGTGTCATCCGGGAAATATTCCTGGGATCTTGAGGTTATCAAGCAGCCCATATCTCGTTAGAAGAGCGCTTGTCTCCGGTGAGGTTCCTTTTAATTATGATTCTGCGTTAAAAACGAGAGATTGGCAGGAAAGAATTTATGATTTTGAACTTAGAAAAATGAAAACTATTATTGCCCCCAGTTATTTGGTGGGAGGGATAATAGAAAAGAAGCTAAAGAGGCATGTTACGGTAGTTGAAAGTCCTTTTTGTACGGACATAAGCGGTATAGATTATTCGGTCTATAATGACAAATTATTAGGGAAAAATTATTTTCTTTTTTTTGGAACTTTTAATTTTCTAAAAGGAATTCATGTTATCGGGCAAGCGCTGATAAATATTTTTGAGAGATATCCTGATTTTTACTTTGTTTTCCTGGGAAGAGACTCAAAATTAAGTTGGAATGGACAGGAATTAACAGGAAAAGAACTTTTAAAAATGTTTGCTGGCAAATATGAAAATAGGATTATTTTTCTGCCGCCGACACCTGAAAAAAAGCAGGTATATGGTGTAGTATCGTGCGCAGAGCTGGTAATATTGCCGTCAAGAGTAGACAATCTTCCTAATACGTGTATCGAAGCCATGGCGCTTGGAAAAATAGTCATCGGCACCAGAGGGGCTAGTTTTGAGCAATTAATTACGGATGGTTGTAATGGATGGTTGATAGAGAGGGATAATCCTGATAGTTTACTGGAAAAAATTGTACAGGCAATGCAAATGACTGAAGAAGAGAAAATATTGTTTGGGGAAAGGGCTAAGAACAGACTGGAAAAAATGAAACCGGAGGCGTTTTACAGAAATATTATGGCTGTTTATGAAAAAGCTATGAAAGGATGTTGATATGTGTGGTATTGCAGGCTTTTGCAATAGGATGGATGGTTGGGAAGAATGTATTCGCAGGATGAATGCTGCGATGCAGCATAGAGGGCCGGATGCAGAGGGAATATGGCGAGAAGAGAATGGATCAGTAGTTTTAGGCCATAGAAGACTTTCCATTGTAGATTTAACAGATGCAGGTAGTCAGCCCATGGTATCTGAGAGCGGGCGTTATGTAATTTCTTTTAATGGTGAAATATATAATTATAAATCTATTATTAAGAAAATGGAAAAGGAAGGAATAATCTTACATTTTCGGGGAACGTCTGATACAGAAGTATTGTTGAAGGCTTTTGAGGAATGGGGAATTGAAAAGACGCTCAGTGAATCAAAAGGCATGTTTGCAATTGCTCTTTACGATAGAAAAAGCAAAAGAATATATTTAGCAAGAGATAGGGTGGGAGAGAAACCACTCTATTATGGTTTCATAGGGAACGGCTTTATTTTTGCTTCTGATTTAAAGGCTATAACGGTATTGCCTGATTGTAAAAAAGAGATAAATCACGATATAATAAACACCTATTTCTGTTATGGTTACATTCCTGCTCCATATTCTATTTATAAAGGTATATACAAATTAAAGCCAGGCCATATTTTGAAAATTGAACAGCCATTTGATAAATGGGAAATTTATCCCTATTGGTCTATGAAAAATATAGCAAAATATGGAGAAGAACATATTTATCAGGGAAGTATAGAAGATGCCTCGGATGAACTGGAAAGATTACTAAGAAATTCGATTTGTGAGCAGATGACCGCAGATGTTCCGGTAGGGGCATTTTTGTCCGGAGGAATAGATAGTAGTACAATAGTGGCAATACTTCAAATGATAACTTCCGGAAAAGCGAGAACATATACCATTGGCATGAATGAAAAAGATTATGACGAGGCTAAGACGGCAAAAGAAATAGCTTCTATACTCGGGACAGAACATACGGAATTATATATATGTGAGAAGGAAGCACAGGCAGTTATCCCTAAACTTCCGGATGTTTTTGCAGAACCGTTTGCAGATTCATCACAAATCCCCACTTATTTGGTTAGTAATTTGGCTCATAAGGATGTGAAGGTTGTTTTGAGCGGGGATGGCGGAGATGAATTATTTGCAGGATATGATACATATGCATGGGTGAAAAAAACATGGGAATCTAAACAAAGAATTCCCTATTGGCTACAGAACATACGGGGTAAAATCTATAGAAGCCCTATGATGATAGGTGATAAGGATAGGAATTGGCTAAAAGGTAAACTGCTGAGCGCAAAAAGCCCGGAAGAGTTATATGTTTGTAATTTGGAGGAAAATGAAAATAGGAAAATCGGTAAATTTAGTAAGGAAATAAATGGTATAGGGCAAAGTTATATGGCAGGTTATTTAAAGGATGATGAAAGTAATATCATGCTTATGGATTTATTGATGTACCATCCAGATGATATCTTAACAAAAGTAGACAGGAGTGCAATGACAAATTCTCTTGAAACAAGAATTCCTTTATTAGATAAAGATATTATAGAGTTTGCATGGTCGCTTCCAATGCAATACAAAAAAGATGAAATGGTAACCAAGAAGGTATTGCGTAATGTGCTATATAAGTATGTTCCCCGATCACTGGTAGACAAACCTAAACAGGGATTTTCCGTCCCATTAAAAAAATGGTTTAAGGATGGTGAATTACGGGATTGGGCCGAGGGACTGCTTGAACCTAAAAAACTGTCTGAATCGGAATTCCTTAATAAAGAGGTAGTCAGGCATATTTGGACAAATTATCTTGAAAAAGATATTTGGCATGAGTACATCTGGTATATATTGATTTTTCAACAGTGGCTCAGCGCAAATAAAATCATGTAATTATGAAGGGATAAAGCATACGAACAATTTTTTACGGATATTCAGCTCTGAAAGTCGAAAAATTTTGTGTAAAAATAGCTAATAAATGCTGGAGATTTAGCCAATGCATGATAAAATATAAAGAGGTTTTTCACAAAGGAGAAAATATATCATGACAAGGGCTGGACAACGAAGAAACAGAAAATTATAAGAAAGAGATTTTGCAGCATTCTGCAAAATAATCCGCCAGTATTTCCTGGAATTCATGCGATGGCTGCACGAAACGTCAGATCCGCGAAGAGCCAGCTTATATGAAATAGAAGTGATGCTGATGACTGTCATGATGAAAAATATCTGCAACATCTAATCCATGCAAGGATGACATCGGAGTTCAATGATAAAAGCTGTGTAGGGAACCTGTGCAGGCTCCTGGGGGCCGAATTCCATGAATTTCCTGCCGCATTATGTAACGGTAAACGATTTCCTGAAAAAGCTGGATACGGGGGAGCTGGAACCTTGCGGAGGAAAATGATAAAAAAGATTTTGCGGAAACGGAAATTTGAGGGCGCAGGATTCCTGGGGAAGTACTGGCTGGTTATCTTTGACGCAACAGGGCTGTTCCATTTCCAGGACAGGCACTGCCCTCACTGTCTGAAAAAAGTCATGGACAAAAGATGAGAAGGCCATTTATTACCACCATGTGCTGGAAGCGAAGCTGGTCCTTGGGGAGGGACTTGTCATCAGCTTGGGAACTGAATTTATAGAAAATGAAGACAAAATGTCAGTAAAAACAACTGTGAGACAAAAGCATTTAAAAGGCTCTCGGAAAGGAAAAAAAGAATACCCCCGGCTGCCTTGTATGTATCGGGGTCAGTGTCCGAAAGGTGTATAAAAGACAATAAATGGCATATATTGATCCGCTATAAGGATGGGAGCATCGCGTCAATAGCAGAAGAATACAGCAAATTAGCCAAGCTTGGGGCGCAGGGGGTGGACAAAGAGATTGCCCGGGAGTATCCCGTAAGGGCAGGGCGCGGGAAAAACACCATATGGAATGGGTGCCGTAAATAGATTGCCGGGGATATAAGCTGGACCTGCTGGTGCTGGAAGTAAACATAGAAATGGCGAAGGGCGGGAAGGAAGAGAAAAAAGCTTAGCAATGGCTGACAGACCTGATGGTGACCGGGAAAATGCGAAAGAATTTGCCCAAGTGGGGAGAAGCAGATGGCGGACAGAAAATAAAGGCTTCAACATGAAGAAAAATATCCGTTATGATATTGAGCATGCAAACAGCCTGAATTATAATTGGATGAAATACCATTACCTGCTGACGCAGATAGCAAGATATTCTGCTGCAGTTATATGAGAATGGGAATCCGGGGATAGAAAAGGCAAAAGGGATGAAAAAAAATATCTACGGATCTGCTGAAAAGTTTTGGCAAGCTACTCACAGAGGAAAATATATTTTTTATAGAGGCTAGAAGTTATATTATAACAACGGCCTGACGAAATAGTATAACAAAGGAAGTGATAAAAGGGAAGAGAAGAGAGGCAAAAACACATAAAAACATCGAAGAAGCCAGCTGAGGGTGCGAATGCCTGTAGGGGCTGGATAAGTATAGGAAAAAGGCAGAGCAATGTGGAAAATAAAAATTTAAAAAAAGGTAGCAGTAAGCCTATTTACAACCTGCTAGTGCCTTTCAGCACTGATATAAGCATAGTTATCTGGCCAAGTACCGAAAGATATGGTAAACTGACTACTAAATAGCTCAGTTGGTGATTTTCTTCCTTTACATGGTGACTCTAAGGATAATACAAACATCTCACTGTCAAGAAATAGTAGTAATTAAGGAGTATGTATATTGAGTAAATTTAGGCAAGTAATAAAGAAAATATTATATATATTAAATCGTCCTCAAAAATTCTTATGTTTAATGGTTTTTTTTCTGACTTGTGTAGGAGCGGTGTTCGAGTGTTTAAGTGTATCTGTAATAATTCCGCTTGTTAATATAATTGTTGATCCGAAAATAGTTGGAACAAGTAGTTTGTTAAGAGGCATACCCTTTGTAACACACATGGATTATGCTGGTATTGTTGCAGCTTTAGTGGGAGGAATAATATTCCTTTATCTGATTAAGAATGGTTTTTTTATATTCTTATCATGGGTGCGTATTAAGTTTTCGTGCAAGATTCAGAGAGAAGTGTCTATACGTATGATGGAATCCTATATGAGCCGTGGATATCAGTATTTTCTGAAAAGGGATATGGGAGAATTAAATCGAGGAGTAAACAGCGATACAGTTGCAGTTTATTCTGTCCTTTATGCTGGATTTAGACTTTTATCAGATTTATTAACAATTTCTCTTATTTGTCTTTTCATGATTTTTTCTGATTGGATGCTCTCGCTTATGATGCTTTTTATGGCATTTATTTGTGTATTATTGATTTATATAGTGTTCCGTAAAAATATGCACAAGGCAGGAGTGCAAGGACGAGATTATATGGCAAAGGCATCACAAACATTGTACGAAGCTTTTCAGGGAATTAAAGATATTTTAGTTTTACGTAAACAGCATCATTTTGTGGTGGAGTATGAGAAAAATCAAATACAGGTGCAACTGGCACAATGTAAGCAGATAGTAGGGCAGGAAAGTCCCGCATATATTATAGAAGGTCTCTGTGTTTCTGGCCTTATGGTAGCGGTGGCATTTCGAATTGTATTGGGTGAACAATCTGTAGAGTTTGTGGCCGTTTTAGCGGCATTTGCCGTTGGAGCTTTTCGGATTCTTCCTTCACTGGGAAGAATATCTATGGCCTTAAATCAGGTGGTTACAAGCATGCCGAGTGTAAGTTCGGTATATGATAATATCGTAGAAGCAGACAAATATGAATTATTGCATCCTGAGTTAAAATTTGGCAGGAGAGAGAATGTGGGGTTAATTGCGCACTTTGAGAACAGAGAAGATTATATGCGGGAATATGCAGTTGAATTGCAATATAGCTCTAAACCTGTAAAAGAAATAAATTTTCAAGAACAGTTATTTTTAAGTAACATAACTTTTAGTTATGGTAAAGGAGAAAATATACTGGAAAATGTTAGCTTGAAAATTAAAAAAGGGCAGTCTATCGCTTTTATAGGTTCTTCAGGTGCAGGTAAATCTACGTTAGTAGATATTCTTTTAGGACTTTTAGTGCCTCAGGAGGGCGGAGTTTTTATAGATGGACATGCAATTGTAGATATTCCAGAAACTTGGGCAAATATAGTAGGCTATGTTCCACAGACTGTATTTTTATTATCGGGTAGTATCAAGGACAATGTTGCATTCGGAGAATGCTTAGAGGATATAGATGAAAAACGTGTGAAAGACGCATTGGAACGGGCTGAATTGTCTGATTTTATAAGAAGTTTACCTAGAGGTATAGATACAAAGGTAGGCGACAGAGGGGTGCGCTTATCAGGAGGACAACGACAGCGTATTGCTATTGCAAGGGCACTGTACCATCAACCAGAGATTATGGTCTTGGACGAGGCGACCTCTGCATTGGATAACGATACGGAAGCGGCGATAATGTCTGCAATTGATGCTTTACAAGGGCAAATAACATTAATTATTGTTGCACATAGATTGACGACTGTTAAGAATTGTGATGTTATTTATGAAGTAAAGGATAAAGGGATTATAGAAAGGAATAAATTAGAAATATTTGGAAAGTGAAAGAAGAAATTATTTTGAAACGGCTGAAGATACAGTCATTGAAAGACTGATACTCAAAACTGGTCGTATGAAGTGCATATTTATAGATCCGCGAGAAATTTTGAGGAGAAATTTCTCGTGAATTTATAGTTCACTATCGATATGGAGTTTTCAGCCTTTAGTTTGCTATATTGCTATCGGGCGAAGGACGCTAATGAAAAACTGTCTTCGCAGATAAAAATGGAGATAGAATATAGGCGCATCTGCACACATAATGAACAGACAATAGACGGGAAGCCTTTTGTACATTCATTGCCTGCGTGTGTTGATTGTCAAGTAGAATTAATTTTACAACAAAAAGGGATAGGATTCCTTATGTTTTGGGCATTTTTAAAAAGTTGTTTATAGCAAAGCTGGTTGCAGGTGGGCTCTGTGGATAAAACTGCGGAAACTCAAGAAGTAATATGCTTGAAATTTTCGAGAAATAGTGTATAATTTAAGCAATGTGTTTGAAATGATGTCCAGGGTTTATCTGGAACATGTTTGTATGGAGCGGAATGAGCCTAAAAGATGATAATGGAACGAATAAATTAACAATATCTTCTATGTCCAATATTTTAATGTATTGTATGGTTTTTGTTTTTTTCTATGTTGTATTGGATTCGATGAGGGAAAGAGAATATGAATTATATAAGTTACAGAGCCAAACTAATAAGGTTGTAAAATAGGAAATCGCATTTGTTGATAAACTTTTATAGGTGCTAGTTGTTACATTTTTTGGAATATTGTGTTTACAATTCATCTTCTTATAGGGGAAAATGCCGAAGGAACCTATCTATTTTCCGGATATCTATATATTATGTTCCTAACTGCTAAGCGCACAAAATTAAAAGCTTCTATAATGAGAATGTGTCTCATGATGGTAATAGGGATCTATAGATTGTATGACATTATCTATAAAACGATTGGCCAAGTATATTTGCTGAGCATAAAAATCTCCTTGGCTTAACCGCTGGTATCGTATCTAAATAGACACGTGTATGATGAGTGTCTAATATATTAGATGATTATTTGTTAATTAAGAAGGTGTTCTTATCAAGATTTTTTGCAATAACTTTGATTTGTAAATGTAACATACTGATGATATATTAGTGAAAGCAGAACGCGTGGTGAAGGTACATTATTGGGAGCAAGAATTGCAATGGAATACCCAAGAAAGTTTTAATGGTAAAGTCTATACTGTGCCAAATATGTTTCCAAAGAACATATGAAGTGACTTAAAACAGGAGTTTCAATGCCTCTTGAGTAGCAATTAAAGAAAAATATGAAAGTAGATAAAAAATTTGCTACAGGAGATTATGCTAAAAGAAATAGAGATTTTTAATTTCGGAGGAATACTAAAATATTAAATTGTTTAGTATAGCATGGATAGAGTTAGAAACCATATGGAGGCTGCTAATATTATGTAAAGGTATGGACTAGAGAGCGTTTGAAAATTGTGCATTATACAAATCATATATG
Organism: uncultured Lachnospiraceae bacterium; assembly: GCA_900548905.1. Taxonomy (GTDB): domain Bacteria; phylum Bacillota; class Clostridia; order Lachnospirales; family Lachnospiraceae; genus Eisenbergiella. Next base: position 100,868 of record URMK01000004.1, on the reverse strand, counting down.
TAGATGCTCTTTTCCGTGGTGAAATAAAGAAAAAGAGGTGCGTTTTGTGCCGAGACGTAACGAATTTACAGCTTAAGAGTGGTAGCGCATTTCTTCTTTGCTCCCTCCAGAAATTACTGAAAATCAAGGGTATTTCCCAGAAGTCAATCGGCTTATAATTAATGCAACAGTTTGTTTTGCCAGAAGCGGAATTCTCTGGAGCCTGAACGGATTGGTTCATGGAAAAGCGTAAATAGCCGTTTTCGTAAATGGATGGATAATGGTATTCTTCAGGAGATCTTCCCCCAAATTAGTCTGGAATCCGCGTTGAAGGAACTTACTCTAGATGATTTCATTGTTCAGACCCATCAGGACAGTGTCAGTGCAAAAAGGGGGCCTCCAACCGAAATAGGACATAGCCGAGTCTAAACAAATACAAAAATCTATGCTATTGTGGTTGTTTATGGTTATTCAAGCTATATTTATGCTCAGCGTAGGACAATGAAGCGATATTAATTACGTGATTCTTGCCCAAGCTCATGTTAATTATAGAAGGAAACCAGGTATTGACCGATAGAAAGTATGACAGTTTCCAATTGATCGACTGTATATGGTCGTGGAGGAGTTGATCATTTCTCCAGGAAAGATGCTAAATTTGAAAAACGTTGCGATTGGTGGCTATATAAAGAAAGGCATCTGATAAAAAATTATATTCTCAAATTAAAGTTTACCGAATAATTGCTACGCGCTATGACAAATTAGCGGCCACTTATCTGGGATTTATTGATTCCATAATGATTGTGGTTAAAATGACTAAAATGCTAGAAATTCAAACACGCAATATAATAAGTAAGCAGTCTTGGAATGTTAGGAGAAATTGATATGGATAATTTTCAAAAGGTAGTAACATATGGTATCCCTTCTTACAATCATATTAATTATGTTAAACAGGCAATAGATTCTATATTAAATCAAACATATAAAAATATTGAACTTATTGTTATCGATGATTGTTCGAGTGATGGATCTGATAAATTTCTTGAACAATACTCTAAAGAGAAGGGATTTACTTATATTCAAAATGAAAAAAATATTGGTCCATCTAGGACAAGCTCCAAAATACTTAATATGGCGCGGGGGCAATATGTTTGTCTATTGGCTTCTGATGATTATATAGATTCCAGAAAAGTAGAACTTCAAATGAATTTTATAGATGATTCGCACGAAACGATTGATGTTTTATATGGACCTGTAATAGAGGTTGATAGTGAGAATAACGTAAAACGTGTGATTGGACGAGATAAAAATGAGGTTATTAAAGCTGAAGAGGCATTACAAAACCTTTATGAAACAGGAACGGGGTTAGGTTTATTACAATCGGGGATAATGAAAACCGAAGTGGCTAGAAAAATAGATTTTTTGGAAGGTTATAAATCGGATGATTTTCTTTTTTTAGTTAGATTGTTACAAAGTGGTCATACTGTAGGATATTTGGCTACTCCATTGACATATTATAGGTTGCATAAGCATAATTCTCATAAAAACCCTGATTACTGTTTGTTTGAATTAGAAATTCCTGTTGTAAAAGATTTTTTCCCGAAGAAATATCAAAAAAGACATTATGCTAATTTTTGGTTAACAGCAAGTATTAAATGGTTTAATAATAAGAAGTATATTAAAAGCATAATGTATTTTTTACGTTCTTTATTTTATGATTTTAAAATTGGGAAAATATATGATTATGGATGTATTTTAATTGGTTCACGATGGGTTAATTTAAAAAGAAAAATTGGTATAGAGAATATTACATTTATAAAGAGGCGCTGATGGATATTACATTTGTTATTATTGCTTACAATCAAGAAAAGAGAATAGTTGAGGCTTTAGAAAGTATTAAATTTCAGGTGTTGCATTATTTAATGGGGAAAAAAGCTCAGTTGATTATTTCTGATGATTGTTCAGAAGACAATACAGTCTTATATATTAAGAAATGGCTGGCAGAAAATCAAACTATATTTGCACAGGTTGATGTTCTTATTTCGGAAGTAAATAATGGAACTTGCAGAAATGTTGGAAAGGCTTATCGTTTAATTCAAGCTGAAAGATTTGTTTCATTTGCTGCGGACGATTTATTGGCTGATATAGATATACTTACAACTTTGTGTAAATATGATCAAGATAAGTTGGTAGCATGTATTCCATATGCTTTTTCAGAAACTAAAATAGTACTGGATAAAAAAAGGTATATTGATTGGATGACAGGCTATTTTTATACAAGTGAACAAATATTAGAATGTTCGCGACGTGATTCGGCATTAATAAATGGCGGTTTTTATAGTAGTAAGTTATTAAGTAATGAAATATTAGTTTTTATGGAAAATTTTAAATTTTTGGACGATCAAGCTAGATATTTTTATATGTTATTGCATAATAAAGATATAAAATTTGACTTTTGTTGTGATTCAATTCTTATGTATCGATTATCTGACGCTCAGGTAACAAATAGAAAGGGTAGATATTGGAAAAGATTAATAAAAGATAAAAAAAAGTTAATAAAATATACAATTAAAGAAGAACCCAAATTACAAAATAAGTTTTCTATTGTTTTTTCGTTAGTAGCTATGAGATTCCCACTGGTTTATGATTTGCTTTTTGCTCCATTTGATGTGACAATACACAAAGTAAATGATGTGCAGCTAAGAAATTCCCCAATAATTGAAGAAATGATTAATGCTAAAATGAATTATGAAATAATTAAAGAAAAGGAAAAATACTTACAGGTTATAAGGGATAAAGCAGAACAGTTTATGTTGAAGGAAGGTTTGGAAAATATAAAAGTATGAGTAAAGTTAGAAGCAAAAAGGGTATGTTGTTTTACCTGTAAATTGGCATTTTCACAAAAAATGTACGCAAACGCAGATAAATACTGGCTCTGTGGCATCCGAGTTTTTCAATAAATGAGAGAGTGATGATTTGATATAAACGAAAGTAGATCATTTTTTCTCTGTTGAAGTAAAATGATTAACGCAGAATGTTTTTATTTATAGCTTGCGTTGTAAATGTTATAGAGGAGGTATTTAGAAGATTGAATTATAGAATTATCAGAATAAATACTGTAAAAGCAGAATATGAGGGAGAGTTATCTTTTTTTGAAAGTAATAATGATATACCGTTTGAGATTAAACGAATATATTATATTTATGGAGCATTGACGGGAACAGAAAGGGGGAAACACGCACACAAAAAATTAAAACAGTTATTATTCTGTCCATATGGTAGCATAACTATTAAATTAGATGATGGGTATACACAAGAACAAGTTACTTTGAATCGTCCAAACAAGGGTTTATGTTTAGAACCGGGATTGTGGAGAGAAATGTTGTGGAATATGGATAATTCTGTTTTGTGTGTGGCAGCATCTGATTATTATAAAGAGACTGATTATATTAGGGATTATGAAGAGTACTTGGAATATTTAAGAAGGGAACGTAACTAAATAATGGTACCATATTTAGATTTAAAAAGGCTACACGATCCTATCAGAGAAGAATTAAAACAGGCTGTTTTGAATGTTGTTAACGATGATTGGTATATTAAAGGACAGTATGTAAATAAATTTGAGCAAACATTTGCAGAATACTGTGGAGTTAAGCATTGCATTGGTGTTGGAAATGGACTAGATGCATTGCGTATTATTTTACAGGCATATGGCATAGGAGAAGGGGATGAAGTTATTGTTCCGGCCAATACTTTTATTGCCACAGCACTCGCAGTAAGTTATGTTGGCGCTAAACTAATCTTTGTTGATGCGGATTTAGAAACTTATAATATTGATATAAATAAAATTAAAAAGGAAATTACTGCTAAAACAAAGGCAATTATTGTGGTGCATCTTTATGGGCGAATGGTTGAAATGGAGCCAGTTTTGGAGATCGCGCATCAATATAACCTAAAGGTTATCGAAGATTCGGCACAAGCACATGGAGCTGAGTATAGAGGAAAAAAAGCTGGAAGTTTGGGGGATGCAGCAGGATTTAGCTTTTATCCAGGCAAAAATCTAGGAGCGTTTGGTGATGGTGGAGCTATAACTACAAATGATGAAGAGCTAGCCGTTAAAATTAGAGCTATTGCAAATTATGGTTCTTATGAAAAATATAATCACGTTTATAAGGGATGCAATTCAAGGTTAGATGAAATTCAGGCAAATGTACTTTTGACTAAATTGAAATATTTAGATGATTGGAATGCAGAAAGACAAAAAATTGCGAAAATATATCAAAAGGAAATCAATAATACAGAAGTTATTCTACCTCCGTTGGATAAAACTGATAGGTGCAATGTGTATCATATATATCCAGTATTATGTAAAAAGCGTGAAGAATTTATTGCACATTTAAAAAAACGAAAAATTGGGTACAACATTCATTATCCAATACCAATATGTGCTCAGGGAGCATATCAAGAATATGATAAAGAAAAAGCAAAGCAAAAAAATACTGTTCGTATATGCGCTGAAGAGGTAAGCCTTCCGCTATATGTAGGTTTGACGGAAAAAGACTTAGATGAGATAATTGCAACTGTTAATTCATATAAAGAATCTTAAGAGTAAAAAGCGAGGATATTGCTTGGGTTAGGACAGTTAAGCCGTTATCAGGATGCCCCCAAACGCAAATATATGCCTACCCAGGAAGACATAGCAGTTCAGTGTGATGTCAGCGTGTCATTCGTCTACAATGTTAGCAGGCAGCTTGTGCAGGATGGGATCCATGCAGTAAAATACCTGGAAAAAGAGGGAAAATCACCCAATTACCCCCATTGTGGCTGGTGATATTGAGGCACGGATCATCGCCCTGGCATGTGGTGGCGCACCGGAAATGTATAACCGCTGGACCTTGCGCTTGCTTGAAGACAAGGTAGTTGATCTTGGGATCCTTAACAATATTTCGGGCACTACAATCTATCGGCTTAAAAAACACAGCTTAAGTCACATTTGAAAGACTGCTGGTGCATTCCCCCAAAGCAAAATGCTGCATTTGTGGCAAATATGGAGGATGTGTTTGAGGTATACCATCGTCCATACAATACTCAGGCCCCAGTTATCTGCATGGATGAGAAACCATACCAATTACTGGGCGAGACCAGGGAGCCACTGCCGGTAAAGCCGGACATCGCGGCGCGTGAAGACAGTGAATATATCAGACACGGCACATGCAGTATCTTTATTTTTACGGAATCGCTGGCTGGGGTGAGGTATACAGAGGTTTCCCGGCAAAGAACCCGGGGCGACTGAGCATGCAGTATCGAAACCTTATTGGATGAATATTACCCGAATGCGGAAAAGGTAGTGCTCGTAATGGACAACCCCAATACGCATGCGATTTCATCCTTTTATGAAGCATTTTCCGCCGAAAAAACCTTGAAGATGGCACAATGGCTTGAGATCCACTACACGCCAAAGCATGGCAAACCAACCGAAATAATGCCCAAAAATCTGTTAACGGGCAATTTACTACAAAGGATGCATGTATTAAATTACATAGTTTATATCCGATTATATCGTGATATTTAGAGGAATCAAGCTACTAGTACATTGAATAATAAGTTCCTGATACAAAACATCTGTACAAACATTGATAAATTACTTCTTTTCAAAAAATGAAGTATCAGAAACTTAATTTATGACGTACTAGAGATTAGAGAGCAGCTTTTTAGGCGATTTGTATCTTTCTTAAATATGCAAACTTAAAGATACCATAAATCCATTCGAAAGGGTTATTTTGTTCTCATGTAAAGTAATAATGAACTGACGTTATTTATATTGAAGGGATAATAAAAGAAATGAGAAAGATAAAAAAACTTGTCATTATAGGTGCGGGTGAATTTGCCGAGATTGTGTATGAATATTTTTCTTTTGACTCAGAGTATGAGGTGGTGGCTTTTGCTGTGGAGAAACGATATAAAAAAGCGGATGAGTTATTCGAGTTGCCGATTATAGAGTTTGAAAGTATAGAAAAGGAATATCCTCCTACTCAATATGATGTGTTTGTAGCGGTAACATATGTGCAACTTAATCGTATAAGAAAACGCATTTATGATTTGTGTAAAAAGAAAGGATATCAATGTGCCACATATATTAGTTCGAAATCTTTTGTATGGCATAATGTAAAGATAGGTGAAAATACATTTATTTTTGAAAATAATACAGTTCAATACAATGCTTCAATTGGAAATAATGTCGTATTATGGAGTGGGAATCATATTGGACACAGGACTATAATAGAAGATAATTGCTGGCTAACTTCCCAGGTTGTCGTATCAGGTTTTTGTGTGATCGGGCAATATTCATTTATTGGAGTAAATGCAACTGTAGGAGATAATGTTGTGATTGGTCGGGATACTGTTTTGGGCGCTGGAACTGTTACCACAAAAAGTTTGATGGATATAGGATGTGTATATGTAGGAAATCCGGTTAGAAAAATTAGCCGGTCTTCTTATGAACAATTTAATGTAAAGGAGAAATAGAATATGAAAATAGAGAAAAGAGGATTAATTTATTGTCCCAATGGAGAACATGAATGGGAATTGGATACATTTATGACCCCTCATGCAATGTCGATTGAACCTGGTGTAATTCGTATTTGGGGGGGTGCGTGATGCTAATGGTATAAGTCGAATAAAGTTTATTGATGTAGATGAAAATAACCCTTGCAATGTTTTATATGTTAGTTCACAACCTGCATTTGATATAGGAAATAGAGGCTGTTTTGATGATAATGGTATGATCCTTGGTGATATATTGAGCGTTAATGGATGCCTGTATATGTATTATGTCGGCTTTCAAAAAGTACAAAAAGTAAAATTTTTTGCTTTTTCCGGATTGGCAATCAGTGTTAATAATGGTAAATCCTTTCATAGATATTCCGAAGTTCCAATATTGGATAGAACCAATTGTGGGAGGTATGGTAGGTGTATACATACTGTTCTATATGATGAAGGACTGTTTAAATGCTATTATGCGATAATTAATGATTGGAAATACATTAATGGAGTACCATATCCTGTCTATAATATTTGGTATACAGTATCAGAAGATGGAATACATTTTCCGGAAGATAATTGCCTTTGTATTGAGACACAAGGTGATGAATATAGAATTGGAAGGCCTAAGGTTTATAAAACTGAGAAAGGCTATGAAATGTTCTATACAAGAGATTTAGTATCCAAACAATATTTGGCAGGATATGCAATATCAAAGGATGGGATCGATTGGATCAGATATGATAATGCCCTAAAATTGTGTCCATCAGATGTAGGATGGGATGCCGAAATGGCATGTTATCCGGTTAAATTTCTGGCTGAAAACAAAAAATATATTTTCTATAATGGTAATGGAATGGGAAAAACCGGAGTAGGGTATGCAGAAATAATTGACTAACAAGTAAAGAGCGCATTGGGTTAACTTATAGGAGGACGCTCAATGCGATGGAAGAAAAAAGGTTTAATTTATTGTGCACAGCAAGATGCATTTTGGAAAAATCAATTTGCAATGTTACCAACACCATTATTAATGGAGGATAAACTAAGAATATTCGTTGGGTTTTGTGATGCAAATAATGTGGGGAGAATTGGATATGTTGATGTAAAACCTGAAAATCCTAAAGAAATAATAGCGATATCTGAAAATCCTGTATTAGATATAGGAAGAGCAGGCAGTTTTGATGATAATGGTGTGGTTCCTATTTCTATAATTAGAAAAGAAAGGGATATTTTTTTGTATTATGTAGGTTTTCAATTAGGCGTTAAAGTGCCCTACTATATGTTTGGAGGATTAGCTATTAGCAGGGATAATGGTGAACATTTTGAACGATATTCAGAAGCACCTGTTTTGGATAGAAGAGGAGATGAAATTTTTGCAAGGTGTGGTATAAATGTTATTAGGGATAAGTGCAAATATAAAATGTGGTATATAGGAAGTAATAAAGAAGGATGGACAGTAAGCGATAATAAGTTGAAACCTTTATATATTATGAAATATACAGAGTCTGAAGATGGAATTAATTGGAATAAAGATTCTGTGATATGTATGGAGTATAAAAATGAAGATGAGCATGGCTTTGGCAGACCTTTTGTTTGGAAAGAAAATGGTGTTTATAAAATGATGTATTCTATCAGAACATATTCAAGAGGATATTATATAGGATACGCTGAATCAAAGAATGGTATTGAATGGGATAGGAAGGACGAGGCTGCAGGTATTTCTTTAGGACCTGATGAATGGGAGAGTGTTAATTTAAGCTATCCATATATATTTAATTATAAAGAACATACTTATTTATTTTATAATGGAAATGGATGTGGTAAATCCGGTTTTGGGTATGCTGAATTAATAAAAAGTTAAAGATGATGGTGAAATATGGAATATAAGATAACAAAATATAAAAAAGAGTATGAGAAACAATGGGATGACTTTGTGGAGAATGAATCTATTAATGGTACCTTTTTGCAACAGTGGAAGTTTCTAAACTATCATACTGAAGGACGATTTAATGATTGTTCCATTATGTTTTGGAACAAAGATAATTTAGTAGGGGTTTGTCCAGCATGTGTCCTTACGGAAAAAGAGAAAAAAGTGTTTTATTCGCATATGGGGAGTACTTATGGAGGATTGTTAATATCTAAAGAATTACTTCGTGTAGAAAAAATGAAAGTCTTATTAGAGGCTTTTGACGATTATTTAAAAAAACAAAATTTTGATAAGTGTGTTATAAAAACTACAATGGATATATTATGTTGTTATCCACAAGATATTTTAGAATTTTCTTTATGCTTTTTTCAGTATCAGGAACGGAAGGAATTAAATTTTTATATAGATTATGATAAATATAACCCGGATATTATCAATAATTTTTCCAAAATGAAGAGGCGAAATGTAAAGAGGTGTATTAATACAGGATTTGAACTTAAAGAATTAATTGATAGAAATCAGATAAAAGATTTTCATCATGTGCTTACAGCTAATTTATATAAATATGATAAAAAACCAATTCATACAGTGAATGAGTTGTGTAATTTGAAAAATAGATTGAAAGAGAATATTGAATTTTATGGTGCTTATTTAGATGGCAAGTTAATGGCAGGAACTATGGTTTTCCTTTTTGAAAAAGTTAAATGTGCTCATACGCAATATTTAGCCGCCGATCCAAAATATAAAGATTTAAATCCAATGGCTTTTATTTATTACAGAATGGCAGAAATGTTTTCACAACGAAAATATAGATATCTTTCGTGGGGAATCGCAACAGAACATTTGGGGAGTGATATTAATTATAGTTTGGCAAATAATAAAGAAGAATTTGGAAGTATACATGGGATTAATCGAATCTATGAAAAATATTATGAGCTTTCTTAATATACTAGTGTACTGACACGAAGATATTTGAACTATTTTTCTTTATTTGCTATAATCACCATAGATGGTACAATATGTCTATGGAGGATAAGATTATGGCTCGCCCCAAAAAGAACAGGATTCAATTATCTGATGCTGATGTAAAAAAACTGCAAGGCATCCTAAAGAAAAAGGATACATCTCAAACAATCGCTAACCGATGCCGGATCTTGCTGGCGCTGGATGAAAACCATCCTCCCATGCAGACCTATGACCAATGCATGGCCTTCTTTTGTATCAGCCGCCCTACGATTGCCAGTGTGGCAAAAACCTATGCCCAAGGTGGCCTTGACGAAGTATTGAAGCTCAAACACAACACAAACTCGGACAATGCCCGCCGTAGGGTTGATGGCCGTATGGAAGCCCGGATTGTCGAGATTACCTGCGGCCCTGTTCCAGAAGGCCATAGCCGTTGGACGATCCGGCTCCTTGAAGAACAGGCAAAGATTGAATTTGAAGAACCTGTCAGCAGGGAAGCAATCCGAAGGTCATTAAAAAAAACCGGCTTAGACCTCACCGAAGTGAATACTGGTGTCTCCCAAGCAAGGCGGATGCGGAGTTCGTAGCATGCATGGAAGATGTCCTTGATGTTTATGAGCTGCCCTATAATCCGGTAGTACCAGTGGTCTGCATGGATGAAAAGCCGTACCAGTTGTTGGGCGAAGCACGGGATTCGTGGGCTATGCGTCCAGGAGATGACAAAAAGGTGGATTCCGAATATACCCGTAAAGGAACATGCAGTATCTTTGCCTTTATTGAGCCGCTTGGAGGGATGCACCATGTAAGCGTAAGGGAACATCGCACCGCGCAGGACTGGGCAGAAGAAATAAAGTATCTGTCTGATGTCATGTATCCTGATGCTGAAAAGATTATCCTTGTAATGGATAACTTAAACATCCATAAGGCATCCTCTCTATATAAAGCGTTCCCGCCAGAAGAAGCCCGGCGTATCATAAAGAGATTTGAAATCCATTATACGCCCAAACATGGAAGTTGGCTTGATATAGCAGAGATTGAATTAAATGTAATGACTCGGCAGTGCCTCTCCAGACGGATTGATGCCATTGAACATCTCAGGGACGAACTGGCCGTTTGGGAAAAAGAACGAAACAGCAACAGCTCAGTCGTTAATTGGCAATTTCATACAAAAGATGCTCGTATAAAACTTGTTTCATTGTATCCTGATATCTAATCAGGATACAATGAATAATAGTTAAAATATGGTCATGTCAGCACACTAGTTATGGATGGGGTTTGTTAAGTAAAATGTGTTAATTTTCTATTTTTTTGTCGTCGGCTGGTAACAGTTCAAACGATTCTTTGAAAATATGTGCTGAATTTTTTGCACCGGTAAACTGCACAATCGGTGAATAATAAGTTACCATAAAAAAGAAATTTGGGGCATTGTGGATAACTGGATGCGGAAAGAACATATCTGGATGTTTTTTCTTTGGGTATTCCGTTTTATATTTCTGTTTGCTATCAGTTATCCCTCTTTTGCATTTAAAAACAGTTTTTTCCACCGTCAAAATGCTGGATCCGATCTCCCTTGGAATTCACCTTTTGAGATCCTTTGTGGTACATTAAACCTTAGTTCCCGGTAATTTGTGGCTCTACAGTTTCCGTTTAACGTGGAACTGTTACTGGACACTGCATCTTGAAAGTTTTATATGCCTTATTTATATCCTTTACTGGCTCTGTAGTAATAAACTCATTATCATATATGACAGCATGCTACTCATGATGATTCAATAAATATCTATTCAGTTGTCAGGAAAGTTTTCTTATGTTTATCTGACATCAGCTTCAGTGTAACAGCTGTCATAAATGTCATCATTAGATGCCTTCGTAAAGTTGCTTCTGTTTCGACATTCAGAAGAAGGATCTTACAGCCCACATAGCCCAAAGATCTTTTAAACCTGTTCTCTTATGTAATACAGCTGTAAGAGATTTTCCTCTGTGCTCTTTCTGGATGGATGAGACAAACACGAATACTCCCTGCCTCTGCATTGCATCGAAGATAGCAGAGAAAGGGCTTGACATTATAGGAAGGTATGGCTCAGACTATTAATTCATACAGGGACGCATTCCGGATATACTTAGAGTTTCTGAATGATAGATATTCCTTGATGCACAATCAGTGGACATAGAACACTTTAGAAGGGAGTATGTCCTGGGATTTTACCATTACCTTGAAGAAAAACGTTCAAACAAAGCCGCTATCATAAACAACAGATTAGTTGCCATAAAATCTTTCTTGAAATTTGTTGCCGAACGAAATCTTCAGTATAGCGGAATTATAAAATATTTAATGATGACACCTTTTTAGTAGGAAGAAAAGACTAAAATGGATTTCGTTACAAAAGGTGAATTTGATGTAATGGTAGGCTTATACGACACATTCACCCCGATAGGTGCAAGGGATAAACTTATGCTGGTTATCATGAATAATTCCGGTATCCGGGTATTGAAGCTGCTTCACATAAATACAAAGATATTTACGACCTTGATAAACCTGGGAATACAAGCAAATATATTGGGGAAAAGGAAGGAAAGAACGGAACGTGCCATTATGGAGGACGACAACTAAATATATATCCAAGTGTATGGTTTCTTTTGTGATATTTGGTGATGACAGACTTTTCAAAAACAAGAAAGAGGATAACTTTACCCGTTCCGGCGTGAGAAACAGATTTGAAAACGAACGGCTCTTGTTGCTGAAAAGCTTTCACCCTTCTATGCAAAAATGTCACGTACCACACATTCTGGCATTCTGTTGCAATGAATCTGCTGCAGGCTGGAGCCGATATTTTCACTATTGCCATATGATTGGGGTATTCAAGTATAGAAACCGCCTACATATACATGATTGTTGACATAGAACTTAAATGTATCGCAATGGAGAAGGTAGAGATAGTCGGAAATTCAGACTAGCATTATAAATCTTCGAAAGATGTCTCTGCATTTTTAAATTCCCTATAAGATTTTCATGTGCTGCTGTAATGTTAAAAGTTGTGTTTTAACGCTACTTTTTGCAAGCGGCAACGTATAGACAGGTTGAGCACATAACCGTCGGAATTAGCTCTTTACTAAAAGCATTCGTGGAGCGGATGCCAGTGCTGGTGTTTACAGCATCACGGACACGGCTCTGCTGAACGGGTTAAAACCATATGTGTACTTGACAGATGTACTGGATCAGATAGGCAGATGGAACCATTTCCGAAGCCGTATGAGCAGGAGCGGCTACTCCGTGGTCGGACAACCTGCCGAAAGGATTTAGAACGAAAAATAAGGGATAAATTAAGCCACCTGTTTTGCCAGGCGACTTTTTCGGAAAATCAAGGCACGAGTGATTACCTACTTACGAATATAAAGAAGTTGGAAAAGGTTCCGCCTGCCTATCGGATGCGGATAACAACAAGGAAAAGACGAAAGAAGTGGAGAAATAAATTTTGAAGTAAGGTATCGAACGGCCTAATTAGGAAGGGGATGCCTTTCGGCGTTGTAAGCACGCGGATGACCTTGACATATGCGTTCTAGAAGATTTGCTCCCCTAGTCCGAAAAATGCCGGAGCACATACAAAAAATAAAAAAGTTAGACTCAATGGGCTGCGTATAATTGCGGTCCAGTAATTGTCAGGGGATCGGCTATTGAACGTTTACGAGCGAAAAGCTAAGGCGTTGTGTACGAGGTATTCTTATTCCACACATTTGTCGCCGGAGTAAATGCAGCGCGGCCATGTACATCATGATTTAACGGCAAAGGCAAAAAATCTGAATGTGTTCCAATATCTCTACATGGCACTACTTTATGTTTCGGACTACAAAAATGAGCCCGAAGGCATAGAACAGTTGCTTCTGTGGAGTGATTTTATAAAGGAATATTGTACAGAATTGATTGACGTTGAAAATAGTATAGCGAAAAAGCATGAACCGTTGCCAATTTAGGCATTTGGATACTAAAGGGAAAACTGGGTAATATAGTATGTTTTTCATCGCTTACCTTACAGCCTGTGGAATGTAATGCAAGCCCCAGATAATCAAATATTGGAAAAAATCAGGAGTAAACAGTTTAATGAGTTTATCAATCATTTTAATGTTCCTTTTCTTTGCAAAGAAAAATGAAACCAGGCTGCTGGATGCGTGGATTAAGGCAATGATGCTTTGGATTTCAATTGTATATATATCATTGGAAATTTTGTCCGTGTTTTCCTGTGTTAATTACACAGCACTGTTAGCTGTTTGGGGAGGCGTTGACATTATTTTGGCTATATGCATTGCTATACAGAAAAAGCAAAATCTGAGGACGATAAAAGAAACAATATCTGTTATGGTGGCAACTTTAGCCGGCAATAAACTGTGGGTGTTTTTATCGGGTATAATTATAGTCCTTGCTGTTTGTACCGTTCCCTACAATTGGGATTCTATGACCTATCATTTATCAAGAATTGCAAATTGGGCGCAGAATGGCTCTGTTGCTCATTATGCCACCCATAATATACGCGAAATAGTCAGTCCGGTGCTTGCGGAATTCGTCAACCTGCATGTGTACATTTTATCGGGAAAGAAAGATATTTTGTTTCCTTTGCTACAGTGCTCTTCTATGCTAACCAATATATGGCTGATATATGAAATAGCCGGAAAAATAGGCTGTCGTAAAGTATACGCTTATCTTGCGGCTTTTCTTTTTTTTACAAGCCCCAGTGCATTTGGGGAAGCCCTGACAACCCAGGTAGATCAATTCGCGACAGTTTGGCTGTTGATTTTTGTCTACTATTGCCTGGATATGATATCATCAGAATATCGATTTAAGTACGAAAGCAAAACTTTGGAAAAATGTATTTGTATGGGGCTTTGTATTGTTTGGGGATATTTGACGAAACCATCTGTCCTGGTCGCGATAGCATTGCTTGTAATTTTCTTGCTGTGGAGGTGTATGGAAAGAAAAGATTCGTTTCCTTCTATTGCAAAATTATTGGCATGCGTCACTCCGGGAATGTTTTTGATGCTTTTGCCCGAATTAATGAGGAATGTTATTTCCTTCGGTTCGGTTTCATTACCGATTGCAGGGCAGAGACAGTTGGTCGGGACAGGAAAACCATTGTATGTCCTGGTTAACGGATTGAAGAATTTTACTTTCAATCTGCCTAATATCTATATGTATCAGGGAGAGCATTGGCTGGCGGCTATTGTATATAGAATCTCCGCTATGCTTGGGGTTCCAATTGATGATCCGTCTATTTCAGAGGATGGAAGAGCCTTCTTCCTCCATGGAGCAAGGACATATGAGCCGGATACAGCGGTTAATAGCATCATTGTTTTATGCTTTTTGTTTTGTATGATCTGGGGGGGGGGGGATACTGTTTGGCCAGGCAGAAAAAGGTATCCGGGAGACGCTATGCGGCATTGGTATCCGTTATTTTCCTGGTGTTTTGCTGCGTGGTCAGGTGGGAGCCATTTGTCTCCAGGTACATGGTGGCCTATCTTGCACTGCTGTGCCCTATGATTGCTTTTGAAGTCGAAGATTTCGTGGATCACTTTAAAGGCAAGGCTTATGGAAGATGCCCTGTTTTTCTTATTGTATTCATGTGTATTGTGGAATTAACCGGCTTATGTATTTACCATCTCCAGATGGCAGGGAAAGGATATGGAGATCGTTTTAAAGGATATTTTATAAACCGGGAATATGTTTATAGTGATTATGATGAAGTGTGTGGGATGATAAATGAAAGCGGCATTAAGAAGGTTGGCTTGATGATCGGAGGGGATTCTTATGAGTATCCGATTTGGCAAAAGCTGGGGGATGTTACTATTAAGCATGTGATGGTAACGAATGAAAGCGCATGCTATGAGGATAAATCTTATTTGCCGGATTGTATTATAGCTACTGACAGTAACGATGATACAATAGTTTATAATGAAACCGAGTATTATTTGCAGGATGAATGTGACGATAACGGTCAGTTATGGCTTTATAGGAGATAATTATGCTAAGTGTTTCCCTGGTTTTAACAACGTTTAATTCCAAGAATAATTTTATTAAAACATATGAAAGCATTCTAAAACAGACCTATCCAAGCATTGAAATCATTATCATCGACGGCGCCTCTATGGACGGAACAAAGGAGGAGATACAGCTGCGGGCCGAAGAGAATCCCAAAGTGATCTGGGTTTCCGAGCCGGATAAAGGGATCTTCGATGCTATGAATAAAGGGCTGCGTCTTGCTAAGGGTGATATTATAGCCTTTTTTAATGATGAGTTCCTTGCAAAAGATGCCGTGGAGCAATATGTGGAGGCCATACAGAATAATAATTGCGATGGCGCTCATTCGGATCTGGTTTATACAGATGAGTGCGGAAAGATAATCCGCCATTGGAGGATGGGGCAGGGGGAAATAAGAAAGGGCTGGCTTCCGGGGCATCCTACGCTGTATCTCAAAAGGGAAGTGTATGAAAAGTATGGAAGCTATAAGACGGAGTATCGTTGTGCTGCGGATTATGAATTTATGATCCGGATTCTTAAAGACGGGGAGGTCAATTTGGCATATATTCCTAAAGTGCTGATTTCCATGTATTATGGGGGAACAAGCAGCAATGGGGTGAAGGCTTATTGGCTTTCCTTCTGTGAAGGATTAAGGGCGCTTAGGGAAAATGGAGTTAAGTGCGCATTGTGGGTCAATATAGTGAGAATGCTGAGAGTTTTGGCGCAATTCAGAAAATTGGAAAAAATAAAGTGAATATACTGTTTATACACTGAAGTTTCTGAAAATAGTAAAGGCGGTGCGCAAATAGAAATATAAAGTAATAGAAAGTGAAAGAGGACAAAAGCTATTGCAGATAATAGGTACACAAATAAAGAAAAAAATAGCAGGAAAAGCAATCCTTCCTTACATTATGCTTACGGTAATAGCGGCTTTATTATGTATCAGGTGCTTTTACAGTTTTTGCTGGTCAGACGAGAGTTTTTATGTATCCCTGGTACATCGTTTTTGGCTTGGGGACAGGCCGGTCATAGATGAATGGTCGGGAACGCAATTTTATGCGTTTGCATTATTGCCACTATATGCTTTATATATGAAAATAGTTGGATATAATGATGGAATTTTTCTGTTTTTCAGACTTATTATGGTGATTGGCAATTATTTTCTGACAATTTATATTTATAGAAGCTTAAAAAGAAATTCCTGCGCGATTCTCAGTTTAATAGGCTCTTTGATATATTTGTTATATACACGTGCGAATATATTAGGGCCATCTTATTATAGCTGGTCGCTGCTTTTTTTTACATGGGCGGTTTTTCTTTTCTTTAATTGTGATAAGGATAAGCCAAACGGGATACGTATGTTCGCAATAGGCGGAATAATGGCAATGGCTGTATTGGCGCTTCCCTATTTAGCGGCCGCATATATTCTGGCTATTATGCTGGGATTATCCCTTAAATCATTTCGCCAATATAGAAAAGGCCTATTAATTAATTTGGCAGGAGCCGGTTTATGTGCGGTAATTTATCTTGGATTCCTTATGGCAAAAACAGGATTTAAAGAACTGCTGGAGTATATGCCGTATTTATTCGGGGATGCCGAGCATCAGAGCCTAAACCCTGTTTTTTCAGTAGTATTGTGGTTTGGCAGGATTGTAAATAGGTATAAATATACAATTGTCATTTGTTTTATCAGCATTATCCTTGTGTTGATAAAGAAGCTTCGCCATAAGACGTTAGATCAGCAAAGTATAAAGCGGATTATGGTAATTAATTTAATACTGTCGGGAATAAACGTTTTAGTGTCGTATAATGTTGTGGGATGTGTTAATATTGCGATAGCTGTCTTTGCGTTTATTTCTTATATTGTGATTGCTTACCAGGATAAGGTATCCAGGAAGTTATTTTGTGGAATATATCTGCCGGGAATTATCTTTTCTATGGTATTCCATATGGCATCAAATACGGGGGTGGATGCCATGACGGTAGGATTCGTATTGTGTGGAATAGTCTCTCCTGTACTTGTTCTTAAAGGTGTTTCTAATATAAGATGGAATTCCGTGAATGCAAGTAGGTGGATATGGTGCGGTGTAATAATAGTAGGGGCGGCTGCGCTGTTACAGTCCGGCTGGCTTAGATTCTTCAGTGTGTACAGAGATGATAAATTAAGCAAACTGACGGAGGTTATAGAGCAGGGGCCGGCCAAATATCTGTATACGACAAAAGAGCATAAGGAACAATATGAAAATATTGTTAATACAATTAAAAATACGTACGAAGATGATACCGGGGGAACGGTTGTATTTACAGAATTGGTGCCGTGGGCTTATTTATGTGTAAACAGCTCTTGCGGAGCGCCGTCTCCTTGCAGATTTTGGGGAGGGTTAGATGAAATACGGTTAAAAGAGTATTATAAACTGATGCCGGATAAATTTCCTGAATATATATTAGCGGTGGCTCCTGAGTATGGACGTTGTAGATCGGTTCTGATACAAGGAAATGGGGTCATTGAAAAACCCAATGAAAGGGGAACGTCACAATGGCTGTTAAATGAGGCGGAAAAAAGGGGATATGATAAAATAGAAACGGTTTCGGGTATTGTATATAAAAAGTAAAAGTAAAAATCAGGTACAATGGAGAGGGGCATTGAAAAATGCAAATGAGAAAAAAGTATGGGATTGCCGTCATAGCGGAATTTTTGTTTTTGTTGTGTTTCCTTTTGTATTTTGGGCTGCAGAAAAGGGAATTGGTGATTTTGGGAGCGGATGAGATGAACCTGGTGAGGGTTCAGGCGGATGGAATTATGGTGACAGAAGAGTCCTGTTATTATGACAGAAGCTATGAAGCGGAGGAAATCTATATAGAATCTCCGGCGTTTTGCCTGGATCCGGGAGTCTACTGAATTTCTCTTTCCATGGAAACCAGCCGGGATGGGTATGGAGGGGACTGTGTGAGCAGGATTTTTTCCACCCACGAAGGGTATTATGTGACGGATAGTGGAAGGCAGAGTGTAAGTGGAGAAAACAATTATACCTATTATGCAAATGTGTATCATCGTGGAGATGAAGTCGTAGTCAGAAGCCAAATGAACCCTGATGGTTTCGAGCCTTATTTGCTTTTAAACGAAATAAGGATTAGCTACAGCCCGATGAGAAGTATGCTATTCTGGGGTATAAGGCTGATTGCGATATTTGGTTTTGCTGATTTGTGCTTGTGGCTGTATGCCCGAAAAAATGATTTCGAAGAGAAAACAAAAATACTGATAACGGCTTTAATCGGCATGTGGCGGCTGTCCAGCGCTGTGATTTTCATCCCTTATCTGGTTAGGGGACATGATATCCGATTCCACCTGATGCGGATTGAAGCTCTTAAGGACGGTCTTTTATCGGGGGCGTTTCCGGTAAAGATACAGCCTACGTGGCTGAATGGGAACGGTTACCCTGTATCCATTCTCTATCCGGATTTGTTTTTGTATATTCCGGCCCTGCTGAGGCTTCTTGGTTTATCGCTGCAGACAGTTTATAAGATATATATTATGCTTATTAATGGCGTGACAATAGGTTTTTCTTACTGGAGCTTTCGGCGGATGAGCGGGCGCAGGGCTTTGGGCCTTTTGGGAAGCTTTATTTATACGTTATCCATATACCGTCTCACCAACATTTATA
The DNA here is from genome assembly GCA_900548905.1 of uncultured Lachnospiraceae bacterium. GTDB lineage: Bacteria > Bacillota > Clostridia > Lachnospirales > Lachnospiraceae > Eisenbergiella. Next base: position 81,796 of record URMK01000004.1, on the reverse strand, counting down.
CCAAGGCTGCAGTCGGCGAATACACCGCAATGGCTTTTTTGCCATTAGTTTTATATGCGATGTGGAGAATTTATAAGGAAGAAGATTTGCAGAAAAATCTTATCAGCATAACTGGTTATTACTGGCTTTTTCCTTGACCGGGATTATTCAATCTCATGTATTAGTGTGGAAATAGTGGGAATTTTCATTATCCTGGTATGTTTGGTTTTGTGGAAGAAGACGTTTGCAGCAAAGCTTTTTCTGGTATTATGCAAGGCTCTGGCAGGGACAATATTGTTAAATTTGTGTTTTTTGGTTCCTTTTCTGGTTATTTCCAAGAGGATTTGATTGTTTTTTCCCAAAAAAGCGGAGTCACAATGATACAGAATAGAGGAGTGTACCTGCCTCAGTTGATCTCGCTGGTGTATAATTCAATAGAAAGCGGGGCCAGCCCCGGAATAGTGAAGGAAATGCCCATGACGATAGGGATAGGGGGACTCTTTGTTTAGCGGCTTGTTTTTGGAGTGTGGTAATAAAGGGCAGGAAGATGGAGAAAGAGATGGGCTTAAGCCTGGGGCTGGCGGTTTTTGCGATTTTCTTATCCTCGGTTTATTTCCCTTATGATTTTCTTCTGAACTACGTACCGGTGATAGGCAAATTAATATGCCAGGTTCAATTTCCTTTTCGATATCTTGCGCCGGTATCCCTGTTTGTGGCCTGGCTTATCTGTATGCCGGCTAGGGAAGCAAGATGGAGCCGCTGGCTTCCCTTGTTATGTGTTGCTGTTGGAATACAGTCGGCGCTTTATGTGGGCTCTGCATTAGATGCAACAGAAATTTTTGAAATAAAAGGAAATGCTGATATCAGTTCCTTCGAGGTCAGTGGGGCGGAGTATATTCCGTTTGGAACGAATTATGAATTGTTGGACAGGCAGCCATTGGCAGAAGAAGGGATACGAATTGATGGCAGCAGCCGGAGCTATAATCGGATTAAAGTGGCGTTAGAAAATACTGCTTCCCAGGATGGCTTATTGGAGATTCCTTTGATATATTACAGAGGATATGTAGCAAGAGATACTAATACGGGTTTGAAACTGACAACGGAAAATGGGAAGGATAATCGGATACAGGTTGTCGTTCCGTCTGGCTACATTGGTGAGATTACAGTAGCATTTGAGGAACCCTTGTATTGGAGGGCTGCGGAAGCCGTTTCCATTATATTCTTAGTGGGGCTGCTTATTGCTGTTTGCTGTAAGAATAAGGTAAAGTAAAAATTAGGAACAGACTGGGGGATTTTTACCCAAAATAGTTATTTCAGAGTCAGGAGAAGTTATGGAATATAAAAGAGAGGCTTTTATAGGGAGGCTTACCTATATATGCAGTTGGCTTATACTGGGAGGGGGGATAATAGCGGTATTTGGAAAAGCGATTTGGGCGGATGAAGCATTTTCAATTCGTCTCTCTATGCAGCCGGTTAAAGATATTATTGTTTTAACTGCCCATGATGTGCACCCGCCATTATATTATCTTATATTAAAAATTGGAATCTGGATTGGAACGACACTTTTGGGAGTGGACATACTGTTAATTTCTAAAGCCATTTCAGCAATACCGTATATTCTATTGTTGATAATTTGGGGAACTGTGGTAAGGAAGAAAAAAGGAATTTATTATACAGGAATTACGGCATTATTATTAGTGTGTATGCCTAATTTTCTGAATTATGGAATTGAAGTGCGGATGTATAGCTGGGCGCTGCTATTTGTCGTTATTTCATATATCTATTCCTTTAAATTAATTATCAATTATTCTTACAAGAATTGGATCATCTTTATTTTAAGTTGTATTTTGGCCGCATATACGCATTACTTTGCGGCAGTTGCAGCTGCAATAATATATGTATATCTGTTTTTCAAAAGTTCGGTCGCTTTGAAAAGAAAGCTCTGTATTATTTGTGGAGGAATAGCGGCTATTTTATATTTACCCTGGATGTTAGTAGTTTTTGAACAAATGAAAACAGTAAAAGAATCTTATTGGATTCAGAATTTAACTCTTGCAGATATTAAGGGGTTTCTTTATTATGCAATAGCACCGCCAGTGGGAATTATGCATGCTGATGAATTCGCTATTATTTTAACCGCTGTTATAGGATTGAGCGGTATAGCTATATTAGCGGCAAATATAAAAAATAAGAAGGAAACCTTGGGGATAGCGCACGCACTTTTAGGGTGCGCGGTATTGTTAATAACGCTTGCATTTGGTATTATTGTATCTGTATTGTATAAACCGGTATTTGTAAATAGATATATGATCCCTTCTTTGTGTTGTTTTTGGATAGGGATAGGAGGAATCCTCTATGAAATCAGAAGAAAAAAGTCAAGCTATATTCTGCTGATTTTATTGATTCCCTGCTGTATACTTAACGTATTTTCTTTCATTAAAACAGAAGTGCGGTATTCAAGAGAGTATGCAAAATTAGAGCAAGCTATTGACAGAATAGAAGAAGACGATTTAGTAGTATCCGATTCTGCACAGATCATGTATTCGCTTACTTTATATTTAAAAAACGAAGGAATTATATGGGATAATAAAGAAAATGAAATTTATAACCGTATTTTTCCTGAAGTATCTTCGGTGAAGAAAACTATTAATGAAGTAGATTATGCAGGAATTAAATGGATAGTGCAGGGAGAAACAGGGAGTGAATTACTAGAGCGGTTTGAAGAACAGGGATATCATTGTGAACTTGTAGGTGATTATTGTATAAAGTGGATAAAGTTTAAATTGTATAAGGTTAGTAGTTAACTGGATAAATCCAAGAGGTAATCTATGAATGTTGTAAATAAGAAATCGTTTCATATCGGAATAATCATAGCAGAAGCCCTTCTGCTTCTTTTCTGTATAGCCAGAATAATAAACACAAATGAGTTCAGACAGTTTTTTTCATATAATACGTTAGAAAGTGGCGAGGGGCTGTATCTGGACTCCTTCGGTGGCGAAGGCGGATGTTATGTGGATAACAGTATGGACAGCCGAGAAAATTGTATCGGGACGCCTCCTGTGCTACTGAGGAAAGGGGCCTACGATATAAGGATTCATTATGAAACATCCACGAATGATCAGTCATATAGTTTTTCTGCTGAGAACGCTACATACCGCGTTCTCAGCGGAAGGGAAAGGCGCGCATTGGAAGCGGACAGGAACCTATTGACTTTACATGTCAATTACGGAAAGGATGTAAATGAGTTCCAAATCCGGTTTAATTATAGCGGAAATGGTTATCTGACGGTACGTAATGTGGAAATTATAAGAACAAAAGAAAGAGAAAGGCAGCAGTTTTTTCTGGCTATTTTGTTTATTCTATTGGTAGAGGGCCTCTATTGGTGTGAGAGGAAGGGGATCTGGAAGGATAGTACAATAGATCAAAAAAATCTCTTTTTACTGGGATGCGCATTAATCGTATTATCCTCCTATCCGCTATTATCGCCCTACTTATATGAAACCCATGATCTCAATTTTCACTTGATGAGAATAGAGGGGATAAAAGATGGGCTGTTGGCGGGAGAATTCCCGGTAAGGCTGCAGCCATCCTGGCTTGGGGGGAATGGTTATGCGGTTTCTGTTTTTTATGGTGATTTATTTTTGTACATCCCGGCATTTTTAAGGATAATAGGATTTTCCATTCCATTTTCTTATAATGCCTATGTATTGTTGATAAATATTCTTACTGCAGCGATAGCCTATTTCTGTGCAAAGGACTATAGCAGGAGCAGGCATATTGGTTTTTTGGGAGCGGTGATATATACATTGGCTCCCTATCGGCTGACTTGTGTATTTGTAAGAGGCGCTGTCGGTGAATACACGGCAATGGCATTTATTCCGCTTGTTTTTTATGGATTATATGGTATTGCATTTGATGAGGAGGCACAAAAGAAGGGCATAAAGAAATGGATGCTTCTTGTTTTGGGATTTTCCGGGATTATACAATCCCATATCATTACATGTGAGATTGTGGGAGTCCTTTTTATTATTGTATGTATCGTTTTATGGCGCAGGCTGATCCAACGGTCAAGGCTTTTGTTGGTTTTTAAAGCAGGAATATCAACTGTGGCAGTTAATGCTTCTTTTTTAATTCCGTTTCTTGATTACATGAAAATCGGGGGGATTAAGGCGACGGAAGCAAATACACATTCCTATATTCAGTCGGAGGGCATACTTGGGAGCCAGTTGTTTTCCATATTTCCCCATGCATATGGAAGGACATACGGAATTGTTGAAGGGGCAAAAATAGATGAAATGTCACTGAGTATCGGCCTTCCGTTTGTGATCGGTATTGTGTTATGCTTGCTGTATTATATTAACGGCCGGAAAACAAATAAGCAAGAATATAAAAGGAATGTATTTATGCTGGCAATGGCGGGGATTCTATTATTTATGGGTACGATCTATTTTCCCTGGGACTGGCTGGCGGATAAGGGGAGGCTGCCGGAGCTTATGGTGGAAAACATCCAGTATCCCTGGCGTTTTCTGGGTATTGCCTCTTTTTTCTTATCGGTTCTTGTATGCTCTGTATTGGTACTGATATACAAAGACAGAGTTATGTATGGAAGACGTATAATGTTAATAATCGGGGCGGCAGCGGTGGCAGCCGGGGGGTATTTTATGAGTTCTTTGGTTGCGCATAATGAAACCCTGGTTATACAGGATGAAAGCCAATTAGATGACTATGGCATCATGGGGGCGGAGTATCTGCCTTTATCGGTGAATGCTTATCAGCTTAGGGCGGATGAGATTGTCTGTGGAGAATCCATTGTAGTTACAGACTTTGAAAAGCACGGAACAAAGATTGCTTTTAATATAATGAATCATTCAGAAACACAGGGGAAGGTAACAGTTCCCTTAGTATATTACCGTGGTTATCATGCAGAGGACAGGAATACAAAAGCCGAATTCCAGGTGGTTCCGGGGGATAATGGGCGGGTTACGTGTATCATTCCTTCCATGTACAGCGGAAATATGGAAATAAGATTTAAGGAACCGATATATTGGAGGATAGCTGAGTTTATTTCCATTGCAGGAATTATCTGCATAGTGATCTATTCTTTAAGAGAAGCATATAAATGGCGTGGCAGAGGAGATAAAGGTGGATATATCTAAATTTATAAAAGCTGTGAAGCAATTGGATATTTTTTTGTGTTTTGGTATGGGGCTGGTAATGATACAGGCATTGGCAATCACGGGAGGCTTTACCTTTGACTCTGTTGTGCCGTATATGGTTTTGCTGATAATCATTTCTTTTTGGCAGGAAAAACCGGTTATAAAGAAGAAAATAGTATTTTTAAATGTTATATTCTCTATTGTATATGTTGCGCTTTACTTGTTGGGAGAGTATGATTTCTTAAAAGGAGCCATAGTATTCGCAGGAGGTTTCCTGGCAGCCTGTTATTTTTATTGTAAGATAAAAGAGTTTCGCGTAAATAAGCAGGCGGTAATAGGTACATCCTTGCTCATTATCCTGATTTTTTTTAACCTTATTCAGGAGGGATTTATAGGAATAACAGGACAACGGTTAAGTGGTCTGATTTCTCTTGTCATGATTCTGGGAGTGTTATATTTGGGACTATATAATACCATATCTAGAATCGTCCAAAGCAGGAAAATCAGCGGTTATAGTGTGGCAGGGGCATTTTTATTTGCGGTATTTGCCACTTTAGGACATATGTCGGTATTTGAAGGCAGGCTTGCGGATTATAAAATAACAACGTCCTTTGCAGCATCCGTTTTAATAGCTTTCCTATGCTGGATTAGCCTTTTCTATGTATGTTTTGAAGAATTTTACAACATTATAAATAGAATATCTTTTAAGCGCTCACAAGAGAAAAGAGGAGGCTGCCGCGTTCGTCCTTTCTGGGTGGGAGTTGTTTCCTTTTTCGTTATTGTTATGTGTTATATTCCATTTTTCCTCAGGTATTATCCGGGGATAATAGAGTATGATTCCTGGATGCAGATGGTACAGGTTCTGGGAGCGCCGTACAGTAACCACCATCCCTGGCTGCATACGATGATCATCAAAGCGATTTATGAAACAGGCGTCTTTCTTTTCCATAGTGCGAACAGGGCAATTGCTTTGTATTCGTGTTTTTCTATCAGCCTTCTCGCTTTTTCCTTTTCCTGTGTAATAGGGTATCTTTATTCCAAAAAGGTTAAAGTGAGGTTTCTTATTTTCTTATTGGCGGCGTATGCGTTATCACCTATAAATGGGATATATTCGGTTATTATGTGGAAGGATATTCCGTTTGCTGCGGTATGCCTGCTTTTTCTGCTCCTTTTGGTGTATATGAAGGATAAAGGGACGGAGGGGGAGCTTCGTTTTTTTCATTGGATGTTGTTTGTAATATTGTCATTTATGGTATGTTTTTTGCGTACCAATGGCCTTTATGCCTATCTGCTTCTGATTCCTTTTGTCATTTACTCATTTCGCAGCAAAAAAATTCAGACGATTGTATCGATAGGACTTGTTTTGGCGCTTGCAGTAGTATATAAGGGGCCGGTTTTTAATCATTTTGGGGTGACGGAGCCGGATACAATTGAATCCCTTTCTGTTCCGGCCCAGCAGGTCGCTGCTGTGATTGCCTACGGGGGGAAGGTTTCAGAAGAACAAAAGGAACTGCTTGAGGACATTGTTTCGTTAGAGGATGTGCCGGAGGCTTATCTGGGCTCGGTACATTGCTCGGACAGTATCAAGGATTTGGTCAGGCTGAAGGGAGAACAGGAACAAATCAGCCGTAATAAATTCGCTTATCTGAACTTATGGTTTCAAATGGGATTGCAGAATAAATATATTTATGTAAAGGCGTTTATTGACGAGACATCAGGGTATTGGTATCATAAAATAACATATCCCTTTATCTGGGTTACGTATGTCATGGAAAATGGCTCAGGCATAAACAGGGAATGCAAGGTTTCTCCTGCTCTGGAGCAGAAAATATCAGACTATATGGAAAATTATAAGGAACATTTTTGGAAATATTACAGCAATGGATTGTTTACGTATCTTCTGTTCCTGTGCTTTATAACGGCTATGAGAAACGGGAGCAGGAATCTGGTAATCTATTTGTGGAATCTGGGGATATGGCTGACTTTAATAATTGCTACGCCTGTTTATGCGGACTTCCGGTATGCTTATGCAATTTTTCTTGCGGTGCCATTCCTGATTTATATTACAATAGCAGATGTCCCGGAAGAGCGGAAGGCAATAAAGCAATTGCATTAAATTTATAAGCAGGAGGGAAACCGGATGATAGGAAAAATAGAACAGAAAGCAATAGAATGGAGAAGAGTTATTTATTGCTTTATGTTTGGAGTTGTATTGTTCATGCATTTCTATAAGCTTGCATCTGTACCGTTGGGCATACATATAGATGAAGCTGGTATGGCCTATGACGCATATTGCCTTGCTGATTATTCGGTAGATCGTTACCTGAACCATTTACCGGTTTACCTTATTAACTTTGGCGGCGGACAAAGTGCATTGAATGCTTATCTTGTCGCTGCATTAATAAAGCTGACCGGAAATTTGAATACCTGGATTATCCGTCTGCCGGGAGCCTTTATTGGAATTTTTTCTTATATCGCCGGGGTGAATATAATAAGGAAATGTTTCGGGGGGGAGAAATGGGGGCTGGTTTCCAGCTTTCTCCTGGCCATCTTTCCTTATTTTATAATGCAGTCAAGGTTTGGCCTGGATTGTAATCTTCTCCTTGGGATAAGTACGATTGGCCTGTATCTTTTAATACTTGCGGATGAGAAAAAGAAGGCATATATGTATATATTGGCTGGCGTCGTATGGGGAATCAGTTACTATACATATGCGTTGAGTTATCTTACAAGTACTTTATTTCTTGGTATACTGCTGTGTTATTGGCTGTATAGGAAAAGGATTACCTGGAAAAATTTATTTTTCTTCGGGATTCCCGTTTTCTTAATTGCCTGCCCGCTATTATTAATGGTAATTATTAATACTTTTGATCTGCCTCAAATAAATACTCCCTTATTTACTATACCAAGGCTTCCGAATTATAGAAATAAAGATATTATTTTTACGAAGATGTGGGATAATTTATGCATAACAATCAAGTATATTTTGACAAAAGACTGGCTGTCGTATAATGCATTTGATAAATATTTTACGATGTATAGAATTTCAATAGTCTTTGCTGTGGTTGGATTTTTCCGGTTATCAGCAGATATGATAAAGAATTTATTTAGGAGAGAGTACAGTAGCCATATCATTTTTTGGCTATTACTCATCATATATTTATTCCTGGGTACCTTGTTGGGTGATGACGGACCCAATATTAACAGGCTAAACGGAATTTTCTTTGCTTTGTTCTATTGTGTGTTGTATGGGATGAAGTATTCCTATATTTTTTTAAAAGAAAAATTACAGGCAAACAAAGGAAAGGATACGTTGGCAGGCCTGGTATCGACCATTCCTGAGGCTCCCGGGAAGATAGCTCTCTTGGTTATTATCATTTACACTTTTTATTTTGTAACCTTTGCCAACTATTATTTTAATAAGTATCCGGAAGATATATATCCACAGGATTATTTTGCCGATACCTATAAGAAGATAACGGATTTTATAGAGACGGATACCGGAGAGCCTAAGGTGGTGTATACGAATATGTCTTATATTTATTATCTTTTATCTGAGAAGGTGGATCCCTTCGAAGCGGATATAGGTAATAAAGGTACCAGGACATATTGGAAATATGCTTTTTACCTGCCCCAAGATATAGAAACAGGAGTTATTTATATTATAAATAATACGGATGAGGGAACTTTAGAATATATGGATAAATTGGAATCTATGGGATTTGATAAATACGTGTCTGGAATGCTTATATGTTATTATAAGAAATAACCTGCTATTTATGTGACAAATTATTCATAATCAGCTATCTTAAATAAAAGAATTTGTACTTGCCTGTTTAACGGTAAAAGATTTAAAATGTCCACAGAAGCGGATCAATTATTCAAATTTAACAGAAAGAGACATCAGGATGAAATTAGATAAAGAAAAAGTAATATCCATATTGGCCGTTCTTATATTGGGATTAAGTATGATTCCAATCCTATATCTGGCCCGATATGTGCACGCAACAGGGGATGATTATGGATATGGGGCGTTCACGCATGCGGCCTGGCTGGATACTCATTCCCTATGGGAGGTGTTAAAGGCATCTTTCCGTACAATCGCCAAATATTACAAGGGATGGCAGGGAACCTGGTTTTCCATTTTTCTTTTTTCCATTCAACCGGAGGTTTTTTCACCGGATGCATATTGGATCGTCCCGTTTTTCATGTTATTTTTAACCGCTGCAGGTACTTCGATGCCTCTTTACTATTTTCTTGTTAAAAAGGCCGGCCTGGATAAAGTTTCTTTTCTTATAATAGATTGTGCAATATTGTTTCTTATGATACAATTTTTTCCAAGTACGAAATCAGGTATATTTTGGTATAATGGGGCCGCACATTATATCGTTCCCTATTTTCTTGCTATGATGTCTGTTTATTTTTCTGTAAAATATATAGACTCTTATAGAAAGAGATACCTGGCAGGCGCGGCCGTTTGTATGACGATGCTTGGCGGATCCAGTTATCTGGCGGCGTTATTTGCGCCGATTGTGCTGATTCTTCTTCTGATAAGATACGGGAAGAACAGGCCGGGATCCCTTTGGCTGCTGTTGTCGCTGGGATTGGAAGGAGCAGGGCTTGCCATCAGTTTTATGTCCCCGGGGAATAAGGTTAGGGGAGGAGAGGACTTTGGTTTCAGCTTTTTTAAAATAATAGATACAATTAGCCAATCATTTTATCAGGGATTCCTGAATATAGGCATGTATATGAAGGAAAAGCCGGTAGTTTTTATTATCCTTTTGTTTATTGGATTGGTTATATGGTCGGCATTTAGCAAAATACAGAGTGATTGCCGTTTTAAATGGCCGTTGTTATTCTGCGGGCTTATGTTTTGTATTTACTGCGCGATGTTTGCACCCGGAATATATGCGGGTACGGAATTGTCCGGCGGCGTCCCCAATATGATTTTTCAGGTATTTGTATTGACGGCAGTGGCCGGGATGGTATATGTATCCGGATGGCTTTCCCACCTGCGTAAGGGCGGGGGCGGAACAGGCCTGGGAGATCCGAGCCGCAGTGGGGTAAATGCGGTGCTGCTGGTTTTGCTGGCGGCAGGGTGCATATTGGTTCTGTTGTTCGGGAGGAGTACATTGAAGGAAACTACCTTTTATAAATGTGTTTCGTATATTGTAAGCGGACAGGCTGCTGATTATGGAAAGCAAATGGATGAACGCCTGGATATCCTTTTGGATGATACGGTCAGAGATGCCAGGCTGCCGGCTATGAATCAGGATCAGGGGCCGCTGATGCATATGGAGGTAACCAAAGACAGTAATGGCTGGACAAATCAGGTGGTGAGGGATTTTTACCGGAAAAACAGCGTTATTGAGATTGACAGGGTGCAATAAGAAGAAGCAGGGAAAGGATGGGTTTAAAAAATGGAAGAGCGGTTAAGAAGAGGAAATATCCTTTATCTGGTAGTCCCCTGCTATAATGAGGAGGAGGTTCTTCCACACACAGCACAGGTAATGCAGGATAAATTAAAACGGCTCATGAAGGAGGATAAAATTTCGCCCAAAAGTAAGGTTATGTTTGTAAATGATGGAAGCCGGGACAATACATGGAAGCTTATCGAAGGCTTATGCAAGCGGAACAATCTGTTTTCCGGGCTTTGTTTTTCCCGCAATTACGGGCATCAGAGCGCTATTCTTGCGGGTATGATGACAGCCCGTTCCCATGCGGATATGGTGGTGACCATAGATGCGGATCTGCAGCAGGATATAGAGGCGCTGGATCATTTTATTGCCTGTTATGAATCCGGATGTGAGATTGTATATGGGGTGAGGAATGACAGGGACACGGATGGTTTTTTCAAGAAGCTGTCCGCCAATCTTTTTTATAATTTTATGCATCTTCTGGGCTGTAAGGTTATGAGCAATCATGCGGATTACCGCCTTCTTTCGAAACGAGCGCTGGATGCCCTGGCGGAGTATAAAGAAGTCAACCTTTTCCTGCGGGGGCTGATACCTACCATGGGTTTTCAATCGGATGTGGTTTATTTCGATGTGAAGAAACGGGAGGCCGGCCAATCCAAATATACGTTAAAAAAAATGTTTACCCTGGCTGCGGACGGTATCACTTCGATGAGCACCCGGCCTATACAGTTCATAACAATACTGGGCTTCCTCGTTAGCTTATTCAGCTTCGGCATGATTATTTACTGCATTATAGATTGGTTTTCCGGCAGGAATGTACCGGGGTATACCACATCCCTGGTAGTTTCTTTGCTGATGGGTGGGCTTACCATATTTTCCCTGGGTATTGTGGGAGAATATATTGGAAAGATATATCTGGAAACCAAGGCCCGTCCAAGATATATTGTGGAAGCCTCTATCTGGAAGGAGTCAGGGGAGGATGAGGAAAGAAAGGAGAAAGCATCGGATTGAGTATATTGGATATTCATGCAGATGATTACTGCATTTCTGCCCACGCGTCAGAAGATATTTTAACCTGTTTGCGGGCAGGAAAGTTGGACAGCATCAGTGTACTTATGAATATGTCCTGTTTTGAAGCCTATGCGGTTAAGCTCCGGGAGGAACAGGCAACATGGCCGAAGCAGCCGAAACTCAGCGTTCATTTGAATTTCATGGAAGGGCATTGTCTGTCGGATCCGGAAGAGATCCCTCATTTGGTCAATAAAAACGGATTTTTCAATATAGGTTGGGGAACCCTGTTCTTATGGAATTATTCGCCTGCCAGGTTCATGATGATTAAAAAGGAATTGAAAAAGGAAATAAAGGCGCAGACGGAAAAATTCATAGAATATTTTGGGAAAACGGACGGCCTCCGTTTTGACGGGCATCAGCATACGCAGATGATCCCGATATGCTATTGGGCTTTGCTGGAGGTTATTGTGGAGCAGCATTATCCCACAGAGTATATTCGTGTTACCAGAGAACCTGTGCTTCCCTATTTAAGGAAGGTATCCTTGTGGAAGACATACCGTCCGGTTAATTGGATCAAAAACATGCTGCTTAATCTCTATGCCCCCGGGATGGAGCGGACGATACAAAAGAATAAGCCTTCCTGGCAGAAGGACAATCCATCTATGTATTTATGGGGAGTATTGATGAGCGGGAGCATGGACGGGGAACGGGTCGGCAGGCTGCTTCCTGCGATGAGGGAAACGGCTGTGGAAAAGGAGCGTATTCTGGAAATCCTTTTTCATCCGGGAACGGTTTTGGAAGAAGAGATAAGCGATGAATTCAGCAATGAAGGGGCGAACCGGTTTCACTTATCCAGGGGAAGGCAGATTGAGTATGATACCGTTATGTCACTGTATACAGAGGAGTCAGAATGAGCGCCGATAAAAACAGAAGAAGGATTTTTTATCTGACCGTGGTGATTGCCACCGGAATGATATTTGTTTTTAATCTATTAACCCCCATGATGTCGGATGATTTATTTTATGGGAAAGAAGTAAGTACGGCAGGTTCCATCCTCGGGCTGATACAGCAGGAATATAATCAGTATATGACATGGTCGGGGCGTTCGGTAAGCCATCTGATTCTTCGCTGTTTTTTGACGATGGACAAGATGGTCTTCAATATATGCAATTCTCTTGTTTTTATGCTGTTGTCGTTGTGTATTTACTGGAATATAGAGCATAAGAAGAAGTATGATGTTTCCGTATTTGTATGGATTCAGTTAATCATGTGGCATTTTAGCGTTGTTTTCCGTCAGACCGTGTTATGGGAAACCGGAGCCTGTAATTATCTGTGGGGATCGGCTATTATTATGACGTTTATTACCTGTTACCGGTACGCGCTGAACCATTCGGAGAGATTGGCGCATGAAGGGTTATGGGCAGTTTTGCTTCCGGTTCTTGGGATATTGGCGGGCTGGTGCAACGAGAACACATCCGGCGGAGGGCTGCTTTTTCTTCTCTTGGTAACGGCGAAATACGTTCATGACAGGAGAGGGAATAAAAAGATAATAAGACCGTGGATGATTTCGGGACTGCTGGGGCAGCTGGCCGGTTTTATGTTTATGATTCTGGCCCCTGGGAATTTCCTGCGGGGGCAGCTGAAAGAGGAAGAGCATTCCGGCATTTTTGCATTGGTTTCCCGTTTCCAGAAGATTATCCTGGCCATAGACAATAATTTCCTGGAGCTTTTGGTTATCGGCCTGCTTCTTTTTGTCATTATCCGGTGCCAGAAGAAAAGCTGGCGGGAGATAGCGGAGGTATGCTGGAACGGTATTTTATGGGCATTTGTATTCCTTGCAACCTGCTTCGTACTTGTCTTAACTCCGGAGCCGATGCCGCGGGCCTATTTTGGCGCGGGGATTTTCCTCATGACGGCGGTAACCCAGTTTTTTGTAGATGTGGAGGAAAAGGAAGTGGTATTCCGGAGCCTGAAAAACGGGATGCTTGCAGTTATGTGCCTAATTATGTTTTTTACGTATATGGACAGCGGCGCCGATATGGCAAGGATATACCGGGAGTATCATGAACGGGAGGTATACTTGGAGGAAAAAGCCGCGCAAGGGGAGACGGATGTAACAATTCCGCTGCTGCGGCCTGATTTTGAGACAGTCTACAGCGATGGATATAATTCGGATATCCAGGAGGAGCCGGAATATTGGATAAATGTTGCATATGCGGGTTATTATGGGTTCGAGAGTGTGTCCGGTGTGCAGAGGGCTGAATGGACGGAATATTAATGGACGGGTTTACAGGGATGAAAGGGAGTCGGGATGCTAAGAGAGTTGGAATATCCTTTTGACAGCGAACTTATATTAAAAAAATCAAAAAAATTAAAAAAAGAGCTGCTGGCGGATCAGAGCAGCAGAATCCGGAAAAAAATCGCTGTGTTAGGGGGGAGCACCACCCATGATATCGTGAGGGTTCTTGAATTATTTCTGCTGAATCAAGGAATCGAACCTTCTTTTTATGAATCGGAGTTCGGGCAGTATTGGGAGGATGCTGTTTTCGGGAATGGGGAACTGGATGCTTTTGGCCCGGATATAGTATATATCCACACAAGCAACAGGAACATTACCTTCTGGCCCCAAACAGGCTGTCCGGCACAGGAAGCCGGTGAAATGCTGGAGCGGCAATATGCGCATTTCAGGGAAATGTGGGAGAAGCTCCGGGAACGCTGGAAATGCCCTGTCATACAGAATAATATGGAATATCCCTTCTACCGGCTGTTGGGGAACCAGGATTGTGTCAATGTTTCCGGCAGGACATCTTTTGTCAGCAGCCTGAATGCCAGGTTTGCGGAATATGCCAGGGAGCATGATGATTTTTATATCAATGATATCAATTATCAGTCGGCGGCGTTTGGCCTGGATGCCTGGTCGGATCCCTTTTACTGGCACATGTATAAATATTCGCTGAACCTGAAGGCGGTACCCTGGCTGGCGCATAATGTGGCCAATATCATAAAATCAATTTATGGCAAAAATAAAAAATCTCTTGTATTGGATCTTGACAATACCTTATGGGGAGGTATTGTGGGGGACGACGGGGCGGAAAATCTGGAGTTGGGACCGGAGACTTCCATGGGACAGGTGTTTGCCGAATTTCAGGGATATGTTAAGCAATTAAAGGATATTGGAGTGATCCTGAATGTTGATTCCAAGAACGACAGGGAAAACGCAATGGCCGGGTTAAACCATCCGGACGGGGTTCTTACGCCTGAGGATTTTATTGTGATTCAGGCTAATTGGGAACCGAAGGACAGGAATATTCTGAAAATTGCCCATGAAATGAATGTATTGCCTGAAAGTTTGGTTTTTGTGGATGATAATCCGGCGGAACGTGAAATTGTCAGGATGAATGGGCAGGGGGCGGCTGTGCCGGAAATCGGGATGCCGGAGCAGTATATCCGCAACCTGGACCACGGCGGATATTTTGAAGTGACAAACCTGTCTGAAGATGATAAAAAGCGAAACGAGATGTACAAAGCAAATGCGATGCGGGCCAGGGAGGAAGCGGCTTTTACGGATTATGGGGAATATCTGGACTCCCTTGATATGCGGGCTGTAATCGCCCCGTTCGAGCCTCTTTATATGGCGAGGATCGCACAGCTGACCAATAAAAGCAACCAGTTCAACCTGACGACAAAGCGGTATACCCAGGCCGAAATCGAACAGGCGGCCAATGATAGGGATACCATAACGTTATATGGGAAGCTTTCGGATAAATTCGGGGATAACGGGGTGGTATCGGTGCTGATAGGGCGGATCAGGGACGGAAAAGAGAAAGAGCTGCACATCGATCTCTGGCTGATGAGCTGCCGTGTATTGAAACGGGATATGGAATATGCTATGATGGATGAGCTGGTAGAGGCGTGCAGGCGGCGGGATGTCCATGTTATTTATGGTTATTATTATCCTACGGCCAAGAATGCCATGGTGAGGGAGTTTTACCGGCAGCAGGGCTTTGGGCAGACAGAGGGCAGGGACGGGAATACCGTCTGGCGTTTTGAAGTAACCGAAGCATATGAGAAGAAAAATAAACACATTCAGATAAATGGACAGGAAAAATGGTTATAAACATAAGAAATGGAGGCTGCGATGACAAGAGAGCAAGTGTTTGAAAAATTAAACGAAGTGTTCCGGGATGTATTTGATGATGATGGTATTTGCGTAACGGAAGGGACCACATCCAATGATATTGAGGATTGGGATTCCCTGGAGCATATCAATCTGATTGCTGCGGTAGAGCAGGAATTTCATGTAAAGTTTAACATGGGGCAGGTGGTTGCCATGAAAAATGTGGGAGAGATGGCGGATATTATTATGGGCCAGCTTTCCGAATAGGTTCCGGTTAACCAATGGGAAAGGAATAATAAACTTGGGTATTACATCTTTTTATTTCCTTTTATTTTATGTACTCGTTCTTTTTCTGTACTATATATGGCCAAAGAAATACCAGTGGACAGTGCTTCTTGGCGCAAGCATTATCTATTATTTGTTATCAGGTAATGCCATATTGATACTTTATCCGTTGTTTGCGGTTTTAGTCTGCTTCTGTGGTATCCGAAGCATGCTTCGGACAAAAGAAGAAGAGGAACGTTTGGAGGAAGAAGGAAAAAATCCGGAGAAGCGGCGGAAAGCGGCGCTTCTTTTTGTGATAGTTTCTAATCTGGCGATATTGGTCCTGCTGAAATACATGAATTTTGGTGTGAATACGGTAAATGGAATCGCGTTTTTATTGGGCGCGGATAAGGATATCCTGTCTGGCCTTAACTGGCTGGTACCCTTGGGAATTTCTTATTACTCCCTGACCTTGATCGGCTATGTCACAGATGTTTATTTCGGGATAGCCAGGCCACAGTCCAATATAGCCAAGCTGGCGCTGTACGGGCTTTTTTTTCCGACTATGATATCAGGGCCTATTCTGCGTTACCGGGAGGACGGCGGGCAGCTGTTTGAAGCGCATTCCTTTGATTATAAACAGGTAACGCTGGGTATGCAGCGGATGCTTTGGGGATTTTTTAAGACGCTTGTTATTTCAGAGCGGATGGCGCTTATCGTAAATACCGTATATGGCGACTATAAAAAGTATAGCGGATTTTATATTTGGATTGGTACGGTTGCTTTTGCTTTTCAGCTTTATACCAATTTTTCGGGGGGCATGGATATTGCCCTGGGGGTGTCTCAGACATTCGGCTTGAGATTGCCTGAGAATTTTGATAGGCCGTTTTTTTCCCGGAGTATTTCAGAGTACTGGCGCAGGTGGCATATTACCCTGGGGGTCTGGATGAAGGAATATGTATTTTATCCCCTGCTCCGCACTTCCTTCTTTATGAAGCTGAATAAGGATATGAAAGAGAAGCTGGGGAAAAAGAAAGGGAAACAGCTGACTACCTTCGCCGGAATGTTTATCCTGTGGTTTACCGTAGGGATTTGGCATGGCGGCGATTGGAAGTATATCATAGGATCGGGATTGCTGCATTGGTTTTATATTGTGTCGGGAGAACTGTTTTCGCCTCTGTCTGTACGTATGATGGCGGCCCTTCATATAAGAAGCAAATCGCGGGGAATGGAAGTTTTCCGGATTATCCGGACATTTTTCCTTGTAAATGTGGGATTTGTCTTTTTCAGGGCGCCCAGTGTGGGGGATGCGTTTGCCATGCTAAAAGAAGCTCTGAAAATTGGGAACTTTTATGGGGTGAT
The DNA here is from genome assembly GCA_900548905.1 of uncultured Lachnospiraceae bacterium. GTDB lineage: Bacteria > Bacillota > Clostridia > Lachnospirales > Lachnospiraceae > Eisenbergiella. The sequence goes on along the minus strand of URMK01000004.1, from coordinate 64,490 downwards.
AACGGGAGGGATCCTTTCCCTGGGGCTTGACTGGATCGAGCTGGCAATTGGGGTAATTTCGCTGCTGATTCTGCTGGCCGTATCTTTGGCGCAGAGAAAAGGATCGGTAAGGGAAAGAATTGCCGCAAAGGTATTGCCCGTCCGATGGCTGTTATGGTATGCGCTTTTATTCTATGTGATATTGCTGGGATATTACGGACCCGGCTACAGCGCTGCCGAATTTATATATCAGGGATTTTAGAGGGAGAGGAATATGGATAAAATTGCGGTATTAATACCCTGCTACAACGAAGAAAAAACTATAGGGAAGGTGGTTGCCGATGCGCGGCAGGCGCTGCCTGAGGCTGTCATTTATGTGTATGACAATAATTCGGCAGACAGGACGGTGGAATTGGCGAAGGAAGCCGGGGCGGTCATCCGGTATGAAAGAAAACAGGGAAAAGGCAATGTCATCCGGCGGATGTTTCGGGAAATAGATGCGCTGTGCTATATTATGATTGACGGTGACGATACGTATCCCCTGGAATATGCCAGGGAGATGGCGGATAAAGTGCTACAGGAAAACTCCGATATGGTGGTGGGGGATCGGTTATCATCCACCTATTATCAGGAAAATAAAAGGCCTTTTCATAATATGGGAAATGGCCTGGTGAAATCCAGCATAAACATGCTTTTTAATTCGGATATCCAGGATATTATGACGGGCTACCGGGCGTTTAGTTATCAATTTGTGAAGAGCTTCCCAGTATTATCAAAAGGGTTTGAAATTGAAACGGAAATGACGATACATGCGGTTTATAACAACATGCAGGTGGACAATGTCATTGTGGATTACCGGGACAGGCCGGAAGGGAGCGAATCAAAGCTGAACACCTATTCGGATGGGATAAGGGTATTAAATACCATTATGAAAATGTTCCGTCAGTATAAACCGCTTGCTTTTTTTATTCTGCTCGCCGTCCTTCTGACGATACTTTCCGCTGTGTTCTTTGTCCCGGTAGTATGGGAATTCTGGAAGACCGGCATGGTGGATAAGTTTCCGACTTTAATCGTATGCGGCTTCGTGGAGCTGGCGGCGATCCAGTCTGTCTTCGCCGGCCTTATTCTCCATAATCTGGGAGTGAAGGAAAGGCGGGACTTTGAACTGCAGCTGAATGATATCCAGGAAAGATTTCGCAACCTTAAGATTTTATGAATTTGATTGAAGAGTGCGTTAAAATATTTTATACTAATCACAGAACTAGTGATAGACACAGGCTTGTTTTCAGAGCAGAAGGAGTTTGAATGAGAAGTGGTGCAGGAAGATGGAAAGCGGCATTAATAGCAATGGTATTGGCCGCGGCAATGCTATTTTCGGCATGTGGCAATAAGAACACCGCAAATGTGGATGCGGACAGTTTGGAAGAATTAAAAGGCCAAATCGAAGCGCTTATGGCGGAAAATGAAGAATTAAGGAAGAAGCTGGAAGCGGAAGGCGGGGAAACGCAGCAGGCGCCGGCAACAGAAGAAACAGTGCCAGCACAGACGCAGGTGCCGGAAACTGAAGTGCAAAGTACAGAACCGCCTCAGGAGGAGCGCCTGAATATTGTGGTGCTGGGAGACAGTATCTGGGATATGGACAGAGGGGACACAGGTATCGCGGCACAGGTTGCGCAGTATATGAATGCGGATGTATATAATTGTGCGATAGGCGGAAGCAGGGCCACTATGAAGGAAGGAGAATCACCAGATAATTTTGAAAACTGGGATTCCTCATCTTTAATGGGGATGGTTAATGTCCTGTGGGGAAAGGTTCAGCCGGATTTCCTGGAAGGATATCCTGGCGGCGGTGTAATCCGCAATGTGAATCCGCAGAATGTAGATTACTATATCATTGCATATGGGCTGAACGATTATTTTTCCAAGGCGCCTATTGCGGTGGAGGGAGGCTCTAATTGGGATCCACATGGTTATACGGGAGCATTAAAGAATGCTATTGTCTCGTTGAAAAAAATAAGTCCGGAAGCTCAAATTCTTCTTATTTCCCCTACGTATTGCCAGTTCCTAAAGGACGGGATAATGGAAACGGACAGCAATATGAGGGATTACGGGCAGGGGACTTTGTCGGATTATGCTAATGCGGCAAGAAATGTGGCGGAAACGAACCATACCTTATACATTGATGCTTACAATACCATGGGAATTAATATTTATTCCGCGGAGCAGTATCTGGAGGATGGCATCCATTTGACTATGGATGGCAGAACGCTATATGCAAGGGCGGTTGCCAGCTGCCTGAAATATGGAAAGCCGGGAGAGGTGTCCGGGAATTCCATTTATTATTAAGAAGGAGCCAAATGCTTTCCTATTGGAGAACATTTGGCTCTTCTTCAGTCCTTATGGTACAGATCCCTCGTATATACCTTGTCACTTACTTTTTCCAGTTCCTTATAGTAACGGTTAGCCACGATGACATCACTGCAATGGGCAAATTCATCAAAATCCCGGTAAACCCTGGAACCGAAGAATTCATTTTCCTTTAACGCAGGCTCATAGAGGATCACCGCGGCACCTTTAGCTTTCAGCCGTTTCATCACTCCTTGGATGGAGCTTTGACGGAAGTTGTCCGAGTCTGTCTTCATGGTGAGGCGGTATATTCCAATTGTCACCTTTCTGCCTCCGGTTTCCGAGAAGCTTCCGTAGCCTTCATAGAAGCCTGCCTTCTCAAGAATCCGTTCGGCTATAAAGTCCTTTCTGGTGCGGTTGGAATCCACGATGGCCTGTATAATGTTTTCAGGGACATTGCTGTAGTTGGCAAGCAGCTGCTTGGTATCCTTGGGGAGACAGTATCCTCCGTAACCAAAAGAAGGGTTGTTATAATGGTTCCCTATCCGAGGGTCCAGACAGACGCCTTCAATGATCTGACCGGTATTCAGGCCATGCATTTCTGCGTAAGTATCCAGTTCATTAAAGTAACATACGCGTAAGGCGAGGTATGTATTGGCGAAGAGCTTTACGGCCTCGGCCTCTGTGGGGGCGATGAGTAAGGTGGGGATGTCTTCTTTGATGGCCCCCTCTTTGAGTAAGGCTGCAAAGAGTTTGGCTTTTGCCATGCGCTCCTTGTTCCCACGGGGAACACCTACGATAATGCGGGAGGGATAGAGATTATCGTAGAGTGCGTGTCCTTCCCGGAGGAATTCCGGGCTGAATAAGATACGATCCGTATGATATTTACGGCAGACCGATTCCGTATACCCTACAGGTACAGTGGATTTGATGATAAGAAAAGCTTTATTATTTATGCTCAGGACTTTTTCAATGACGTCCTCTACAGATGAAGTATTGAAATAATTCTTAATGGGGTCATAATTAGTAGGAGTTGATATGATAACAAAATCGGCTTTTTTATATGCCGTCAGGGCGTCGGTGGTTGCATGGAGATGTAAATTTCCCCTGGACAGATATTCCTCAATTTCCTTATCTGCAATTGGGGATTTCTTATGGTTAATCATATCTACTTTTTCTTGATCGATATCCACGGCATATACCTTGTTATGCTGGGATAATAGCACAGCGTTGCTTAATCCCACATAACCGGTGCCTGCGATGGCTATGGTATAAGCGGCATCAGATGATAAGCATGAATTCATAAATAATTTTTCCTTTCCCAATGTCTGTTAATGTTGACTTAAATAAGCTTTCAGTTCCGGAATTTCCTCCATTATAAGATTGGTAAAATAAACGGCGCCTTCCGGATTTAAGTGATCCGCATCTCCAAAATACTGCAGGTTCGTCACAAAACGTTCGTCATGGGAATAGTCATAATAGGAAACGCCCTGTGCGGATGCAATTTCATGGATGGTTTGATAAAAGCCGTCAAGGAATTCTGCGGATACATATTGGTTATAGTAAACGGTAAAGGGGGTGGTAATTAATATCGGGGTTATTTCCTTTTCTTTGCATATTTGAAGCATATTTATCAGATCCTGCTTTTTATCCTCTTCAAAATACACGGATTTGTTATCAAAATGCCTTTGGTAACGGGCAAGGCCTTTTGACTCAAACTCCTGGACCTTTTCTGCTCCATATATTTCTTCAGGAGAAGCGGCAGGCGTTTCAGGAACGGCTTCGGTTATGGGTTCCTGGCTGCCGCCGCCGTCCCCTTCGCTGCCCAACTCCGCCGCATAGACAATGTTCTGTCGGTTATCCGATAAGGAGGGGAAGGTGATGGGGGGCTTAAACAGTTCGAAAATTTTATCTCCGGCGGAAAGGATAGGGAAGCGTATGGCAACGATATCTTTGTACAGGCTGTAATCCGGATTGTACTGGGGGGAGAGGATGCGGTAGTAACGCACACTGATGGCTTCCTGATCTTCCGGGGTAACGGCTTCGGTGTTAAAAGAAAAATAGGAAACCGGAATTAACAGAATGCTCCCTTTGGCAAAATCGTCCTTGTGCATATTAATAAGCGCGTAATCATAAGGGTATCCCTGGCTGGCGAGTGCGAAGTTAAAACACTTCATATTCCGATTATGGACAAGGGGATCCCAATTGAAGGCCGCTTCTCCATGGGAACTCCCCATGTTGGCGACCTGTATCCCCTCGGGGACAAAGTTGAATTTATTTACCTCAGGGATTGGATTGTCGGCCTTTTGTTCATACATGATATCCAGATAAAAAAGGCAGAATAAGGTAATACAGACGGCGAGGACGCTTTTGACTATAAATGATTTCATAAATGACTTATCTCAGAATTGCATATAAATGAATTCCGTAGATACTCCTTTCTCCGAAAAAAGCAAAATGACAAGCAGCAAAAAGATATAGACAGGCCATCTGATAAAAAAGCGCTGCCTGGAAACAAAGGCAATAACATCTGTTTTGAGGGATGCGCAATCATACAAAAACAGTAAAATAACAGGAAGGCAGTTATATAACAGATGGGTTAACGTCAGGCCCATCTGTAAAGCACAGTCCTTCATGTAAACAGAAAAATGCGTGATTCCTGTAAACATATTCTGAAGTACATAGATGGCATCCTGTATCGTGGCAGCTCGGAAAAATATCCAGGCAAAGCAGACGAGCAGGAAGGTACAGGGAACGGTAAGGATGCTGAGCAGAAAGTGGAAATGTCGGTTCCGCTGGAAAAGGCTTGTTTTAGCATTCCAGGGAAACAGCCCTTCTATTACCTGATAGGCCCCATGGATGCCGCCCCACAGGATATAGTTCCAGCTGGCTCCATGCCATAAGCCGCTGACAAGGAAGGTGATCATTATGTTCAGAGCATGGCGGATTCTGCCTGTGCGGTTGCCTCCCAGGGGAATATAGACATAGTCCTTCAGCCAGGAGGATAAGGAAATGTGCCATCTTCCCCAGAAGTCTTTGATAGAGGAGGCAAAATAGGGTGATTTGAAGTTTTGGGTCAGCTGGATGCCAAACAGCCTGGCGCTTCCAAGGGCAATATCGGTATAGCCGGAAAAATCACAATACAGCTGTATGGCAAAAAAGAAGGTTGCCAATACAAGGGGGAACCCTTTGAATGCCGGCAGATTATTATATACCTGGTTCACATATACGGAGAGGCCGTCTGCGAGGACAAGCTTCTTAAAATACCCCCAAGCCATCAGTTTTAGCCCATAGGACGCCTGTACGGATTGAAAACGGTATTTGGCGTGAAGCTGAGGCAATAATTTCTTCCCTCTTTCAATAGGCCCCTGCATCACCTTGGGAAAGAATGAAATATAAACGGCATAGATACCAAAATCCCTCTCGGCATGAATTGTGCCGCGGTAAACATCCACCAGATAGCTGATGGTCTGGAAAATGTAGAAGGATATACCGATAGGCAGCGCCAGCTTCAGGGTAAAAGGCTGCATGGGGATGGACAGCTTTGAAAATAATACGGCCAAATTCTCAGTGAAGAAATTGAAATATTTAAAGAAGAATAAAATGCTGGCGCACATTAAAATACAAAGGATAAGTACTGTTTTGGGGTACAATATTCCCTTTCTATGGGATTCCATAAGTAAGCCTGCGATGTAGGAAATGATGGTAGTAAGGAGGATGACGGCCACATATTGAGGACCCCAGCTTGCGTAAAAATAATAACTGGACATAAGAAGGACAATCCAGCGGAATTTTGCGGGCAGGATCCAATAAAGAATAAAAACCAGAGGAAGAAAAAGCGCATAGCCAAAAGAGTTAAATAGCATAAAGGCCACCTTTCTGTACAGTTTATCCGCATAAATAATTATATTATACTACGGGTCTGGAAATTTATACAAGTACAGGAAAAATAAATTAAAGATTGCCAAAATTAATATTCTGTTATATTTTGTATGTAGCACATAAGTTAGATGGAGATTTCAGATGAAAAAAAGAAAGGTTACACCGATTAATCTCGTATATCTTTTATTTTCGGCGGGCATACTTGCTATGCTTTTGTCCCTGGTTCTGGCGGGGGGAGATTTTCTGGATAAATTGGTATATGATTTCAGTTATTTTGTCGATTTTTTTGATCATGTGAAAAGGTTCTACCTTGGTCTGGGAAGCGTGTATGAGGAAGGGATGCATGCCTGTTTTCCGCCTTTGGCCTATTGCCTTTATTATCTCGTGGCGAGAATTCTGTACAGGGATAATATAGGGAATCCGGACGGGCTCCGGATCAGTGGCTCCGGATTGTTGGTGATTTGTATGTTGATTGCGGCTTTTTCCGTTTTCTTTGTGTTTGCTTTTTTCCGGATGTTTTCCGTTCGTTCCCTGTTCATGAAGAAGTGGATGGCAGCGCTGCTTATGTGCTCCTATCCTTTTTGGCTGGCCATCGAGAGAGGAAATATGTCTCTTTTAGTTTTGCTGCTGCTTATGTACGCCATGTGCCTGAAGGATTCCGGGAAAAAATGGGAGAGGGAGGCAGCGCTGGTGCTGTTTGCATCCGCATCGGCTTTAAAGCTTTATCCGGCGGTTTTCGGTATGCTGTATCTTCTGGATAAAAGGTATAAAGAAGCAGGGCGGCTTGTGATATACGGTATTTTCCTTTTCTTTTTCCCTTTTGTGTTCTTTCAGGGGGCGGATGGTTTCCGGATCTTTCTGCATAATCTGGCGGCGGTGGGGAGCGGGGCGACAGGAGTCACCATTGTTGGGCTCAGCGGAAGGCTTGCGTCAAATTTGGGAATAAGCCTTGAAAACGGGCATGAAGCAGGACGGATTCTTTCTTATTGTTATTTTGTGATTGTGCTGTTCTATTGCTTTTATAAAAAGGAGTCATGGAAGTCGGTTACGCTGCTTACAAGCCTGATGATCATTTTTGTGGCGGCCAGCGGAACCTATTGCCTGATTTATTGTGTGATTCCTTTCATCTGTTTTATGAATGAAATGCTTATGGTAAAAGAATACCGGGCGATGGATTATATCTATGCGGTTTTGTTTGTTCTTATTTTTGCCGCCTATCCTGTGCAGGCATTCGGCTCATCTGGGATGCTGTATATTTCCCTCTATCTCCTGATAGGCGTCCTGTTGACAGAAGGGGCCGTTTGCGGGATAAGAAGAACCCGGATGAAGCATAAAGGCTTAAAGTGAAAGAAAGGATGGATTATGGATAATAAAAAGATACATTGGGAAAGCTGGGGGCGGGAAAAGGGCTTTTCCCTGCTCTTGCTGTGTATTTGCCTGGGCTTTTATGGCTTTTTTGCTTTTTATGATAAAGCGGTTATTTGTGTGGATTCGCCCAGTTATATTAACATGGATATTTCAAGAGAACCTTTATACCCTTTGCTTTTGTGGCTGTTCCGCGGTATTTTCTCTTCTTTTTCCCGGGATTTTTATCTTACGGCCATTGCTTTTTTTCAGAGTATGCTGGCGGCATTTGCGTCTTTCAGCCTTGTCAGGTTTCTTTGGAGGGTATTCCGGTTATCCTGGGCGTGGGCCTTAATCCTTTTGGCTATGCCCCTGGCCGTGTCACTTTTGTGCCGTTTTGCAGCGAAGCGCGGCTCTATGTACTCCAACAGCATTCTGACGGAAGGGATAACCATATCCTGCTATTTATTTTTTTTCCGTTATTTGCTGGAATATTTCTATCATATGACGAAGAAAAGTCTTCTCCTGTGCTGTATTCTTACTTTCTGCATGATTTCCGCCAGAAAACAAATGCTGCTTGCTTTATTCATGCTGCTGGTTGTTATATTGATAAAAAGTATTTCAGCCGGAAAAATAAGGAAGGGCATTATCCTTGCAGGCGTGTGTGCTTTTGTGATTACGGCAGGCTCGGCTTTGTTGGATTTGGGCTATAATTATTCGGTGCGGGGGGAAGCGGTGAGGCATTCCAGTGACGGCCGTTTCCTTACAACGATGGCTTTCTATACGGCGGAACGGGGGGATGCGGATTATATCGCAGATAAAGGGATCCGGGAGCTGTTTCTTGAGATTTATGATGTTTGTGACGAAAAAGGATATTTAAAGAACAGCGCCGGAGAAGGGTGGCTGAACCGGGTTTCCCATTTCGGTGACTCTTATGATTGCATTCAGATTGATACCATGTGGCCGGCTGTAAATGAATATGTGAGAATCCATATGGGCCATGACGGAGTTGAAATGAGTGAATATGCCGACAGGATTATGAAGGAGATTAATCTGTCCGTACTTCCTCATAATATAGGAAGCATGATCGGTTCTTTTTTGGATAATTTTCTGTCGGGCCTGGTCACTACGGTTGCACAGAGGAAGGTCCTGCTTAATTGGTACAGCCTGTCTGCTTATATATTCTATATTTTGCTGGCGGCGGAAAATATCTGGAAATGCAGGAAGCAAAAAAGGGGGATTGACAAGACGACACAGCTTGCGCTGCTGACCCTGCTGTCGGTTTTTATGAATGTGGGGCTTGTTTCCCTTGTGATTTTCTGCCAGACAAGGTACACTATCTATAATATGGCGTTATTTTATATCAGCCTCCTCCTGCTGCTGCATTCTCGTTTTGCGTCCGGCCGCAGGATTCACAAAATTACGGAGATAGAAGTATAAATGATAAACAAGCTAAAAAGCAACTGGAAACTGATTGCATTGCTGCTGCTGGAAGCGCTGGTAGTGGTATGGGTGGGGATGAGCTGGGAAAAGGATAAGTGGGAAGCTGTTTTTGACGGGAACAGTCTCATACATGGAGAGGCAGATGCTTTTGTTTCTTCTCCCGGCGTTGATCTATCCAAAGGAACGTATCAGGTGGTAATCGAATATGAAGCAAATGAAGCGGGGCAGACCTACAGCGCCGCTTCGGACAAGCCCTCCTATTGGGTGGTCATGGGCAGGCAGGATGTCGCCCTTGATCCCGTGAAAAATGTGGAATCCTTTACCATATGGATAGACAGGGCTACGTTAGGATACCATATAGATATAAATTATAATGGATCAGGACATTTTCTGGTTAAAAACATCCGGATTGTTGAGACTAACGGTTATTTTGGAATGCGTCTTGGGATCGGCGTATTTTTGTTGCTGTTTTTGAATGCAGGGTATGGGGCCGCTGCCGGGAAATGGCTTGGCCGGCTGTCACAAAAGCAGAAAAACATCGCTGCCGGTATCTTTGTGCTGGCCTTTCTCTCTTCGATCCCTTTGTTTTCAAGCTATTTATACTCCGGGCATGATCTTACCTTTCATCTTCTCCGGATAGAAGGGATTAAGGATGCGCTTCGAATAGGGCAGTTTCCAGTCCGGATCCAGCCGGACTGGTTCAGGGGGTACGGATACGCCTCTTCCATTTTCTATGGGGATATTTTTTTGTATATTCCCGCGGTTATCCGGCTTTTGGGGTTTCCTTTGCAGACAGCATATAAAATTTACATAATACTGGTTAACCTTGTGACCTGTTTTATCGCCTTTTCTTGTTTTAAAAGGATAGTGAAAAGTGATTTTGCTGCATTTATCGGATGTGTGCTTTATGTTCTTTCCCCCTATCGGCTGGGGAATATTTATATCAGGGGAGCTGTGGGGGAGTATACGGCTATGGCTTTTTTCCCATTTCTTGTGACCGGTTTGTATTTGCTGTTTTCCGAAGCAAGCGGGGAACATGATAGAAAAAAAGGGAGGAATTTCCTGGCGGCGGGCTTTACGGGAATTATGCAAAGCCATATGATCAGCTGTGAAATGACTATTTTTTTCACTTTGTTATTATGTCTGCTTTTTATAAAAAGAGTGTTTAAAAAAGCAAGATGGAAGGAACTGTTAAAAGGAGCCTTTATCACAGCGGCATTAAATTTGTGGTTTCTCATTCCTTTTTTGGATTACAGTATGCAGGGAAGGTTCGGGATTGTAGAGCCGGGGGGAATTGCGGGGATTCAGACGTATAATGCCTTTGCGAACCAGCTGTTTGATTTCTTCCCCAATGGGATCGGCAGCGCCTACAGTATTTCGGAGAGGATGCAGAATCCGCTGCAGATGCCTCTGACTACCGGGTTTGTACTAACCGGGACCATATTTGCGTTCGCTTTTTATGTGTGGAACCATAAAAAAGAAAAAGCCGAGGAACGTCGTACAGGGACAATATGTATAGGCTTTGGCGTGCTCGCGCTTTGGATGGCCACGACCGGGTTCCCCTGGGATGCATTGGCCGGATTGGGCTCGGTGCCTTCCCTGTTTATTGGAAACCTGCAGTATGGATGGCGGTTTCTGAGCGTGGCTTCCGTGCTACTGGCCGCTGCCGCGTGCTGCCTTGTCCGCCTGATCGAAAAAAAGGAAGATAAAACGGTGAATGGCATGATATTGTCGGTTTATCTTGTTTTAGGGATCTTATGCGGCGGCTGGCTTCTGAGCAGCATTATGAATAACAGCTCCGTTATGCTATGCAGGGACAGAAGCGAACTGCATGAGGATGATGTCACAAGCCTGGAGTATATCCCGAAGGGCACCGACAGAGCCGGCTTTGATGAGACGCTTCCGGCAGCAGGGGAGGAGATCGCCTGGGAGAGCTATGAAAACAATCATGGACGGATCCATATTACGGTTACAAACAGGAACAGGGAAGAGAGCGGCAGTATCTTTCTTCCGTTATTAAATTATAAGGGGTATCAGGCCCGTGGAGCTGACGGCCGGAAGCTTACGATTGAAAATGGGGATAATAATCGGGTTAAAGTCATAGTTCCGCCTGGCTACCAGGGAGAAATAAAGGTGTCTTTTCAGGAACCTGCGTTGTGGCGGGCGGGATGCCTGATTTCGGCAGCCGCGCTGCTTTTATCTGTTTTATCGTTAAGTTGTTTTTGGCAAAGATTATCCGTCTTCGTACGGAAAAAATACAAAAATTAATTTGGATGGAGAGCCAATATGCTTTTTAATTCCTATATATTTCTGTTTTTGTTTCTTCCATTATGTCTGGGGGGCTACTATCTGCTGGCGCGCTTCGGAAAAGCCGGGCCTGCCAAGTTATACCTGACAGGCTTTTCCCTGTGGTTTTACGGATATTTTAATCCAAAATATCTGCTGATCATGCTGTTCAGTATTCTGTTTAATTACGTTTGCTTCCGCCTGATTACAGCGGCCCGCGTGGAAAAGCATAGAAGAATACCCGGAAGCGGAAGACTATGGATGACGACAGGAGTTATCTGTAACCTGGGAATCTTGTTCTATTTCAAATACTATGATTTCTTTATTGAAAATGTAAACGTAATCTTTGATACTTCTTTCGTGCTGAAAGGCATTTTGCTTCCTCTTGGAATCAGTTTTTTCACTTTTCAGCAGATCGGGTTCGTGGTGGATGCATATAGAGGAGAGATAAAGACGTGCTCCTTTTTGGATTATGCTTTGTTTGTATCCTTTTTCCCCCAGCTCATAGCAGGTCCCATTGTAAATCACAGTGAAATGATCCCCCAGTTTGCGCAGATTGGCCGCCGTAAAATGGATTGGAATCAATTCACATCCGGTGTGTATCTGTTTACGTTGGGGATGGTAAAAAAGGTCCTTGTGGCAGATACCTTCGGAAAGGCGGTTAATTGGGGATATTCCAATGTGTCCGGGCTGACGGGGGTGGACAGCGCACTGCTGATTCTCTTTTATGTGCTGCAGTTGTATTTTGACTTCAGCGGCTACTGCAATATGGCAAGGGGACTGGGATGGCTCTTTGGTATTGAAATCCCTGTGAATTTTAATTCCCCGTATAAAGCGGTGGATATCGTGGATTTTTGGAAAAGATGGCATATCACACTGAGCCGTTTTTTTACCAGATATGTTTATATTCCGTTAGGCGGGAACCGTAAGGGCAGGGGGCGTATGTATGGCAATCTGTTTATGATTTATCTGCTCAGCGGTATCTGGCATGGAGCGGGTTGGACTTATGTGTTGTGGAGTGTGACGCAGGGGGTATTGTACATTCTGACCCGTATGTGGCAGATTCATCAGAAGGAAAAAAAAGTGGGATCCGCAGCGGTAAGGGAAAGGAATCTTTTCGCCCGGAAAGCGGTTACAGTCGGCGGCACCTTTTTTACCTTTGTCTATTTCAGCCTTACCTGTGTGTTTTTCCGTTCGGAGACGGTCGGCCAGGCCCTGGAGATTTTCAGGCGGCTTTTTACCGGAGGGATAGCGGTGCCTGCGGTATCGATGACGGAAGGTTTTAATCTGGATGAGTTCTGGTATGTGATGAAGCTTTTGCATCTGGACAGGCTTCCATACAGCCAGATGTATCTGTGCGGCGTTATTACCCTGGTTACCCTTGTGGTGGTTTTTGCAGCGCCCAATGCGGATGAAGCGGCGGCCCGTTTTAAGCCCGGGGTATGGAATGCATTTGTTACTGCGGGGCTTTTCCTTTGGTGTGTATTGTCCCTTGCAGGAGTCAGCAGCTTTCTGTATTTTAACTTTTAGTGCGGCGTTTCGTGTAAATGCTACATAGATATGGTATTACGGGGTATAGGTGTGAAAGGAAGGTTACTGCTCACGGAGTGAACAGTAACGAAGGAACTTTCAAACGATTGATTGATGCAGTATTCCGGGTTTTGCCTGGGATATGCGGGAGTATGGGAATGAAATCTTGCAAAAAATGGCTGCTGCTGTTTGGCGGAATACTGTTGGCGGGCCTTGTGGCAATTGCTGCGCTGGTAATATATGTGGATCCTTTTTTCCAATATCATAAGCCTCTGTCTTTTTTCCCTTATAAGGTGGACAACCAGCTGAGTCAGAATCCGGGAATGGCCAGGCAGCTTGATTATGACAGTGTGCTGTTAGGTTCCTCCATGACGGCAAGCTTTGATACGGACTGGTTTACGGAGGTCAGCGGACTGCATACGGTGAAGCTGAGCTATAACGGAGCCTTTCCCAAGGATGAGTCCAATATTATGGATATTATCTTTGAAACAAAGGGCGATTCGGTAAAAAAAATATTTATGGCGGTTGATCAGGGTGCATTTTCGGCTGATACACAGGCAACGAAGTATCCGATACCGGAATATTTATATGATAAAAATCCTTTTAATAATGTGCAGTATCTTTTTAATAAAGATGTTTTGCTGAATTATATTTTAAAACCGCTGGTGGATCCTACGGAAAAAACGGACTGGACACAGTTGTATAAGCCATGGTGGACGGATCAGTATTATACGAAAGCAAACGTGTTGATGTACTATGTTCCGGCGGAAGAAGCGGAACAGGAGATGGAGGCGGATGCGTTTGTAGACGGGATTCAGGCGAATATTGAAGTGAATATCCTTCCCTTTGTGGAGGCCCATCCGGAAACGGAATTTATTTTCTGGTATCCCCCTTACAGTATTTTGTATTGGAATGATGTAATGCGGCAGAAAGAGCTGGATGCGGTCATCAGGGAACTGGAATATATGACGGAAAAGCTGCTGGCCTATGATAATGTACGGGTTTTCTGTTTCCAGAATAACAGGGATATTGTGTGTAACCTGAATAATTATGCGGATTATACCCACTATCATGCAGATGTCTGCCGGTATATTGTGGAGAGTTTTGAAAATGGGGAGAATGAGCTTACTTTGGAAAATTATGAGGCGGTGCTTGCTGATTTGAGAGAGCTGGCTCTTACGTATGATTATGAGGCGATTTATGATAACTGGTATGATTGACAGTCAGTATGAGGAGAGGATGTAGGATGATAGCAAAAGTTCTGATTACCTTTGGGGTCTTGTTTGCGGCTCCTTTCTGTATGGGATTGCTTCCGGTAAGGTTTATGCCGGGGGAGGAACAGAAGAAGGATCCGCTTGCCGTTTATCTGGCAGGTTTTCTGCTTTCGCTGGCGGTGTTTCAAATCATAGCGGTGCCGGTGATTTTAATAATGCCATGGGGATTTGTGCAGATTGTAATCCTTTATTCCGCCGCCCTTGCTGTGTTATCGGCTGTCGGACTGATAGCCGGCAGAGGCGTGCTGAAACGGATGGTTGGTGAAGGTAAAGTGCTTTGGGATAAGAGAAGCCGGTTTTCGGTGGAAACCTTTATTTATTGGCTGATTGCGGGCGGTTTGATTGCTTTTCAGGTTTATATGGCCTATACGCGGGCTTTTTTTGATGGGGATGATGCCTATTATGTGGCGCAGTCTGTGATTGCGGAGCAGTCCAATGTACTGTACCGGATACTTCCTTATACGGGGCTGACGACGACGGTGGATGTACGTCATGCATTGGCGTCGCTTCCTGTCTGGGAAGCGTATCTGGCGAGAATCAGCGGAATTCATCCGGCTATCATCGCGCATTCGCTTCTGCCGTTGGTTATCATTCCGGTAACTTATCTTTTTTATTTTCAGATTGGGAAAAGGCTGCTGAAAAAAGACTGCAGAAAAATGGCGGTTTTTATGATATTTGTAAGCGTGCTGCAGATTTTTGGTAATACATCGATTTATACGAATGCCACTTTTTTCCTGATGCGTACATGGCAGGGGAAATCCATGCTGTGCAACATGGTTCTTTTGGCGGTTCTGTGGTGCCTGCTTTCTCTTTGGGATAAGCGGAAGGAAGAAGGGGCGGTAAACCAGGCCGGCTGGTGGATGGTATTGTGTGCGGTGAATGTAGTGGCGGCGATGGCAACGACAATGGGAGCCTTTTTGACGGGGCTGCTGATTGCCGTGGTGGGGCTTGTGACGGCAGTACGGGACAGGCGGCCGCAGATACTCCCGAAGCTGGCGGCCAGTTGTATTCCCTGTATCGTGTATCTGGCGGTTTATGTGGTATTAGTCTGAAAGGATGAAGAAAAGTGAAAGAGATTCTCACTATTTTTATGGATTACAGCGGAGATGGGATTTACCCGTTTCTTTTCCTGATAGCCCTCATTTATCTTTTAGTGACGGAAAAGGATATGAAAATACGCAGGGTGCTTCTGGAATCGTCTGTGGTGATCACGGTTCTGTTTTTCTTCCCGCTATTTAAGATGGTAATGGACAAGGTGGAGGAGGCGGGGACTTATTACAGGATCCTGTGGCTGCTGCCTATGACTGTAGTGATTGCTTATGCCGGGGTGAAGGTGATAGGGCGGCATACCCGGATCGGTATGGCGGCCGTGGTGATCGTGCTTGTACTGGGTGGGGAATATTTATATAAAAATATTCACATTACGCAGGCGGAGAACCGGTATCATCTTCCCCAGTATATTATCACAATATGTGATCTGATCGGCCCGGAAGAGGGCGAAGAAAGGGTATGGGCAATCTTTCCGCCGGAATCGGTGCATTATGTGAGGCAGTATACGTCTGAGATTCAGATGCCGTATGGGCGTGAGATGCTGGTGGCAAGCTGGGAACATGTGGAGCACCCTATTTATGCATTGATGAAGGCCGATATTATAAGAATTGATTTGCTTGCCGAATTGGCAGATGATTATAAATGTCAGTATATCATACTGAATAAGGCGAAACAGACAGAGGGAGATCCGGGGGCATGCGGATTGGAGAAAATAGCTGAGGTCGGCGGATATGATGTATTTAAAAATATAAGCGTTGAAAACGGTATTACTGAATGAAAAGAAGATATGGCGGTCTTTCACAAAGATAAAACCCATAAAATACGGAAGGGAATCAGAGAATGGTAAAAAAAATCTATAGAAGAGAATATATATGTCTGGCTATAGTATTATTTGTGTTTACTCTTATGTCATTGTATAAATTGACGGATGCGCCTTTGTGGTATGATGAAATGATTGAATTCTATTATTCCAGGTACCTGACAGGGACGATTCATGGGGTAAGCCCCTATCATAATTTGTATGAAAGGCTTCAGTTTAATAGTTTTCAGCCTCCATTGTATAATTTGGTAATGTATGTTTGGCTTTTATTTGGCGAATCGGAATGGTGGTTCCGATTCAGCGGCGTAGTTTTTTGTTTTATTGGAATGTTGGGGCTCTATTCATGCATGAAGATGATAACCAATTGGAAGATAGCAGTTCTTTCTGTTTTTATCAGTTCTTTCATTTATGAACTGATGTATTATGTGAAGGAGGCAGCAGAGTATAATTTCATGCTGATGCTTCTGTACTGGCTGTTGTATGTTTATTTCAGGGCGTTCAGGGAATTAACCCTGAAAAATATTGGTATATTCACCGGATTGTCGGTATTGCTTTTATATACGCAATATGGTTCTGTGCTGGCAATACTGCCATTGGCCATAGGACTGTTCATTAAGGCCTGCAGAGAGAAGAATAAAAAATTATGTAAACAGATGGCTGCTGTTTATGTGATCACGGGAGCTGCTGCGGGGCTGCCTTTATATTTTTTCTTATTTCGGATTCAGTTGGAATGGAACCAGAGCGTTAACTATTATACAGTTGCTTTTGATAAGAATAATGTGGTATATGACTTTTTTATGATGTTACTGACAACAGCGCAGTGGCTGTTTACAGAGTCGAAAACGAGATTTACCGCTGTATTTGCTGTTGCTTTTCTGTTCTGTATTGTATTTGCCGGCCTTTGCATGATGAAACGGAAAAATGATAGTTTTAATTATTATTTGATAAGCTGTGTTGCAGGATGGATTATTTATTATGTGATTGTGCGCTCCGGCATCTATGCATATGGGGATTTTGGCAATCGCTATAGCCTGTACCTTCTGCCAATATGGTTTGTTGCGGTTATTTATCTGATATACGAGGCATATCAGCTTATAGCTTCTTACCGTTTTCCCTGTAAAAAGTTTGTGTTAAATGCAGGTATTTTTATGCTGGCTGTGGCAATGCTGGGGTATTGTGGGTATGGGTTTTATCGGGTGAGTATTTATCAGGGAAAATGTAATACACGGAAGGTAGTTGATTTATGGTATGAGAAAAACGGGTATGAAATCCCTACCTATGTGGCATTTGGAGAAGCCCCAAGCTTTACCTATTATCTGACTCATGACAGCCGATATGACGATGATTATATGGATGATATTGTTTTTGAATATATAAATTTAGAGACAAAATATGATATGGATTTGTACTGGGATTATTTTAAAGAAGGATTTCAAGGGCAGCCTCCGGAGGAATTTTATCTTTCTATCGGGCACGAAAATTCATTAACAGATGTACTAAGAGAACAAGGATACACTCTGGAAGAAGAATACAGAACCAATACAATTTTATTTTATGTACATAAATAAGTACGAAAAAGGTTTTGAACAATAATGGGTTCAAAACCTTTTTCGTTATTATTTATTAAAAACAGCATTTTTACTTATCTACATTAAAAATTTCCCGTGCAAACCGGGCAGCCACCCGTTCCCGTCCTTCTTTATTCAGATGATACCCGTCGGTCAGGCATTTCTCTGCATCGTCTTCATTCACCGTTCCATAGTAGTGATCCAGAACACTGACGCCGTTCCCCATAGCCACATCGATTTCATGAAGAACATAATCGGGAAGCACGCCGTTCCCGAAATCTTCCGTATCCCCGTTTATCAGCTTGCCGTCACTGTCTTCAAACTGTCCGAAGGCAGGTGTCATAACCACCAGCCGGATATAAGGATAGGTCTGCTGTATCTGCTGCAGGGAGGCGTTCAGGGCTCCGTCCCAGGTCAGCAGGTTGATGTCATTGTTTTCGTCCATAACAGGCCGCTTATCCATATAGTCGTTCAGATCATACATGATTACGATCATATCCACCTTGGAAAAATCCACGCTTTTTAATGTTTCCAGGGCTTCCTCATACGCCTTGTCCTTTTCCGAAAGAAGGCCGGCCGCATGCTCCATGAGGTCATAGCTGTTCCCGCAGAGGGAGGCGGTTACCAGATACAGACTCAGGGCATCCAGGGGATAGCTGTCGGAGTATTCGGTATTTTTCATGGATAGATAGGTGTCAGGGAATGCACAGTTGTAAACGGTTGCCTCACATTTTTCCGCGATCCTTTCGGCCAGCCCGTCTTTTCCCCGTTCGTCGGAGAAGGGGTTGTTGCCTAATGCGACAATGGTGGTAACGCCATCATCTTCCCTGCCTGCGAGAAGCTCGGGATCCAACGGCTGGATATAATCCAGGGCTTCGGTATCAAACTCGGAAGAAATATTATTGGGGTCGTAGCCTGAGTCCTTGCCGATATTCCAGATAATCAGCTTTATTGCAGCTACGATAACCATTACGATAAGGACGGCCGCAATAATATAGTGGATGTATTGTTCCGGTCCGGCTTTCCTGCGCCTGCCTGATTTGCGGCGGGATGCGCTGTGCCCGGCACCCGGGGTATGGGGGGCGGTACGTTTACGGGATGGCCTCTGTGTTCCGGTATTGCCGCCCGTGCGGGAAGGCGTTATATCATCATCCTCCAGTGACAGAAATTTTTCCTGTCCGTCAGGCTGTCCGATTTTATTTTTGTCAGTCATAGTCTACCTCCTTACCGTCCTATAGTACCATTATGGGCGAAGTGTGTCTATCTTATAAGAAATTTTTAAGAATTTCCGGCTCCTGTTGCTGCTTCCTTGCCGCCTGCCGCCCCGGCCTGTCCGCCTGCTGTCATGCTTCCCGGAATGCATGACGCCTCGCAGAACCTGCTATGCCGGACATTCCGATGAGCCCAAAGCATCTGAAGTGTCAGGTGAACCTGCCCCTTCAGATTGGTCTCATCTCCATGGCATAGAAAGGATCTGTGAGACGTCATGCACTCCGGGAGGCATGACGGCAGACGGGACAGGCCGGGGGCGGCAGGCGGCAAGCAAGCTGTGATGTACAGGCCGCACAGGGAAGCGGACGATACCTGTTTGCAAAGTGCGGGAAACCTGTTATAATCACACAGGAACAAGGAATTCATCGGGCAGGAGAATAAAGGATATGAAAAAAAAGATAACAGTGAAAGATATCTTGATTCTGCAGGCCGTAATAGCGATATATACGCTTTCCACGGTTATGGCAAAAATGGCAAGCGGACAGCCGCTTTTTTCGGCCGGTTTTTTTGGATTTTATGGAGCGGAACTTCTGATACTCGGGGTTTATGCCCTTCTATGGCAGCAGATGATTAAGAAATTCGAACTTTCCGTTGCCTATACAAACCGGGCCATGGCGTTGTTATGGTCTTTGATATGGGCAATGATTATTTTTAAAGACAATATAACCATAAAGAATGTGATCGGTGTTGCCCTGGTTATTGCAGGGACGATAATTGTCAACGGCGGACATAAAGAGGAGGGGGTAACCTGTGAAGAGTAGTATGTATTACCTTTTGCTTTTGGCCGGCGTCCTTGCGGCATCCTTTTCCCAGGTGCTTTTGAAAAAGGCGGCCGGAAAGCAGCATAAATCCTTTCTCCGGGAATATCTGAATCCCTGGGTAATCTGCGGATATATGCTGCTTTTAGGCTCCACCGTATTTAATATCAGCGGTTTGAGAGGGCTGTCTTTTATGAATGGGCCTGTGATTGAATCCTTTGGTTATGTGCTTGTCCTGTTCCTGAGCCGTTTTTTCTTCCTAGAGAAAATTACGATACGGAAACTTGCAGGCGTGGGCTGTATTCTGGCAGGCGTGATTGTTTATTATCTGTAGAAGCTGAGGCGGCTGCGGGAGAAGCGTTTCCTGCATTGTCTCCGGCGGCCGGCAGGTTCTTGAACCATTTGCTGTACCGGTGCATCCGGTATTCTACAGAAAGCTCCTTCAGACCTTTTTCGTCCGCGCATTTTTCCTTCAGCAGGCCGCGTTCGGTTTTGCTCAGATTCACGTATTTCATATAAGAAATACCAAGTTCCGTCAATTTTCCGCTGCAGGCCGGACAGTACACCTTGTGTCCATTCAGGATATGGATACGACGGCAATATTTACAATAATGGATATACATCATGACGAATCACTCCTTTTCTTCTTTCTAGGCAACGGTCCAGCTTGTCTGAACCGTTACCTTTCTATCTCATTCTGTCATATTCTGCCAAATCACGCAACGTAAAGCGTTCGACAAAAAAGGGCGGTTTCTGCAGAGCAGCGCGCGGTTGCGGCAGTTATGACGCGGAAGGCTGCTGCGGAATTTGGCCGGAATATGGGAAAATTAAGAGAATATTAAGGAAGTAATTGCTGGAAATAGAGGGCGTAAGGTTGAAGGCCGGTGAAAGGATGTGGTATACTGTTTCTGCGGGAAAATGCCTGCTATATGGCTGGTTTGCAAGAGGTTTTCCGCTATTTTGGGTTGCTGAGGTAAGAAAAAGATTGCGGTGATTTCTGGTGCATCTGAAAGAAATCATGGCAAAGAAAGTAATGGAGAATTCATATGTCTAACCATTCAAATGATGAAAAAAGAAATGATATGCAGGATAAAACAGGAAAAAGATTGTCGAATCCAAACGACGAATTGACAGGGAAAAGAACGGCGCGTGTATCCCCGGAGGAGCTGCTGCCTGAAAAGATAGAAAAGGTTACGGAAAGCTTGTTGTCTCAGTGGGAAATCAGCGAAGATGATTTTGAGGATACCCAGGATCTGACGGAAACAGCCGCCCGTCTGTCCGGTTATGAGGCGCCGCCTCTTCGGAGGGAAGAAGGGCGGAGAACAGATAAAGCTCCGGCTGCACGGACAGGTTCTATGGAAGAAAGAAGAACGGCGGCTGAAAGAAAAGAGAGCCGGACTGCTGACACTGGGAGAACAGTAAGCGCGTCCAGAACAGCAGGAGCCGCCGGAACGGCAGGTGCCGGAGGTAATGGATCCGGAAGAGAGGAAAGGCAAAAGGCATCGGGATCTCAAAGCGGTGACATGCGCCGGAGTTCACCGGATAAAGGAGGCACGCACGGTGCATCATCAAACAGAACCCCTTCTGAACGGAGAAACATGGAACGGGTGTCTGCGGAGCGCAGGGCGGATTCGGGCAGCCATAAATCGGATGCCGTAAGAAGCCGTCAGGAGAACAGCGGGAAAGAGAAAGCACAGCGCAGCGAAAAAGGCGATCCCCGGCAGGATGAGAGGGCGCCCAGACATGTTTCTTCCGAGCGTTCCCGGAATACATCCAGAGCGCAGGTGGCGGATCGGGAAGATCATCGCCGCAAGGAAGCTGCCAGGATAAGAGAGGAAGAGTCAGGAAGAAAAGCGGCAGATACGGGTAGAAAAAAGGCGGATCCGGGAAGGAAAGCGGCAGAACGCCGGCAGCAGCCGTCCGGAGGAAGAAGCGACAGCCGTTTGGGGTATGATGACGAACGTTTCGGCAATTCCGGCCACGGTTCGGGTTCCGGGAAGTCTTCTTCCCGCAGAAAGCAGGCTAATCCGGTGGTGGAATTCTGGAACAGCCTCCATACCATGGATAAGGTCGTTGGTTTTACTGGAATCTTTGTCTGCATTTTTGCGGTTGTTACGTTTTCCGTCCTTGCCAATGCCAAATCTACGGATAAGCAGGTAGAGGCTTTTGCCGCTGTAGGGCAGAATCTTTCCCAAATAAATGTGGCGGATGACAGTATCTTTCTGGCTGTTGCGGATGCGCATAGGGCAAAGCAGGAGGCCGCAGATATAACCGATACGGATGAATCGGAAGAATACAATGAAAAAGATGATAATTCCGACGTTCAGGTTGGCCTGAATATGACTTCCGTAGAAAAAGACCTTAAAATCAAATTTGTTAACAGAAAAACGGGAAAGCTGGTCCCCCGTGTTGATTTCCAGGTGGAAATCAAGGGGCCTGACAAAACCTACACGAAGAATGATGACGATCAGGACGGGATTATTTACCTTACAGGTATCACTCCCGGGAAATATACGGTAAAAATAACAGGACCTGAGAATGCGGAGGGGTACAGCATTCCTTCGGATGCCCAGGAGGTTACGGTTAAGGATCATATAGAATATAAGAAAATTGATGTGTCCGACGAAGTGAAAAAGGAGTCTGAGATAAATGCGGCTAAAGAAGACACGCAGGTAAAAACCCAGACAGAGTCGGTATTACAGGATACGGTGGAATGGGTGGAATCCACAAAAACGCCGGTGGGCGGCTCTGGTAATGACGGGGCATATGTGGAAGTGAAAAAGGCGGACGTGCCGGATCCTTCGGCATCGGCGAGCCTGATATTTGATAAATTCCTTGGGGTAAAATCACAAAAACCGTGGATAATGTTAACCGCAGAGACAGTTCTGCCCAGGACGGAAACAGATGGGAAAGAAGATTCCAATACGGATACCAATACAGGAAGTGGAGAAGGCGAAAATCAGACCAATACTCCGGAACAAGTTGAAGTGGAGAAAATTACGATATCTCCGGAAAGCGCTTCGGGAACGGTTGGCGGAGGACAGAATTTTACCGCGCAAATAAGCCCGGATAATGCCGCGGATAAATCAGTGGTATGGTCGTCCAGCGATAAAAACGTTGCTACAGTGAATAACGGAAGCGTAACATTCGTAGGAGCCGGGACGACTGAAATAAAAGTCGCTTCCGCCAACGGGAAAACAGCCACAGCCAGTGTAACGGTTTCGGCCAAAGAAACACAGGTCGGCAGTGTGGCGATCAATGGGGATACTGCCGTAACAGTAGGAGGAACCATCAAATTAACCGCCAGTGTATCTCCTGATGACGCAAGCTATAATGGCGTTACTTGGTCCAGTACAGATACAAGCATAGCTACGGTAGTCGGAGGGACCGTAACCGGTATTAAAGCGGGAACCGTGACGATAAAGGCAGAAGCCGGAGGTGTAACAGGAAGCAGTGAGATTACGGTTAAAGAGGCAGAAGTTGTTTTAAAAAGTATTAAGATAAGCGGGGATTCTGCCGGCAAAAAAGGGGCGGCGGTTCAATTGGCTATTACTCCTGATCCCGCTGGTGCAGATGCTTCCGTAACATGGAAATCCTCGAATGATTCGGTGGCTTCGGTAGATGCCAATGGTAAAGTAACCTGCAATTCCGCAGGAGAGGTTACGATCACCGCAGTTTCCAAGAAAAATGCAGGAATAACGGCAACTTTTACATTTAAGGTCACAGAGGATGTGCAGAAAAAGTTCGATATGAAGGATGTTAGCGTAACTGCGGGACAATTTAAAAATCTGGAAGACTATTGTACGATCCAGGGCAGTTCCAGCCGTTCTTTCAGTATTGAAAACACCAAATACGCTACGGTCGACGGAAACGGCAGGATAAAGGCAATCCGT
The DNA here is from genome assembly GCA_900548905.1 of uncultured Lachnospiraceae bacterium. Classification (GTDB taxonomy): domain Bacteria; phylum Bacillota; class Clostridia; order Lachnospirales; family Lachnospiraceae; genus Eisenbergiella. The sequence goes on along the minus strand of URMK01000004.1, from coordinate 41,045 downwards.
TCGGGAGAAACCAAAATTACAGTAACGGTAAAATTCCAAGATGGCGGTTCTCAGACGCAGACAAAGAAACTTATCGTGAATGCCGCAGAAGTAAAAGGGATTACTCTTGACAAAACCAAATTGACGCTGAATGTGGGGGACAGCCTTAAACTGAACCCTACCATTGATACCACCGGCTACACAGGCTGTTTGTGGTACTCTACCGATAAAACAATCGTTACCGTAGAGGAACATGGCGGAGGTACCATCAAAGCCCTGAAACCCGGTAAGGTAACGATTACTGCCAAAAGCTCTGAAAACACCTCCAAAACCGCCACCTGTGAGGTAACCGTCACCGGTGAAGACCCCAGGAACGACACCAAGACCCCGCTCAAAGACAAAAGCGGCAAGCCGCTTTTCGTGAAAACCGCGGACGGCAAATATGTGGCGGCAGTGGTGGCCGACTACTATAAATACGATGTATTCTACAGAGAAAATGAAAACGTGGAGTACAAATATACCGGCTGGCAGACCATTGACGGAAAACGCTATTATTTTGACAAAAACGGCAACAAAGTAACCGGCGACCAGATAATCCAGGGAGTGAAATATTCCTTCGGGAGTGACGGGGCACTCAGTTCCGGTTCCGGCGTTCTGGGCATCGATGTGTCCAAACACAATGGAAACATCAACTGGACCGAGGTGAAAAATTCCGGTGTATCCTATGTCATCATACGATGCGGTTACCGGGGGTCCTCCACCGGCGCCCTCATTGAGGATCCAAAGTTCAAAGCCAATGTCCAGGGGGCGACGGCGGCGGGCCTTAAGGTGGGAATATACTTCTTCACCCAGGCGGTGAATCAGATAGAGGCTGTGGAAGAAGCTTCCATGACGGTTTCACTGATCAAAAACTATAAGATTTCCTATCCGGTATTCCTGGATGTGGAAGCCAGCGGCGGCCGGGCCGACGGGCTGGACGCGGGGACCAGGACACAGATTGTCAATGCCTATTGCCAGACCATCCAGAACAGCGGCTATACGGCAGGGGTTTATGCCAACAAATCCTGGCTGAATTCCAAGCTGAATGTGGGCTCCCTGGGAAGCTACAAGATCTGGCTGGCCCAATATGCGGCGGCGCCCACCTACAACGGCAGATACGATATGTGGCAGTATTCTTCTACCGGAAAAATCGGAGGAATCAGCGGAAATACGGATCTGAATATCAGTTATCTGGGCTATTAATCTTTTGCTTTCGGCATATATGTTTTATGCCGAAAGCAAAACTTTGTTATAGGTTTTATTTGGTAAACGGCGGTTTTTGTGGTATACTAATTAAAATTGTAAGCGTTCAGCCACGCAATTCAGAATTCAGCAGGTTGGCCCGGCTGGACCGTTTAAGCATAATATCAGTTTTTCTGCCTGTTTTACAGCCTGTCCATAGGTGAGACAGGAATTTTTTCTGCGGGCGGAGATAAAAAGTAACCGTTCAGACAGGTATGCGTATTTACGGCGCAGACTGTGAGAAAGCGTAGCGGCAGCAGGCATCCGGCCTATCGGGGAGAGATTTGACCGGCCGGTTGCTATAGCAGTTCAGATGTGAGTGAATTGTTGCAATAAAGGAGAAAATGATTATGAGGACGTATTTGGTGACAGGCGGTGCAGGTTTTATCGGTTCTAATTATATTCATTACATGTTCCGTAAATACGGAGAAGAAATCCGTATTATCAATGTGGATACCCTTACCTATGCCGGCAATCTGGAAAACCTGAAAGAAGTGGAAGGCAGAGAGAACTATATCTTTGTTAAGGCAAATATCTGTGACAAGGAAGCAATTGAGAAGATTTTTGCAGAAAATGACATAGACAGGGTGGTGCATTTTGCGGCAGAAAGCCATGTGGACAGAAGCATCCGCAACCCGGAGATTTTTGTACAGACAAATGTGCTGGGGACGGCCGTAATGCTCAATTGTGCCAAGGCAGCCTGGGAAAATCCCGACGGAACGTTCCGGGAAGATAAGAAATTTTTACATGTTTCCACGGATGAGGTTTACGGTTCTCTGGAGGAGGAAGGGGAATATTTCTATGAAACGACCCCTTATGCGCCCCACAGTCCTTATTCGGCCAGCAAAGCGGGATCGGACATGCTGGTGAAGGCCTATATGGATACCTACCATTTCCCGGCGAATATTACCAACTGCTCCAATAATTACGGCCCTTATCAGTTCCCGGAAAAGCTCATACCCCTGATCATCAACAATGCCCTTCAGGGAAAGAAGCTGCCCGTATACGGCGACGGCAAAAATGTGCGTGACTGGCTGTATGTGGAGGATCACGCTAAAGCCATCGATTTGGTACAGGAAAAGGGCAGGCTTTTTGAAACCTATAATGTAGGCGGACATAACGAGAAGCAGAATATCCAGATTATTGAAATTATCATAGAAACGCTGCAGGAGATGCTTTCCGATGATGACCCGAGGAAGGCTCATGTTACCAAGGATCTGATTACCTATGTGGAGGACAGGAAGGGGCATGACCGCAGATATGCCATCGCTCCTGACAAAATCAGGGAAGAAATCGGCTGGGAGCCGGAAACTATGTTCGCGGAAGGCATTAAGAAAACCATTGCGTGGTATTTTGAGCATGAGGACTGGATGAAGAATGTGACCAGCGGGGACTACCAGAAATATTACAACGAGATGTATAAGTAACCGCCCGGCGTTACACGATGGAGGATTATGTATGAAAGGAATTATTCTTGCAGGAGGAAGCGGGACGAGGCTGTATCCGCTGACAAAGGCGATTTCCAAACAGATTATGCCGGTATATGACAAGCCTATGATCTACTATCCGCTGTCCACGCTGATGCTGGCGGATATCCGGGAAATACTTATTATTTCCACGCCCAGGGATCTTCCTGTTTTCCAGGAGCTTTTCGGAAACGGGGAACAGCTGGGACTGTCACTTTCTTATGCGGTGCAGGACAAGCCCAGAGGACTTGCGGATGCATTTATTGTAGGTGCGGATTTTATCGGAAGCGACAGTGTGGCGCTGGTGCTGGGGGATAATATTTTCTACGGGCAGAGCTTTTCCAGAGTGCTGCGCACGGTGGCTTCCCGGGAAAAGGGAGCCACAATTTTCGGTTATTATGTAAGGGATCCCAGGGAATACGGTGTAGTGGAGTTTGATGAAAACGGTAAAGCGCTTTCTATCGAAGAAAAGCCGGAAAAGCCAAGAAGCAATTATGCGGTGCCTGGGCTTTATTTCTATGACAATGACGTGGTGGAAATCGCCAGGAATGTGACACCTTCAGCAAGAGGGGAAATCGAAATTACGGCGGTTAATAATGAATATCTGCGCAGAGGGACGCTCCGGGTGGAAACGCTGGGCAGAGGTTTTGCCTGGCTGGATACGGGAAGCCATGATTCCCTGCTGGATGCGGCGGATTTTGTATCGGCATTCCAGAAGAGGCAGGGGCTTTATATTTCCTGCATCGAAGAAATTGCCTTCCGGAGAGGGTTTATTTCCAGGGATCAGCTTTTGAAGCTGGCGGAACCCCTTATGAAGACGGATTATGGAAAATATATCGTTGAGGTTGCCAATGGCCTGTGAGGCCGCCGGTTAACGGAACGCCGGCACAAGAAAAGAAAAAGAGACAGTTACCAGGAATAGAGGATTTGTAGAAATGGGTAAAATTACGGTTGAAACATGTGAAATAGAAGGGCTGAAGGTCATTACGCCTGCAGTATTTACAGACGAACGCGGATATTTTATGGAGACTTATAACTATAACGATTATAAGGCTGCGGGGATTGATGCGGTTTTTGTTCAGGATAATCAGTCCGCTTCTTCAAAAGGGGTTCTCAGAGGGCTTCATTTTCAGATTAATTATCCCCAGGATAAGCTTGTTCGTGCCCTGAAGGGGGAAGTGTTTGATGTTGCGGTAGATTTGAGGGACGGTTCCCCTACGTTTGGAAAGTGGTATGGAGTGCTTCTTACCGAAGAAAATAAAAAACAGTTTTTTGTCCCTAAAAATTTCGCGCACGGTTTCCTTGTGCTTTCGGATTATGCGGAGTTTGCTTATAAATGTACGGATTTCTATCATCCTAATGATGAAGGCGGGCTTGCCTGGAACGATCCGGATATCGGGGTGGAATGGCCGATCCTTAAGGGCATGCAGCTGATTCAGTCGGAAAAGGACACCAAATGGGGCGGAATCAAAGATTTTAAGCGGCCTTGAACAGGAAACAGGACGGGAAGAGAATCCAGGGGCCTGATAGGAAGATAGAAAAGAAATGAAAAACAAGAAGAAAAAACAAATTCCTGTTATTGGACAGGGAATCAGTAAAAGAGCAGGAATTACCTTATTCACCCTCGTAATGTTAATCATGGGGGTGATTATTGTGTGTTACCACAACCCTCTGGCTAATCAGACGGATGAGCTGGTGAAGAAAATCATTGCCTGTACCTTGATAGCGGCGGCTCTAATCGCATTCATAAAATTCTACGACAAGATTACGCTGCTTCCTTTTGAATTGTACCAGAACAGGCGTCTGATATGGCGTCTGGCGAAAAATGATTTTAAAAGAAGATATGCGGGATCGTATATGGGCGCCTTATGGGCGATGGTGCAGCCGGTGGTGACCGTCGTGATGTACTATATTGTATTTCAGGTCATTATGCCCCAGAAGGCGCAGCTTGTGGGCGACGGGATAGAGGTTCCCTATCTGGTGTTCCTTACCGCGGGCCTTGTCCCCTGGTTTTATTTTTCCGAAGCGCTGGTGAACGGAATGATGGCGCTCCTGGAATATGAGTATCTGGTTAAAAAAGTGGTATTTAAAATAAGCATTCTTCCTATCATAAAAATTATTGCAGCCACGTTTATCCATGGCTTTTTTGTGCTCGTTCTGCTTATCATCGCGTGGTGTTATGGGTTTACGCCCAGTCTGTATACCCTGCAGATTTTTTATTACAGCTTCTGTATGTTTGTGCTTGTGCTGGCTATCAGCTATACGACCTGTTCCGTTGTTATCTATTTCCGGGATCTGCAGCAGATAGTAGGCATTGCACTGCAGATAGGCATGTGGGCGACTCCCGTGCTGTGGTATCTGGGAGGTTTCAGCAAGAAGGCGCAGATGCTTGTTAAGATCAATCCTCTCGTCTATATTGTGGAGGGATACCGCAGTGCGATTTACGAAAAACGGTGGTTTTGGGAGGATTTTTATTCTACCATGTATTTCTGGATCATCACTGTCGGCCTTTTCTGTATCGGCGCATTGGTATATAAACGGCTGAAAGTACATTTTGCGGATATTATGTAGTGCGTATGACTTGTGCCCCGGAGGAGAAGAGACTATGGAAGAAAAGCGGCTGGCCATCCATGTGGAGGGCCTGGATAAAATATATAAACTCTATGATCATAACCGGGACCGGCTGGCAGACTCTTTGGGCCTGACCAGGAAGAAGAAATACCGGGAGCATTTTGCCCTTAAGGGAGTGAATCTGGATATTTACCAGGGAGAATGCGTGGGTATTATCGGGACAAACGGTTCCGGAAAATCAACGATTCTGAAGATCATAACCGGTGTGTTGAATGAGACAAACGGCACCGTGCAGGTGAACGGCAGGATTTCCGCTCTCCTGGAACTGGGCGCCGGTTTTAACATGGAATATAACGGCATAGAAAATGTGTATCTGAATGGTACCATGATTGGTTTTTCAGAAAAAGAAATTGATGAAAAGCTCCAGGATATCCTGGATTTTGCGGATATCGGAGAATATGTATACCAGCCCGTCAAAACGTATTCCAGCGGTATGTTTGTAAGGCTGGCTTTTGCTGTGGCAATCAATATTGATCCGGAAATCCTCATTGTGGATGAGGCGCTTTCGGTGGGAGACGTGTTTTTCCAGGCGAAATGCTATCATAAATTTGAAGAATTTAAGAAACAGGGAAAAACAATTCTGTTTGTGAGTCATGATTTGAGCGCGATCAGCAAATACTGTGACAGAGCGGTGCTTTTAAACCAGGGAGTGAAGCTGGGAGAGGGCAGTCCCAAAGAAATGATAGATACCTATAAACGGGTGCTGGTGGGACAGTATGAAATGCCGGAAACGGACGGCAAGGGCGGGCTGCTTCAGGATGAAGATATCCGGAATGCGGCGGCGGCCAAAGCAGGCGAAACAGCGGAAAAAAAGGAAGCGGCCAGGGAAACAGGGGGATTACCTTCCCAGGGAGTGAATCCCCAGGCGTTGGAGTACGGAACCAAAGAAGCCGAAATCACAGGGTACTATGTAACGGACGGTAACGGTATCAAGACGACCACGATTCTGAAAGGGGAGGTTTTTACCCTGCATATGAAGGTGCGCATCCATGAGGATGTTTCAGCCCCTATATTTGCCCTGTCCGTCAAGAATATTAAAGGTGTGGAGATAACCGGAACCAATACGATGGTGGAGCGGGCTTTTCTGGAAGGGGTAAAGTCCGGCGAGGAACTGGAGATCACGTTCACCCAGAAGGTGAGGCTGCAGGGAGGAGACTATCTGCTCTCCCTGGGAGTGACCGGCTACAAGGGAGATTCTTTTACCGTCTACCACCGTCTGTATGATATCATTAATCTGACCGTTATTTCCGACAGGGATACGGTGGGTTACTTCGACATGGAATCGGATGTAAAGGTGAAACGAGCGGCGGAATAGGTATGTGGATCAAAGGTAACCGTCCGGCTTGTCCGGACGGTTGGAAAGGCAAGGGCCAAAGATGACGGAGCAGATAGGAAAGGTGACACTGGACTTATCCTTTTACCCCGGAGAAGACTTCTACTGTGACGGCACGGTGGAGGATGAGATACTGGATATTGTAAAGACATGTCCCCCGGAGGATTATCAGAAAAAGATTGAGGAGAAACACAGCTGGCCTGTGTTTTATCATCTTTCTCCCCAAAGACAGAATATTGTATCCTGGCTGCCTATGGATAAAAATACAAAGGTGCTGGAAGTGGGAAGCGGCATGGGGGCCGTTACCGGCGCTCTCGCGGAAAAGGCAGGCAGCGTGACCTGTGTGGATTTGTCTAAAAAAAGAAGTCTTATCAACGCTTACCGCAATCAGAAATATGATAATGTGACCATTTATGTGGGCAATTTTAATGATATTGAGCCTGTGCTTCCCTGTGATTATGATTATGTCCTGCTCATTGGTGTTTTCGAGTACGGGCAGAGCTATATGCCCTCAAAAACCCCTTATGAGGATTTTTTGAACATTAACCAGAAACATGTCAAAAAAGACGGGAATCTGGTTATTGCCATTGAAAACAAAATGGGTATGAAATACTGGGCCGGCTGTGCGGAGGATCATCTTTCCCAATTTTTTGCAGGGATTGAGGATTATCCCGACGGCGGTGCGGTGCGTACCTTTACCCGGGGAGGGCTGGAGAAGCTTCTGCGTAAATGCGGCATTTCCGACTATCATTTCTATTATCCATATCCGGATTATAAATTTGCGGATACCATCTATTCGGACAGACGTCTGCCCAAGGTGGGGGAACTGAGCAAAAACCTTCGGAATTTCGATGCGGACCGGATGCTGCTTTTTGATGAAAAAAATGCGTTTGATATGGTGATAAGGGAAGGCATTTTTCCGATGTACAGCAACTCCTATCTGGTGATGACAGGCCCTCCGCCGGAGACTATCTATACCAAATTTTCCAATGATCGGGCGGAGATCTATGCCATCCGGACGGATATTCTGGAAGCCGGCTGTGCAGGGGATAAAAAACGCTGTGTGCGCAAATATCCTGCTTGTCCCGCGGCCGTGGAGCATGTACAGAATATTTATGAATATTTTAAAAAATTGAAAAAAAGATACGAGGGGAGCGGTCTTTTTATCAATGATTGTCATCTGATAAAAGACGGGCATTCGCTGCCCTATGTGCAGCTGGAGTATCTGGAGGGCTGTACTCTTGAGGAAATGCTGGATGAATGCCTGGAGGAAGAGGACATGGAATCATTCCGCAGGCTGTTTGGTGAATATCTGGATAAAATCAGCTACAGGGCCCAGCAGCCGGTATCGGATTATGATTTGGTTTTCGGCAATATCCTGGTGGATAAGGACGGCAGATGGAATCTGATCGATTACGAATGGACCTTTGAGGAATGCGTGGACACGAACGCGCTGGCCTTCCGTGCGCTATACTGCTACCAGATGGGCAGCGGAAAGCGTAAGAAGCTCGTCCTGGAGGACTGGGTGAAAAAACTGGGAATTCAGGAGGAAGAGGCGATGGAATACCGGGCAAGGGAACGCAGGTTTCAGAAGGCGGTCACCGGCAACCGGGTGTCTGTTTCCGATATGAGGGTTCTGCTGGGGAGAAGGGCCATCCCCTGGCAGGGATTTTTTTCCGATCTGGAAAACAACAAAGTACAGGTTTTTGAAGACTATGGGGCCGGCTACAGTCCGGAGCATTCCTACTATCTTTATCTCAGTTATCTTGTAGGGGGACGGATGCGTGTCTCTGTGCCTGTAAAAGAAGCGGTGAAGGGGATCCGCATTGATCCTGCGGAAGAATCCTGCCTGGTGCGGATGCTTACGGCCAGGCTGAATGAAAGGGAGCTTCCGTTGGAAGAGCGTGCATATCTGGCGATGAACGGCTGGGAACTCAGCGGGAAAAAGGAGACGAAACCTGTATTCTTTTTCCACACCAAGGATCCCAATATCAATATCAGGCTGGAAAACGTGCAGCGTAACGGGGATGAGATACTGGAGGTGGAGTTTGAGATAGAAAGGCTGTCGGAGGAAACAGCGTCCGCACTGGATGCGAATCTAAAAAGGAGGCACTGGTTTTGAACCTGAAAAAAACATTGCAGTCTCCGATGCGGAGAAGACAGGTAAGAAAGTATGAAGAGCGGATAAACAGCCAGACGGTTGCTTACCATGACTGGATTATTAAAAAAGAGAAGCAGGAAAGGGAAGTAAACTTCCCCGAAGTAAACTTCCCCGAAGAAACCTCCCCGGAAGTAAACGCCCCGGAGGGAGGGACACTTCAGGGACGGGCGCTCTCCATGGAATATATCGCATACAGCGGATGCGGGGAACATTTTTCACTGAAGGATGTAGAGGCGGATCTGGCTGTTTTTTACGGGGACGGCGGAAAGCCGGAAAAGGAAGAGATGGAACGTATGGCGGACTATTTTGCCCGCCATCCTCAGGTCCTGATCGCCTATAGCGACGAGGATGAAATAGATACCGTATCCGGGGAACCACGCCGTAAAAATCCCTGGCTGAAGCCGGACTGGTCGCCGGATACTTTGATTTCTTATTTCTATTTCGGGAATCTGTTTGCGGTGCGGACGGAAGGCTGTCGGGAAATCCAATGGCTTGGAAGCAGGGATTTCCGCAAGAACCTGTACGATTTCTGCCTGAAAGCTGTGGAGCTGGGCGGGAAAGCAGGCCACGCGGACAGTGTCCTTTTCCATAATACAAGCCCGATCTGTCCTTTTGGAATGGAAGAAAAATATGAGGATATCAAAAAAGCGGCCTACATAAGACGAGGATGGCCCTTGAGGCCGGAAGGCATGGTGTCCATCGTGATACCCTCCAAGGATAACCCGGGGGTCCTGTCCACATGTATCCATTCGATTCTGGAGGCCAGCACCTACCGGAATTTTGAGATTATAGTGATTGACAACGGAAGCAGTATTAAAAATAAGGAGCGTATCCACCTGATGCTTTCCCAAATGCAGGAGGAATGCCGGTTCCGCTATATTTATGAGCCTATGGAGTTTAATTTTTCCGCCATGTGCAATAAGGGAGCCGCTTTGGCAAAAGGCGATTATATCCTGCTTCTGAATGATGATATAGAAATCATCCAGGAGGACTGGCTGGATAAAATGCTGGAAAAGGCCATGCTTCCCCATGTGGGGGCAGTGGGGGTAAAGCTGCTGTATCCGGGCAGCCATACCATCCAGCATGCGGGGATTACCAATATCCGCCTGGGCCCTGCGCATAAGCTCCAGTTCCGGGACGACCGCACCGATTATTATTTCCTGCGCAACAGGCTGAGTTTCGATGTGCTGGGAGTGACAGGAGCCTGCCTCATGGTAAAGAAAAATGTGTATGAAGCGGCGGGCGGGCTGTCCGAATCGCTCCGCGTGGCATTTAATGACGTGGAATTCTGTTATCATTTATATGAAATGGGTTTTGTCAATGTAGTGAGAAACGATGTTGCCCTTTACCATCATGAATCCCTGAGCCGGGGAATGGATGACAGTGTGGAGAAGCTCAAGAGGCTCCATCAGGAACTGAATATGCTTTATGAACTGCATCCTTCCGTATATGCACGGGATCCCTTTTACCACCGTTATCTGGTAAGGGATGTTCTGGATCAGGAGTTCTATGCAGGCAACCGGTATGAATATACCGACCGGTGTGATACCGTGGAGCCGGAGGCTCTGCGGGACGGACTGCAGCCGGAATGGAACAATGAGGTGCTGCGCATGGGAATTGAGTTCGCCGGGGATTTGTGTAAGTGGGAGACCGGGAAAAGCGGCGGCGGTAACTATTTTATCCAGGGTTGGTGTTACGCCCTGCAGGTAGATAACAGCCAGTACCGTTTTAACGTATTATTAAAGCCCGTGGGGAGGGACGACGGCCCTGCAATGGACGGGGAAAGCGCGGTATGGAAGCTTTCTGTGAACCGGCAGTACCGGCCGGACATCCAGGAAAACCTGGGGCATCTGCAGATGGTGGCGCTTACCGGCGTCTGTCTGCAGTTTGACAGGGAGGCGCTGCCCGAAGGGGAATACCTGATTGGTTTTCTCTGGGAGGACTGCTGTTCCAGACAGAAGCTGTATCAATGGACGGCGGAAACTATGGAAATCGTTCCCTGAAACGGTATGGAAAAGAGGCAGGTTGTATGGAACAAAACAAGAATGAGCAAAAGGAAGAACCGTTTGTACCAAAGACCGGTGCGGTTCTTCCTGAAAAGGATTATAAAGAGGCGTATGAGCAGGAGCGTTATAAGAGCACATATCTGGCAGGCCGTGTAGCGGATCTGGAGGATAAAGTGGATGATCTGCAGTTCAAGCTGGACAGGATCAAGAATAATCCGATCTGGAAGGCGAGCACGCCGTTGCGTAAGGGTATGCACTTCTGTATCCGTCAGGCGGATCGGGTGAAAAACTGCGGCAGTATCGGCGGTGTGATGACCAAAATAAAATATAAGGCGAACGAGCGTAAAGCTATGAAGCATTACGGCACGGAGAGCTTTCCTTCACAAGAGGAAAGAAAGGCCCAGGAGGAAACGGTTTTCCCCAAAATGGTGAAAATCAGTATTCTTACCCCGCTCTGGAATACGCCGGAGAATTTCCTGCGGGAAATGATTGGTTCGGTACAGGCGCAGACGTATAAGAACTGGGAGCTTTGCCTTGCCGACGGTTCGGACGATGCCCATAGTTATGTAGGCCGAATCTGCAGGGAACTGGCGGAAAAGGATAAGCGCATCTGTTACATGAAGCTGGAAAAGAACGAGGGGATTGCCGGAAATACCAACCAGTGTCTCACGCAGGCCACGGGGGAATTTATCGGTCTGTTTGATCATGACGATTTGCTTCATCCCTGCGCCCTTTATGAGTATGTGAAGGCGATCAATGAGAAAAATGCGGATTATGTCTACTGTGACGAGGCGACCTTCAAAAACGGGGACATCAACCAGATGATCACCATGCATTTTAAACCGGATTATGCGATTGATAATCTGCGGGCCAACAATTATATCTGTCATTTCAGCGTATTTTCCAGAGAACTGCTGGATGGGACGCAGCTGTTTAACACCAAGTTCGACGGAAGCCAGGATCATGACATGATCCTGCGCCTGACGGATCGGGCCGGGCATGTGGTTCATGTACCAAAGCTTCTCTATTATTGGCGCTGGCATCCGGGCAGTGTGGCCTCCGGCATTGAAGCCAAGCCATATGCCATTGAATCGGCAAGGGGAGCGGTGGCGGACCATCTGCGTAAACATGGGTTTTCCCATTTTACCATTACCAGTACCCGGGCTTTTGAGACGATTTTTAAGATTACCTATGAGATTATCGGCGAACCGAAAATATCCATTATCATCCCCAATAAGGATCATGTTGAGGATCTGCGGCGCTGTATTTCTTCTATTATAGAGAAATCCACCTATGACAATTATGAGATCGTGGTGGTGGAGAATAACAGTGAAACAAAGGAGATTTTTTCCTATTATGAAGAATTGGGAAATAATCCGTCTATCCGGGTGGTGACTTACGAAGGGGAGTTTAATTACTCTGCCATCAACAATCTGGGTGCGGCCCATGCCGCCGGCGACTATGTGCTGCTTCTGAACAACGATACCCAGGTAATCACCGTGAACTGGATGGAAGAACTGCTTATGTATGCCCAGCGCAGTGACGTGGGAGCAGTGGGAGGAAAGCTTTATTACGGGGATAAAACCATCCAGCATGCCGGTATTGTGATCGGGCTGGGCGCCCACCGGACCGCAGGCCATACCCACTACCGCCAGAAACGGGAAAATCTGGGATATATGGGCAGGCTGTGCTATGCCCAGGATGTATCCGCGGTGACCGGCGCCTGCCTGCTGGTGAAAAAGGCGCTGTACCGGGAGGCAGGCGGCCTGGATGAAGGCTTTGCCGTTTCCCTTAATGATGTGGATTTCTGCCTGAAACTCCGGAAATTGGGATATCTGAATGTATTCACACCTTTTGCGGAACTTTACCATTACGAATCCATATCCAGGGGCCTGGATACGGACGGGGCCAAAGCGGCGAGATATAATGAGGAATCCGCCAGGTTCCGGGAAAAGTGGAAGGAACTGCTGGAAGCAGGGGATCCGTACTACAATCCGAATTTCACATTAGATAAAAGCGACTATTCTTTACGGGTTTAATGTTTTGTAGTATACTGATAGCAAATCAGCCGGGGAGGACACGCAACCGGATAAATTCTGTAATTTGATTTGACTTTTGCAACCATAAATAGAGGGCCGCAGACGGCGGCGGAAAAGGAGGAGAAATACATGGGATTTATGGAGGAATACAAATTCTGGCTGGAAAATGATTATTTTGACCGGGAGACCAAAGAAGAACTGAAGAAAATCGAAGGCAATGAGGCGGAAATCGAGGATCGTTTTTATAAGGATCTGGAGTTTGGCACCGGAGGCCTGCGCGGAGTAATCGGGGCAGGAACCAACCGGATGAATATCTATACGGTCAGAAAAGCAACCCAGGGCCTGGCCAACTATATCAAAAAACAGGGTGGTGAGAAAAAGGGGGTTGCTATCGCGTATGATTCCCGTTTTATGTCCCCTGAATTTGCGGATGTGGCAGCTCTCTGCCTTGCTGCCAACGGTATCAAGGCGTATGTATTTGACGAGCTTAGGCCTACCCCGGAGCTTTCTTTTGCCCTGCGCACGCTGGGCTGTATTTCCGGTATCGTGGTAACCGCAAGCCATAACCCGCCGGAATACAACGGATATAAGGTTTATTGGGAGGACGGCGCACAGGTTACCTCTCCCAAGGATAAGGAAATTATCGATGAAGTGAAAGCAGTGACCGACTATGCTAAGGTTCTGACCATGGATAAGGAGACGGCCGTGGCAGCGGGACTGTACCAAGTGATCGGCGCTGAAATTGACGATGCCTATATGGTGGAACTGAAAAAGCAGATCATCCACCCGGAAGTGATCCGGGAAATGGCGGACGAGATCAAGATCGTATATACCCCCTTCCATGGCACCGGCAATAAGCCCGTTAGAAGAGTCCTTTCCGAACTTGGTTTCAAGCATGTATATGTGGTTCCCGAGCAGGAGCTTCCGGATCCGGAGTTCACCACCCTGGATTATCCCAACCCGGAAGATCCCAAGGCATTTACCCTGGCGCTGAAGCTGGCTAAGGAAAAAAATGCGGATATCGTTATGGCTACTGACCCGGATGCGGATCGCCTGGGAATTTATGCCCTGGATACCAAGAGCGGCGAGTATGTGCCTTTTACCGGTAATATGTCCGGTATGCTCATTGCAGAATATATTTTAAGGGAACGCACCGCAACAGGCACAATGCCTGTTAACCCGGCTATGGTAAAAACCATAGTTACCACCAATATGGCCGATCCCATTGCTGCAGATTATAACGTAAAATTAATCGAAGTATTAACCGGGTTCAAGTATATCGGAGAACAGATCAAGCTGTTTGAAGAAACCGGCTCCAATCATTATGTATTCGGACTTGAGGAAAGCTACGGCTGTCTGGCCGGAACCCATGCAAGGGATAAGGATGCCGTCGTTGCGGTTATGTGTCTCTGCGAGGTTGCCGCATGGTGTAAAAAGCACGGTTTGACACTGTGGGATAAGATGGTTGAGCTGTACGAAAAATACGGATATTTTAAAGAAGATCTGTACACCATTACGTTAAAGGGCATCGACGGATCCAAGCAGATCGGTGAGATGATGGATAAGCTGCGGAAGAACCCGCCTTCCTGCTTTGGGGATCTGGAGGTTATCAACGTAAGGGATTATGAGACCGGAATTACAAGGGAACTGGCTACCGGCAAGGAATCCCCCACCGGCCTTCCGGAATCCAACGTATTATATTTTGATTTGACCAACGATTCCTGGTGCTGTGCAAGACCTTCAGGAACAGAGCCTAAAATCAAGTTTTATATGGGTGTAAAGGGCACCAGCCTGGAGGATGCCAAAGCCAGGAATGAAAAGCTGACGGAAGAGTTAAAAGCAGTGATCGAAGCATAAAATATTGCTGTAAACGGCAGCAGCCAAGTGGACCGGAGAACTCTGGGGGATCCGTAACGTTTGGCTCGTTGCCCGCGGAAATGAAATGAAACAGATGCAGCCAGGTACCGGTGTTCATCCGTTTATTGGATGGACACCGCTTCTTGCCTTTAGGGGGGCGGCCGTATATCCCGGAACCGTATGTCTGCCGCCCTCCCTGCCGCCGCCTGTTTGGCCTGCCGTGTCCCATCCGTCCGGGAACGTCGGAGATGCTTCCTCCCGGGTGCCATTATACCGGGCGTTCCGATGAGCCCAGAGCAAAAAAATGTCAGGAATTCCTTCCATTTTTTAGGTCTCATCTTCACGGTATAAAAGGCACCCTGGAGGAAGCATCTCCGGCGGCCCTGGACGGATGGGACACGGCAGGCCAAACAGGCGGCGGCAGGGAGGGGGCAGACGTACGGTCCCGGAATATACGGGGGAAGGTATTGCATCGTACCAAGTAAGAGGCTGTGCATTTGCTGTATAGGCCGTGAAAACGTGTGGAGGAAGCAGGAGACAGATGATATGGGACAGGTTTTCCGTTTATCCAATTGGATAAAGGCATTTCGGTATTTGAAGAAAAATGGAATACGGGCGGCAGTCTGGGCGGCGCAGGAGCGTGTGCTGCAGGAACGTAAAGCCGACTGGCAGTACCGGAGGCCTGACAGGGAGGTTCTGGAGGCGCAGCATATGGAAGCGACAGCATCCATGGAAGCTGCCACATCAATGGAAACTGCCGCGGCCGGGGAACCGCTTGTATTCAGTATTGCGGTGCCTGCCTTTCAAACCAACCCGGTTTATCTGAAGGAGCTGCTGGATTCCCTTCAGGAGCAGTCTTACCCTTACTGGGAGCTTTTGCTGGCGGACGCAGGCGGGAGCGACGGAATGGAGAAGGCAGTCCGGGAGCGTGCGGATGAGCGGATCCGCTATATCCGGCTTCCTGCCAACGAAGGCATTGCGGGGAATACCAATGCTGCGATCCGGGAGGCTTCGGGAAGCTATATCGGGCTTCTGGATCATGATGATGTGCTGACTCCGGACGCGCTGTATGAAATGGCCCGGGCAATAAGGGAAAAAGAGAAAAATGGGATCCGCCCGGTATTCCTGTATTCTGACGAAGATAAATGGGATGGGGAAGAAAACTATTATGAGCCGCACAGGAAGCTGGATTTTAATCTGGATCTGCTGTTATCCAATAACTATATCTGCCATTTCCTGGTTATGGATGCCACGCTGATGAAGAGGCTTCTGCTCCGGCCGGGATTTGACGGCGCGCAGGACTACGATCTCGTGCTGCGTGCCTCGGAAGGTGTGCTGCAGGGCAGGCCGGAGGAAGCCTATGTCCACATTCCCAAAGTGCTGTATCACTGGCGCTGCCACAGGGAATCCACCGCTTCCAATCCTGCAAGCAAAAGCTATGCATATGAAGCAGGGCGCAGGGCTTTGGAGGATTTTGCCCGGAGACAGGGGTGGACGGTAAGGGTAGCGGATACCAGGCATCTGGGTTTTTACCGCATGGAATTCTTACCGGATCCGCTGTCCCAGAGAGCGGATCTTGCCGCGGTTGCCGGCCCGCTGCCGCCGGCAGGAGGCAGGCTGGTCAGCGGAATTTATGAAAAAGAGGAAGACGGAAACATACAGATGCGTTTCCGGGGACTGCGCCGCCGCTTCAGCGGCTACATGCACAGAGCCGTTCTCCTTCAGGATGTGGACACTGCCGACATTCGCACCATGCAGGTCCGTCCGGAGTGGGAGATGGCATTGGGAAAAGCCCTTCAGGAAATCAGGGCTGGTGCGGATCCGGTCCTGATCAGCGGGAAATTTTGTGAATGGCTGAGAAAAGAAGGCGGCCGCATTCTGTGGGATCCATACAGGAAAGAAGGAAACCAGTGAAAACTACTGTAATAATACCTAATTATAACGGCATAGATTACCTGGAAAACTGCCTCCGTTCCCTGGAAGGCTGTTTTGGTGACAAGCCTCCTACTTTTGAAGTATGCATAATTGACAATGGATCCGAAGACGGAAGCCCCGAAATGGCCGAACGGCTTTTTCCCTGGGTCAGACTCATCCGTTTCCCGGAAAACAGGGGCTTTTGTGCCGCCGTAAATGAAGGCATCATTCGGGCAGAGACACCCTATGTTTTTCTTTTGAATAATGATACCACCGTCGATCCGGGCTGTATCCGCAGGCTGGAGCGTCGTATGGACAACGACTCCCGCCTGTTTTCCGTAGCTGTGAAAATGCTTTCCATGCAGCAGCCCGACATCATGGACGGGGCCGGCGACCGATATAACGCCCTTGGCTGGGCCTTTGCCATCGGAAAAGGCCGCCCGTCCACCGATTATAATACTCCCATGTCCGTTTTTTCCGCTTGCGCCGGAGCCGCCCTTTACCGTAAGGCTTACCTGGAAAAAACGGGCCTGCTGGACGAACTTCATTTTGCCTACCTGGAGGATGTGGATTTAGGGTACCGGGCCCGCATTGCAGGCTACAAAAACAGCTACGAACCTACAGCCAAAGTTTATCATGCAGGAAGCGCTTCTACCGGATCCCGCTACAATCCGTTTAAAATCACCCACTCCTCCCGCAACAGCATTTACCTCATTTACAAAAACATGCCGTTTTTCCAATTATTACTAAACCTTCCCTTCCTGGCTGCCGGTTTTCTTATTAAAACCCTTTTTTTCTGCACCAAAGGTTATGCCGGCGTATACCTGAAGGGCCTGGGCGAAGGTTTCAGGCTCTGTTTCACCCCTGAAGCCCGCCGGAGAAAAGTCCGTTTCAAACCCGCAGATTTCGGGCACTATATAACCATACAACTGGAACTATGGATCAATATTTTCCGGCGCCGCTAAAATCATTATTTCAAATAAAAGATAAATTCGGATATATCCCGACGTTCTGCGCCGGAAATTCCCTCCACCTTTGGCGGATTTTGTCGATTAAGGAAAATTTAAGTTGTGCTTTTAAAAGGATTATTGTACAATACAATTTGTATATGGAGAAACAGGTGAAGCCATGATAAAGGACAACCAGCAATACTTTAACAGATTGCATGTTGTTGTAGATGCGTTTGTTATTGCAGGCTCCTATATACTTGCGTGGTATTTATTTATAGGGAGCACCTTGAACAATACGGGTCCTGAGGTGGGCGTTCTGGATATGAAGGTATATTTCAGCGCCCTGTATTTTGTTGTGCCTGGATATTTGATTTTGTATTACTGGTTCAAGCTCTACTCACCCAAAAGGGTACAGCGGAACGAGACGGAGATTGTCAATGTATGTAAGGCCAATATTGTTGGCGTTACTATTTTTCTTGCTGTATTGTTTATGGTAAACAATACCGTTGACTCGTTTCAGGTCCATGACTTTTCCCGTGGTATGGTCGGCGTTTTCTGTGTGCTGAATACTGCGGCAACACTGATTATGCGTGCGCTGATCCGGTATCTGCTTCATTTTGTGAGAAAAAAAGGTTATAATCTCAAATATATCCTTCTCATAGGATATTCCCGTGCTGCGGAGGAATATATCAACCGTATCAATGCCAATCCCCAATGGGGATATGTGGTAAGAGGGATTCTGGATGATAAAGTGCCAAGAGGTGCAACCTATAAAGGAGTAAAGGTTTTAGGATCCATCAATAATTTGCTTTATATACTGCCGGAGAACAAGCTGGATGAAATTGCCATCACGCTCTCCCTGGAAAGCTATGACAGGTTGGAGGAACTGGTGGATTTATGCGAAAAATCAGGTGTGCATACCAAATTCATACCGGATTACAACAGCCTGATACCCGGACGGCCTTATATGGAGGATTTGATGGGGCTGCCCGTAATCAATATACGCTATGTGCCGCTTTCCAATACACTCAGCGCGCTGGCTAAGAGATGCATGGATCTGGCGGGATCCTTTTTCGGCCTGATTCTGATATCGCCTATTCTGCTGTTGGTGGCAATTATGGTAAAGGGTACCAGCAAGGGGCCGGTTATTTTTAAACAGGAAAGAGTGGGGCTTCATAATAAGCCTTTTATGATGTACAAATTCCGTACTATGTGTATACAGCAGCCGGGCGAAGAAAAGAAAGGCTGGACCGTTAAAGGGGATCCGCGTATTACCCGTGTGGGCGCTTTCCTGCGCAGGACCAGTCTGGATGAGCTGCCCCAGCTGTTTAATGTTTTGATAGGGGATATGAGTCTGGTGGGCCCAAGGCCGGAGCGTCCCCAGTTTGTGGAAAAATTCCGGGAAGAAATACCCCGTTATATGATAAAGCATCAGGTGCGGCCGGGGATGACCGGCTGGGCACAGATAAACGGCTATCGGGGGGATACGTCCATACGCAAGCGGATAGAGTACGATATATACTATATTGAAAACTGGAGCATGGCTCTTGATTTAAAAATCCTCTTTCTGACGGTTTTTAAAGGATTCATCAATGAGAATGCTTATTGAAAAGTGACGTTTCGGTCACGTTAGAATACAATAAACAGGAGAAAAAGATATGGCATCATCATCGAGAAACAACGGAGGAAGCCGGAACGCTAATTCCCGTAGCAGCAGAGAACACCGCAATACCGATTCCCGTGACGGTTACAGAGAATCACGAAGTTCCGATTCCAGAAACGGTTACAGAGAATCACACAGTTCCGATTCCAGAAACGGTTACAGGGAGCCCAGGAATTCGGATTCCCGCAATGGTTATGGGGACGGCCGCAGTTCCGGGCCCAAAAACAAAAAAGCAATGTCGAAAAAGAGAAAGGCCAGGAAAAGAAGGCGGATTATTATGTTCACCGTGGAGATGGTCGCTCTTGTGGTTTTGGGAGTTGTACTCTGGGCGGTGCTCAAACAGACCTCCATGCAGAAAATCAATGTGAACGAAGAAGATATTGTCATAAACGATACGGTTGAGAGTAATACCGCCATGAAGGGATACCGGAATATTGCACTGTTCGGTATTGATTCCAGGGATGATAACCTGGGCAAGGGAAACCGTTCCGATACCATCATGATAGCTTCTATTAACCTGGATACGGGCGAAGTGAAAATCTGCAGCGTTTACCGTGACACTTACATGAACCTGGGAAATGACAAGTACAGCAAATGTAATGCGGCTTATGCAAACGGCGGGCCCGAACAAGCCATCAATATGCTGAATATGAACCTGGATATGAATATCACCAACTATGTGAGCATTGGTTTTAACGGGTTGATTGATGTTATCGACAGCCTTGGCGGTGTGGAAGTTGATGTCAGGGAAGAAGAGATTAAGCATCTGAATAATTATCAGGAAAGTATGTTTAGTACAGAAGATAAAGAAAGGCTGACAAAGGATTATATCAAGGTAACCCAGCCTGGTTTACAGACGTTGAACGGGCTCCAAGCGACTGCCTACTGCCGTATTCGTTACACGGCGGGCGATGACTTCAAACGTGCGGAAAGACAGAGGACCGTACTCCTTGCATGCCTGGATAAAGCAAGGAATGCATCGGTAACGACCCTGAGCTCCACCCTGGACAGTGCCCTTCCCCATGTGGCTACCAATCTGGATTCGGCGGAAATGCTCAGCGTATTAAAGGATCTGGCATCCTATCAGGTGGTGGCGACGGATGGTTTCCCCTTTGAGACAAACCGGGTAACCGGAAAGGTGGGCAAGGCCGGCAGCTGTGTCATCCCCACTTCCCTGGAGGATAATGTAGTCCTTCTCCACAAGTTTTTCTTTGCGCAGGAGGAATATACACCCTCTCCTTCGGTTAAGAGCTATAGTGCAAGAGTTTCCAGCGACACCGGAAGATAGGATACCGCTATAAAATAGTACTTTGCAATGAGCTAAAAGGGGCCAATCCAAGGCCCCTTTTTCTAAAGTTACAGGCAAATGCAGGGAACAGGGAACCGTTCAGACAGGTCCGGACGGTTTCCTGTGCAGATGCTGTGTGACGGGAGAAAGGGATTGGAAAATGAAAGTAGATGTCATTATACCGACCTACAAGCCGGAAAACAGATTCCTGGAATTGATAAAACGCCTGGAAAAGCAGACGCTGAAGCCGGAACGGATTATTGTTATGAATACGGAAGAAAAATATTTTGAAAAGCTTCTGTATGGTACGGATTTTGCCAGGGAACACCCGGATGTAGAGGTCCATCATCTATCCAAAAGGGAGTTTGATCATGGCGGTACCCGTGATAAAGGGGTATCCCATAGCAGCGCTGATGTTTTTGTCTGCATGACCCATGATTCCCTTCCGGCGGACAACAGGCTTCTGGAAGAGCTTGTGGGGGCGCTTATGGCGGAGGATGACATAGCGGTCTCCTACGCCAGACAGCTGCCGGAAAAGGACAGCGGCGAAATCGAACGGTATACCAGGCAGTACAATTATCCTGAAGAAAGCTGCGTCAAAGGAAAGGAACAGCTCCCGGAAATGGGAATTAAAACGTACTTCTGTTCCAATGTATGTGCGGCTTATAAAAAAGAAGTGTACCAGAAGCTGGGAGGTTTTGTAAGGCATACTATTTTTAACGAGGATATGATTTATGCGGCGGGTGCGGTTCGGAGCGGATGGAAAATCGCCTATGCGGCGGGTGCCCGGGTCTATCATTCCCATAATTATTCCTGTGCGGATCAGTTCCACCGTAATTTTGACAATGGGGTTTCCCAGGCCTGTCATCCGGAGGTATTTTCCGGGATTCCCACGGAGTCGGAGGGCATGAAGCTGGTGAAGATGACGGCTTCCCATCTGTTTGCTGTCCATAAACCCTGGCTTGTCGCCAAGCTGATTGCGGCAAGCGGAGCCAAGTATATGGGATTTCTGCTGGGAAAACATTATAAAATCCTGCCTGCCGGGCTGGCCAGGGCCTGCAGCATGAATAAAGATTATTGGAGGTAAGAGTATGTGCGGAATAGTAGGTTATATCGGTAAAAGCCAGGCGGCGCCTGTTGTCCTGGACGGACTTTCCAGGCTGGAGTACAGAGGTTATGATTCGGCCGGAATGGCTATATTTGACGGCGAGAAAATTAACATTACAAAATCCGTAGGAAGGCTGAAGGTTTTGCAGGAGCTGACCCATGACGGCGCTACTATGCCCGGGACACTGGGAATCGGCCATACCCGGTGGGCGACACACGGGGCGCCAAGCGATGTGAATTCCCATCCTCATTTTAATGCGTTGGGTACTATAGCGGTGGTACATAACGGAATTATTGAAAATTATCTGCCGCTGAAAAAGAAGCTGGAAAACAGGGGTTATCAGTTTGTATCGGAAACGGACACGGAAGTGCTGGCCCATATGCTGGACTATTATTATAAAGGGGATCCGATGGTGGCGATCACCAAGGTGCTTCACCGTGTGGAAGGCTCTTATGCGCTGGGGATTTTGTTCGCGGACTATCCGGACGAAATGTTTGCGGTAAGAAAAGACAGCCCTCTCATCGTGGGGCAGAACGGGGAAGGCTGCTTTATCGCCTCGGACGTTCCGGCAATACTGAAATATACCAGAACGGTCACTTATATAGAAAATCAGGAAATCGCCCGTCTGACGCCGGAAGGCTTCCGTATTTACAATGTGGATGAAGAAGAGGTGGAAAAAGAGGCGGTGACCATCGATTGGGATGCCGAGGCGGCGGAAAAAGCCGGTTACGAGCATTTCATGCTGAAGGAAATGTATGAACAGCCCAAAACGGTGGCGGATACCTTAAGCCCCAGGATTCAGGGGAATGATATTGTTATCGAAGAGCTGGGAATGGGCGGGGACGAGCTGCTTGCCATAAAGAAAATTCATATTGTGGCCTGTGGATCCGCCTACCATGCGGGAGTGACAGGGAAATATGTGCTGGAGGGGCTGGCACGTATTCCGGTGGAAGTTGATCTGGCCTCCGAATTCCGTTACAGGAACCCTATTCTGGAAGAAGGGGCCATGGTGGTGGTCATAAGCCAGTCCGGGGAGACTGCCGATACCCTCGCGGCATTGAGGGAGTCACAGAAAAGAGGCTTCCAGGTCCTGGGCATTGTGAATGTGGTGGGAAGTTCCATTGCAAGGGAAGCGGATCACGTGATGTATACCTGGGCAGGGCCGGAGATTGCGGTTGCTACCACTAAGGCTTACAGCGCACAGCTGATTGCGCTGTACCTGCTTGCTTTGAAATTTGCCAGGGTAAAAGCGACGGTATCGGAGACGGACTTCAGAGATATGCTTGCGGATCTGGGCCGCCTGCCGGATCAGATTGAGCTGCTTCTGAATAATAAAAACCGGATACAGCGGTTTGCCAACCGTTATATTGCCGCAAAAGACGTTTTCTTTATCGGAAGAGGGATCGATTATGCGATTTCTATGGAAGGATCCCTGAAGCTGAAGGAGATTTCCTATATCCATTCCGAGGCCTATGCGGCAGGCGAACTGAAGCACGGCACGATATCCCTGATTGAAGAGGGGACTTTGGTGGCCTCCGTATCGACACAGCCGGCCCTTTATAAAAAGACAATAAGCAATATGGTGGAAGTGAAGTCGAGAGGTGCCTTTTTGCTGGCGGTTACCTGCGAAGGGAACCGGGAAATTGAAAAGGCGGCGGATTATGTCATCTATATTCCCCGGACCAATCCGTTTTTTACTAATTCCCTGGCGATTATCCCGCTCCAGCTTTTCAGTTACTATGTGGCCGTTGGCAAGGGCTGCGATGTGGATAAACCGAGAAACCTGGCGAAATCCGTAACGGTGGAATAACATGGATCCGTTTTTGGCCGGAGAATGGCATAAAATGCCGCTCTCCGGTATTTTTTTATCGTTTTTAACATATTTTCTATAGATTTATCACAGAAAGAACACAATTCCTGTTTATACTGTAAACAGACATAGAGAGAAAGAACCAAACAGGAGAAGAAAAGAGGTAAGCGAAATGTTTGATAACAATAATGATTCAAACGAAAATCCAACAGAACAAAATAATTCGCAGACTGTCCAGAGCGGCAGTGGTGCTGCTCATACAGAAAACAATAACGGACAGACGGCAGGGAATGCTTCGGGAAGCTATTCCGGCGTGAATCAGGGCGGTTACCAGAATAATCCGGGCGGACAGTATACCGGCGGCTACAACGGTGCCGGCAGCCAGAACGGTTACCAAAACGGCACGCAGGGACCTTATCAGGCCGGGGGCTATCAGGCAGGCGGTTACCAGAACGGCGGTTATCAGGGCGGAAACGGTGCCAGCGGACAGCCTCACGGGAATTACAGCGGCTACAGCAGTTACCAGTCCCATCAGGGAAATTACCAGTACGGAAGCAATTTTTCGGATAATGATTACGGCGCGCCGGGAGGAAACGGACGGCACAATAAGAAAAAGAAGGAAAAGAAGCCCGGAAAGCCTATGAATCCCATATGGAAAAAAGTGATTGCCGTAGTGGTATGCGGTGTTTTCTTCGGCGTATGTGCAGGCGTCAGCTTCCTGGCGGTGAATTCCCTGGGTTCCGGGAATGAGACCAGGCAGATTGCCCAGACTACGGGGGAAGCTGCGGAGGGACAGCAGGAAACACAGGCCGGGGCGGCGGAGAGCGAATCCGGCATAAAGTCCACGGTAACGCAGGGAACATCCAGCGCGGTGGTGACGGATGTAACGGAAGTGGTGGAAAACACCATGCCTTCCATCGTTTCCATTACGAACCAGATGATCATATCCGGTACGGATTTCTGGGGACAAAATATGCAGCAGGAGCAGGAGGCGGCAGGCAGCGGTATTATCATCGGGGAAAATGACGATGAACTGCTGATTGTGACAAATAACCATGTGGTTGCGGATTCCAATAAGATTTCGGTAAAATTTATAGATGATGAAGTGGTGGAGGCCCAGATTAAAGGTACCAGCCCTTCCATGGATTTGGCAGTGTTGGCTGTTAAGCTTTCGGATGTGCAGGAAACCACCAAAGGCAGCATCGCCATTGCCACGATGGGAGACTCCGACACCCTGAAGGTAGGGGAGCCGGTTATCGCCATCGGGAATGCCCTTGGTTACGGACAGTCGGTTACAACAGGCGTGGTAAGCGCCCTGAACCGTACCCTGGAGGTGAGTGAAACGGGCACCAGCAATGCGCTGATCCAGACGGATGCGGCGATTAACCCCGGTAACTCCGGCGGTGCGCTTCTGGATATTAAAGGACAGGTAATCGGAATCAACTCCAACAAAATCGGCGGAAGTACCGTAGAAGGTATGGGGTACGCCATCCCTATTTCGTCCGCCCAGCCTATTATTGAAGAACTGATGAACCAGGAAACGAAGGAAAAGGTGGACGAGGGCAACAGAGGCTTTCTGGGAATCTCCTGCATCAATGTAACCAAGGCCATGGGAGATGCTTACGGAATGCCTGAAGGCATTTATGTGGCGCAGGTATATGCAGGAACCGGCGCGGATAATGCGGGCCTGGTAAAAGGAGATATCATTACCGGTTTTGCAGGCGCCACCGTAACCACCCAGGATGATCTCACCAATTCCATGCAGTATTATGCAATCGGAGATACGGTGGAACTTACCATCATGCGCGGGAACCCTACGGAAGGGTATCAGGAACAAAAAGTTTCCGTAACGCTTACTTCACAGGAAGCTATGGAAACCACCGGCAGGAACTAAACCGGTGTATATGACAGACATTGCTTTAACGGGCCGGAAGGGGTATCGCCAGATATCCTTCCGGCCTTTCCCTGTACCGGAATTTCCCGGCCTGCACAGGGGGATCCCTCAGGGCGCAAAGGGCCGTCTGCTCGGTTATGTTCGTGTTATTTTGTTTAGTTTGTTTATAGAAACTTAACTTGTATGGCAATAGGTTGTGATTTATAATTAAGTGAGTGTCATGTAAACGTCCGCAGCCGCACGCAGCGCTTTCATGCCGGAGGCGGCAGGATAGGACAGGAAAATGGAGGATTGCCCGATGAGCGATTTTGATAATAGAGAAGATGAGGATAAAAAGGAAGAGGGCCTGGAAGAAGTGAAGGCTCCGGCGGAGGATACGGATGCCTCCGGGAAGAAGGATGATAAAAAGGAATATGAGGATGTGTGTTTTATCTGTCGCCGCCCGGAAAGCAAGGCGGGTAAGATGTACCATCTTCCCAATAACATCTGTGTCTGTGACGATTGTATGCACAGGACCATGGATGCGGTGAGCCAGTATGATTATCAGGGAATGCTGAATAATCCCGAGATGATGAATATGCTGAACAATATGAATAAGGATGGGAAATATCCCAACATCAGTTTTGTGAATCTGGCGGATCTGCAGGGAAATGACGGAATCCCCAATAAGCAGAAGATTAAAAAGAAAAAAGAAAAGGAAAAGGAAAAAGAAAAAGAAGCGGATCCCGTTTTCAATATCCGTGATATTCCTGCCCCCCATAAAATCAAAGCGAGCCTGGACGAGTACGTTATCGGCCAGGAGCTGGCGAAAAAAATCATATCCGTGGCGGTTTACAACCACTATAAAAGAGTGGTCACCAACACGATGAATGATATAGAAATAGAAAAATCCAATATTCTTATGATAGGGCCTACCGGTTCCGGAAAGACTTATCTGGTAAAGACACTAGCAAGGCTTCTCGACGTTCCGCTGGCTATTGCCGATGCCACCTCTCTTACGGAAGCCGGATATATCGGAGATGATATCGAAAGCGTGGTATCCAAGCTGCTGGCCGCTGCCGATAATGATGTGGAAAAGGCGGAACGGGGCATTATATTTATTGATGAAATCGATAAGATTGCCAAGAAGAAAAATACCACTTCCCGGGACGTAAGCGGAGAATCCGTACAGCAGGGAATGCTGAAGCTTCTGGAAGGATCCGAGGTGGAGGTGCCTGTGGGCGCAAGCAGTAAGAATGCCATGGTGCCGCTGGCTACGGTGAATACGCGGAACATCCTGTTCATCTGCGGCGGTGCGTTCCCGGATCTGGATGGTATCATTAAGCAGAGGCTGACAAAACAGACATCAATAGGCTTTAACGGAGAGCTTAAGGATAAATTTGACAAGGATCCGGATATCCTCTCCAAGGTTACCGTTGAGGATCTCCGGAATTTCGGGATGATTCCGGAATTCCTGGGAAGACTGCCTATTATATGTACCCTGCAGGGGCTCACCAAGGAAATGCTGGTAAGGATCCTGAAGGAGCCGAGAAATGCTATTTTGAAGCAGTACCAGAAGCTGCTGTCGCTGGATGAGGTGGATTTGCAGTTTGACGACGAGGCGCTGGAAGCGATTGCCGACAAGGCGACCAAGAAGGATACGGGAGCCAGGGCGCTCCGGGCGATCATTGAAGATTTCATGCTGGACATTATGTATGAAATTCCCAAGGACGACAACATCGGCCGGGTGACCATAACCAAGAATTACATTGAAGGAACCGGCGGACCGGCTATTCAGATCAGAGGGGCCGGATATGCCATTACGGATAAGCAGGCCGGCGCCGGAGAGTAACCCCGGCATTGAGAAAGCCCATGCAATAAAGATGCATAGGAAAGCCCATGCAATAAAGATGCATGGGCTGGGAAAAGCGCCATATACTGATACAAAGGGATATGGAGAGCTTGACTCATGACATGCAAGGAAAAGATATTATCAGAGGATTATATCGACCTGATCAATTATTTTGTTCTGCCGCCGGGTACGGTGGAAGGAAATGACGACATCTTTTGTTATATTCCGATAAATGAAAGATTCCTCTCTATTTATTACAGCAGGTCCATCCTTCCGCCCCTGGAGGTATCCAGCTATTATTACAGGTATATACCCAGGCTGTATGGGCTGATGGAACCCTTTGCCCCGGAGGCCCTGGATCGGAATTTTGATATCCAGCCCCTTGTGAGAAGCGGGATTACACTGGTTCAGAGAGAGCCTTTATCGTTAACCGGCAGAAATGTGGTGCTGGGTTTTGTGGATACGGGTATTGATTACCGGAATCCTGTTTTCAGAAGAGAAGATGGGAGCACGAGAATTTTGGCCATCTGGGATCAAAGTGTGCAGACGGGCACGCCCCCGGATGGCTATATTTATGGAAGTGAATATACCAGAGAGCAGATAAATGAGGCGCTGCAGTCGGATAACCCGTTGGATCTGGTCCCTTCCACAGATGAAATCGGACATGGGACGGCAATGGCCTCGGCCGCTGCCGGAAGTGCCCTGAACGGAGGGCTGGATTATCTGGGAGCGGCACCGGATGCGGATATCGTAGTGGTGAAGCTGAAGCAGGCGAAGCAGTTTTTACGGGACTATTATATGACCCCGGACGATGTGCCGGCCTATGAGACCAACGATATTATGCTGGGTATCAAATATGTGTCTTCCTACCGCGTTCCTTTTGAAAAACCGGCGGTAATTTCTTTGGGACTGGGAAGCAGCTTTGGGGATCACAGCGGAAGCTCTTCTCTGTCCGATTATGTTTCCAATGTCGGGTCGGAAATAAACCAGGTTGTGGTGATAGCAGCCGGGAATGAAGGAAATGCCGCCCATCATTTCAGCGGTTATATTGAAACCGGCCAGTCCATAAGGGCGGAGATGATGGTGAGCGAGGGAACAAGAGGATTCCTTCTGGAGCTTTGGGGGAGGATTCCTGATTTTTATTCCGTTTCCGTGCGTTCCCCCGGGGGCGAGGTGGTTCCTCCCGTAAGCGGAAGGCTGGGACAGAGCGTGGAATATACCTTTGTATATGAAAAAACTAAGGTACGGCTGGATTACCAGACCATAGAATCGGAAACGGGAAATGAGGTGGCGGTGATGCGGTTTGAAGCGCCAAGCCCCGGACTGTGGACCGTCATTGTTACCCGGGAAGGCGGTGACGGAACCGGGAATATTAACATGTGGCTGCCTCTGAGACAGTTTGTGGACGGCAGGGTGGAGTTCCTGCAGCCTACTCCGGAAACCACCATTACCTCTCCCGGATTTGCAGAGCCTCCCATCACTGTGTCCGCTTATAACAGCAGGAATAACAGCTTTTATATTAATTCCGGCCAGGGTTTTTCCTCAAATGGGGACATTAAGCCGGATATAGCCGCTCCGGGTGTGGATATCTCTGTGGCGACGGGCATGGTCCAGGGGAAAACTTTGGTGGGAACCGCTACAGGGACTTCTTTGTCCGCAGCTCTTGCTGCCGGTGCTGCGGCGCAGTTTCTGCAATGGGCGGTGGTGGAATATAATTCCCCTTATGTGGGAGGCGTGGCGGTAAGGAATTATTTCCTGCGGGGGGCGAACCGGGAAGCTGCATATACATATCCCAACCGGCAGTGGGGATATGGGCGGCTGAATATGGAAGGGGTATTTAACTGGATTGCAGGGCTGCCGGCCCTGTGACACTGCCTGTGAACGGTAACAACGGTCCAAAGCACTTTAAGGAGAAAAAATGGGATATCTGTTTATTGCGGCATTTATTTTTGCCGGCGAACTGGTAATCAAAAATTACGTGGAAAAAAAGAGAAAGACAGGAGAGGAAACGGAAATTTTGAAGGGCCGAATTCTGATCCGGAAATATCATAACAAAGGGGCCTGCATGAATCTGGGAGAGAAGAAAAGCAATGTGGTTGCTGGGCTTTCCCTTATTCTGACGGCAGCGCTTGCCCTTGTTTTCCTTTTTACCCTGACACGGCGCGGGAACGGCTGGCTGAAGGCCGGTCTGAGCCTGCTTCTGGGCGGAGCGTTCAGCAATACTTATGACCGGCTGAAAAGGAAATATGTGGTGGATTATTTCAGCCTTGGAGTAAAGTGGGCGCCTTTGCGGGGCGTTATATTCAATATATCTGATTTTTGTATTCTGATCGGTGCCCTGCTTGTTGCGCTGAAGGGGTTTTGAGAGGTAATTACCGGCGGCCGTCTATCTTACCGGTTCCTTAAATTTTACAAATTCATTACCGTGGTTTGCTGTTAGAATACCCCTTTTCCGGGTAAAATAATGCTGTGGGGAATTGGAAACAATGGAACCGACAGCGTTATCCGGAAAGGGGTTTTTTATGAAGAAAAAAATTGGATTGCTTGGCCTGGGAACCGCCATGCTGCTTGCAGCCGCAGCCCTGGGGATGAACGGCCTTCCGGCAGCGGGCGCGGTCCGGGGCGGGGAAACGCAGCTTAGCGGTACGCAGATGCAGCAGGCAGAGGATGAGGCAAAGGAGTATCCGGAGGAAGAATTTTATGAAACGGAAACGGATATGACGGAATTTGAAGGGAAGCTGGAGGATATTACGGCATAATGCCGGCCGGCCGCCTGGTATGCAGCCCCTGCGGCAGCCGCCGGACAGACGAATAAGTGTGTCCGTCTGGCCCACAGCCTGGGGGAATAAAAGAAAAGAACGTATCCTGATAGGATTGCAGAATTTTTCTGCAGCTGCTGTCGGGATACGTTTTTTTATTTCTGCGGGCATAGGACACAAGGGGCTGTCTGAACTGTTACGTCCGGACTGTTGGCCTTGAAAGAACCGTACAGAAATCTATTGAAATATTTACAAAAAGAGAATATATTTTTCGTGTATTTACTACAAATAAGTACAAATATTTAAATGGTAAAACAAAAACTATTTGACGTATTGAAAAATTATTTTAAGGGCGATATAATAACGGTGTATTGCAAACAGTAAAAGAATGTTTAAAAATATGATAATCCGCCCGGGCCGGATTATCGGTTTTTTCATTCTGTAACAACAAAGGAGGCGGATATGGAGATGACCGGTAAGAAAAAATCGGCCGGACATGCGGGACTTGTAAAGCAGGTGAAGAAGAATATCCCATTTTACCTGTTTCTTGCACCGGCCCTTATTTTGGTGATTATATTCTGTTATTTTCCCATGTGGGGCATAGTCATTGCGTTTAAGGATTATAAAATGGCGAGGGGGATTCTGGGCAGTGAGTGGGTGGGGCTGTTCCACTTTAAAAAGATATTTTCGGATCCCAATTTTTACAGGGTATTGGGGAATACGGTCAAAATCAGTGTACTTACGCTGGTGACCTCCTTTCCGGTGACGATTGTGTTTGCACTGCTTGTGAATGAAATGATGAACATGAAGTTCAAACGGGTGGTACAGACAATTACCTATATGCCTCATTTCCTGTCCTGGGTTGTAGTGGGAGCTTTCGTATATCAAATGCTTTCTCCCTCCAGCGGTATTGTGAATGCCGTGCTGATCAGGCTTGGAATTCTGGATAAGCCGGTGTTCTTTATGGTACAGCAAAATATGTTCGTTCCCATATATCTGCTGACCAACCTGTGGAAATCCACAGGCTACAGTATTGTAATCTATCTTGCGACCATATCGGGGATCGATCCCCAGTTATATGATTCGGCGGCCATAGACGGTGCGAACCGTCTGCATAAGGTTCTGTATATCACTCTGCCGGCTCTTTTTCCCACAATGTGCACACTGCTCATCCTGAATGTGGGTTCTCTGATCAGTGTCGGCTTCGATCCGATTTTCAACCTGTATAATGATGCCACCTATCCTGTGGCGGATGTAATTTCCACATATGTTTACAGAAAAGGTATGGTGGACAGCCAGTATGATCTTTCCACGGCGGTGGGGCTGTTCCAGAATGTGGTAAGCCTTGCCCTGGTATTGGGGGCAAACTGGTTTGCCAGGAAAGCCAATCCGGACTACAGGATTATCTGACAGAAAAGACGGCAAGGGGAGGGAAGAAACGATGAAAAAGAATAACAGCCAACAACAGGTTAAAATAAAAAAATCCACGGCAAGCCGGATTTTTGATACCTGCAATATGATTTTCATGATCCTGTTCTGTATCACTATTTTAATCCCGTTCTGGGATATGATTGTCCGATCCTTTTCCAGGGCGCAGGATATTTCCTACATGCATATTAATTTTTTCCCGAAGGTCTGGACGCTGAATGCCTATGCATATTGTCTTCAGAATAATGAAATACTGGGCGCGTCTTTTGTTTCGGTTGCCAGGACTGTCTGCGGCACCGTTTTTCATCTGCTGGTTTGCTGCCTGGCAGCTTATTCCCTGACGAGGACCAATCTGCCGTTTGGTAAAATGATAACCGGTGTGCTGCTCGTGCCTATGTTTTTTTCGGGAGGTATGATACCTGCCTATCTGAATATGAAAAACATGCACCTTCTGAATAATTTTATGGTTTATATCCTGCCAAGCGGGTTCAGTATTTTTAATTGTATTATCATCCGGAATTATTTCTTTTCGGTGGACAAAGGGATGGAGGAGGCGGCGAGTATTGACGGTGCCTCCCAGACGCGGATCTTCTTTTCTATCATGCTGCCGCTGTCGAAGCCCGTTATTGCTACGGTGGCCCTGTGGCAGATGGTGGGGCAGTGGAATTCCTGGTTTGATAATATGATTTACTGCCGCAGGAGCAGCAGCCTGACTACACTTCAGTACCTCCTGCGGCGGATGCTGGACAGTCTGAACCGGACGCCCGATACCCCTTATGAGATAGAGGCTATGGGAGAGCTGGTGGATATGAACCCGGAAACGGTGAAAGCGGCCACCACGGTACTTGTGGTGCTGCCCATCATTCTGGTTTATCCCTTTTTGCAGAAGTATTTTGTGAAGGGGATTATGATTGGAGCAGTCAAAGGATGACAGGAAAGAGCCGCTGTGAGCGGCAGAAAGGAAAAAACATGAAAAGAAAAGAATTGGGAAGCGTGAGTCTGGATCTGGTTCCCGGACCGGACAATCCGCGAAACAGTGAAGGCGCGTTCCTGACAATGGAAAATGGGGAAATCCTGTATGCGTACAGCCGTTACAAGGGGGAGAGCCAGGCGGATGAAGCTGCGGCGGATTTGTATCTGCTGCGTTCGCAGGATGACGGGAGGAGCTTCGGGGAGGAGACCCTTATCCTGACCTGCGAAGGGGAGGGCGGCGTCAATGCCATGTCCCTGTCTTTGATGCATATGAAAAATGGGGATATCGGACTTTTTTATCTGGTAAGGACGACTTATACGCTGCTGCGGATGTTCCTGCGGCGCTCCCCCGATGGAGGAAGGACCTGGGGGGAACGGGTGCTGTGCACGCCGCAGGAAGGGTTTTTTGTAGTAAATAACGACAGGGTGCTCCGGCTGTCAGACGGCCGGATTCTGATCCCGGCCGCATCCCACAGAACCGGGCTGCGGGGAGATATGGAGGAAGGCACCCGGTTTTTTGACAGCCGGGCGGAGGATGTGTTTTTCTATTCGGATGACGATGGGGTGACCTGGGAGACTGCCGCCGGGAAATGCAGTATGCCCTATTCGGGAAACTGCCGTTCCGGTCTGCAGGAGCCGGGGGCGGTGGAGCTTTCTCCGGGCTGTCTGTGGGGCTGGGCGAGAACGGATCTGGGGCGGCAGTATGAAATGTTTTCCCTGGACAACGGCAATACATGGACGGCTTGCCAGCCTTCCCGATTTACTTCACCCAACGGTCCGCTAAGTATGAAACAGGATGAAAAGGGTGTGCTGTATGCTGTGTGGAATCCGATTCCCCAATATAATGGGAGAGGGGAGCCGGACGAGATTTTTCTGGGTGGCAGGACACCTTATGTGATAGCGGTCAGCCGGGATAAGGGAAAGACCTTCACGGAGCCGGTGAGCTTTGAACAGGAACCGGATCACGGGTATTGTTATTGTGCCATGCATTTTACAAAAGATGCCTTGCTGCTGGCCTACTGCGCCGGAGGGCCGGAGGACGGAAGCTGTCTGGCAAGGACCAGAATACGGAGGATTCCCCGGTTTCAGTTGGAGGAACTGGTATAAAAAGGGGTTACTGATTACAAGCAGACGGTGGGAGGATTGCGATGAAGAAGAAAATGTGGAGTAAAGGGATGGCAGCCGCGCTGGCATGCATACTGGCAGTGCTGGCGGCAGGCTGCGGCGCGGCAACGGATACTTCCGTGCCGGAGGGACAGGAACCGGCGTTATCCGGGACCGGGGAAAACGGTTCTGCCGAGGAGACGGAAAACGCTGCGGCGGGGATACCTATACCGGATCCGGAGGAACGGTACCATATAAGCTACACCGGTCTTTGGTCGGGGGCGGACTATGAGGACGGGTCCTATATTGAAACGATGATCGAAGATGCGCTGAATGTGGATATTACGGTGGAGAAAGCGGAAACCAACGATACCATTGATTTGCTGCTGGCTTCCGGCGAGATGCCGGACTGCGGCTGGTTTGATAAAACGGTGGACTGGATGTATGAGCAGGAGCTGGCAAGGCCGATACCGAGAGAAATGGTGGAGTATTATTGTCCCAAGCTCATGGAATATTATGAAGAATTTCCCCTGATGTATGAAATGACCCTGGATCCGGAAAATAAGGACCAGTTCCGTTATCTCACGGGTATTACCTTCCAGTTTGTGGATTATTACCTGCCCAACGATTATTACCGTTATGACTGGATCCTGGATCTGGGAATTGATTTGGGCGTGAATGTGGAACAGATATCCGACAATATTTACGTGGCGGATGACGGCATCGAACGGAGCAAATTTATAGAAATCATGGACGCTTTTGTAAACAGGGATCCCAACCATACCGGAAAAAAGGATACGGTGGGAATAACAGCACCAAGCCTGGCCCAGGGCGTGTTTTTTTCCGGCTATGATTTTTATACAGGCGTGAATGAGGTGGACGGCAGAGCGGAGCAGTATTATGTGACGGAGGAGTATAAGGAATTTTTAAAAGGCTTTGCGGATCTGTATAAGAGAGGGCTGGTTGACCCTGAAATAATCACGGGGGACAGGACGCTGTCCTGGGAAAAGGTTAACAACCAGACGGCAGGCTACTGGATTACTTCCACCAATGCTCTGAATTCCTGGGCGGTGGAACGGCCGCCGCTTACGCTGATGGAGAAATATCCGGATGTAAAAATTCTTGCCACACCCGGGATTAAGCCGGACGGAGGGGAAGTAAAGGCACGGACAAATGAATCTCCCGCATACGGCAGCTTTTACGTAAACGCCAATGTGGACGACCGGAAGCTGGCGAAGATTCTGCAGTTCCTGAATTACACGCTGTTCGGCGACGGGGATCCGGATATTCATGCATCTCTGTTTTACGGAGAAAAGGGTGTTGACTGGGAATGGGATAAATCCGGGGAAATGCCGGTCAAGAGGAATGTTATGCCCTCCGGCCAAAAAGGAACCTGGACCTTCGGGCAGTACGGTCAGGACAGGGAAGTGACCAAATGGACCACTTATGAGCCGCTGTTCATAGCCGGGCTGAAATACTGGTCCGCGCAGGAGGACGGCGTGTGGATGAAATGGCAGACAATCCCTTATAAATCCGATATCAGGAGTGAAACCGAGTACGCAAATGTATCATCCGAAATAAGCAGTGATATCTGGGCTTATGTAAACAACTACTGCACGGAAGCGGTTTTGGGACAGATTGACGTGGACGCCACCTGGGAGGAATATCTGGCGGAACTGGATCGGATGGGTTACAATACCATGATGGATGAGCTGGAGAAGGTGGAACCGTTGGAAGACATTATTGCCGGTTATGCAGAATAAAACGATTCCGCAGACGGTATGGAGCGTATAATGAACATATATTTTCAAGACATCATAGAGAGAATCCGCATACATTACAAGAAAATGACCAATACGGAACGGATTATTGCCGATTTCTTCCTGAATAATACGGAGAAGATGGAATTCACCGCAAAGGCAATGGCCGCCAGGCTGCATGTATCGGAACCCGCCATGACCCGATTTTCCCAAAAGATTGGCTTTTCCGGCTACAGGGAGTTCCAATATTTATATGAGATTAACTTCCAGGTGATCCAGTGTGACAAGGAGGATCTGCTTCGACGGATCATTGATACCTACCAGAATATCCTGCTGCATTTTGACGGAAGCATTACCGGGCAGGTTCTCCGGTTCTGCGAGTCTTTGTCAAAAGCGGACCGGGTGTATATTTTCGCCCTTGGAAGTTCAGCCTGTGCCGCGCTGGAATTCAAAATCCGTTTTATGAGGCTGGGGCTGCTGGTGGAGCTGATTGATAATCCGCACATGATGCAGATGCAGGCAGTGCTGACAAGGCCGGAGGATCTGGTCATCGGAATGAGCATCAGCGGGGAAACGGAAGCGGTGCTGGACGCGCTGCGCACGGCAGGGTACCACCATACGGAGACGGTATTCATTACGGCAAACCGCAGACGGAACTTTCCGGTACAGTTTGGTCAGATTTTGACAGTACCGGCAGTGGAAGGCCTTTCATTGGGGGATACGATTTCACCCCAGCTGCCGCTGCTGATCATTACGGATGTGATTTACAGCCTGTTTACAGGGATGGATTCCAAATACAGGACGGCGCTGTTTCAGGATACGCTGACGGCAATCGGGAAAAAGAAGAACGAAGTGCAGGAATAAAGAAAGCGGTACAAAAAGAGGATGTTCCGGGAGGAACATCCTCAGTGCGTCATACGGGAGAATTGTGTTATGCGGTAATCACGGTTCCCGCATTTCCCCTTACGGCATCGGCCACGAAATCCAGGGAGGTAATCAGCACGCTTCCGGTGGGAAACGCTTCCAGATAGGAAACGGCCGCTTCTATCTTGGGAAGCATGGTGCCGGCTTCAAACTGGCCGTCCCGGATATATATCTTGGCTTCGGAAACATTCATGCTGCGTATGGGAGCTTCCGTTTCTTTCCGGTAATCTTTGTATACCTGCTTTACGCTTGTGAGAATAATTAACTGATCCGCTTCCAGTTCCACAGCCAGTCTGCCTGCGATACAGTCTTTTTCTATGACCGCGGAGGCGCCTTTGAGGGCATGCTCCTGAGGGATGACGGGAATACCGCCGCCTCCGCAGGCGATGACCTCCTGGCCGGCATCGGCCAGAGCGCGTATGGCATCGATTTCCAGGATATCAATGGGCTTGGGAGCTGCTACAATACGACGATAGCCCTTGCCCGGTTCTTCTATTACGAAGTTGCCTTTTTTCTGTTCAATTTCCGCATCTTCCTTTGACATATAACGGCCGATGAGCTTGGTAGGCTCATAGAACGCTTCGTCATAAGGATCTACTGTGACCTGGGTGAGGATAGTGCTGACCGGTTTGGAAATTCCCCGGCTTAACAGCTCTGCGCGCAGGGAATTCTGGATATCGTAACCCACATAGCCCTGGCTCATGGCATTGCAGACGCACATGGGGGCGGGAGTATAATCGATGTAAACACGGCGCAGTTCTGTCATGGCCTTGTGAATCATGCTTACCTGGGGGCCGTTGCTGTGGGTGATAGTCAGCTGGTAGTCCGCCTCGATCAGGTCGGCCAGCGCCTTGGCCGTCACCTTCACGGCATCCAGCTGTTCTGTTGTGGTATATCCCAGAGCCTGATGCCCAAGGGAAACAACTGCTCTTTTTTTGCTCATATGCGGTTCCTCACTTTTATAATTTGGATAATATACGCAAAGAGTGTATATTCCACTGCCTTTTTTCGAAAATCTCTGTCCCTATTATAGCAAAAAGGAAAAAGTTTGTACACCGTTGATTCGGAAGGGGCTATTCGGGAAAAAAATGAACTAGTGGTGCGGGGATGCTTGTAATATTTCCCTGTTTTGATATGATGATAATCTGAACGGGGCGCCGGTCGGGGAAGAGGCGGCGGCCGGCGGAGAGGAGGGGAGGCCGTGGCGGTGCTTGGATTGTACTGCGGAGATGATTTGCTTGCGCGGGAAATGGAAGAGATAGTGATGGCGCTGTGCATGGGAGTGGGGTATGGAAGGAAGGCGGCGTGTGGGGAGGATTATGAGCTGCGGCGGATTCCTTCTCTTTTGAATCCGGTTGAAGAACTAATGGAGGGGGATGAGGCGTTTTACCTCATTCTCGCGGGGGAGAAGCCGGAGGAGGCTTTTGCGGCGGCGGAAAGGCTTTGGGAGGAAAGTCCTTCGCTTTCTATTATTCTGGTGGTTTCGGAAGCGGAGGATGTGTTTTCGGCTCTGTCGTATCCTTTTTTCCACCTGGTGAGGCGGTATGCGCTGGAGCAGGATTTGGGGGCGGCATTTCAGAAAATGGAGAGGAGCCGTCCCCCGGTGACGCGGTGGCACACGTTTTTATGTAAGAATGAGCTGGTGAGGGTGCGGCAGAAGGATATCCTGTATCTGGAAAGCGACAGGCATGAAATACGGATACACTGCAGGGATGAGATCATATGTACAACGGAGCCGTTGTCCCGGTGTGAGGAGAGGCTGAAGGCGGGAGGTTTTGCGCGGATTCATAAAAGCTTCCTGGTGAGTCTGTATCATGTGAACCGTATGGATCGGGACAGTGTGACGCTGGATAACGGGGAGAAGCTGTATATCAGCAGGTACCGGTATCCGGAGGTGAAGCTGCAGTTTGAAGGTTATATCAGGCATTTGGATTTTTTATAGCGGGAGGATGGAAATGGCGATTATCAGAGTGGAGCATTTAAGAAAAGAGTTTGCGTATTACAGGAAGGGGACGGGACTGCAGGGTTCCCTGCATAACCTGTTCCATCGGGAAATGCTGAAAAAAGAGGCGGTGAAAGATATTTCTTTTTCGGTGGAGAAGGGGGAAATCGTAGGGCTGCTCGGTCCGAACGGAGCGGGAAAGACAACGACTCTGAAAATGCTTTCGGGGATTTTGTTTCCGACTTCGGGAGAGGCGGAGATTGACGGGTATATCCCATGGGAGCGGAAAAATGCCTTTAAACGGAGGTTTTCCATTGTGATGGGGCAGAAGAACCAGCTGTGGTGGGATCTTCCGGCCAGTGACAGCTTTTATCTGAATAAATGTATTTTTGACGTGCCGGACGGGGAATACCGCCGGACGGTGGAGGAGCTTTCGGAACTTCTGGACGTAAAGGAACTGATGAATGTGCAGGTTCGGAGGCTGTCTCTGGGGGAACGGATGAAAATGGAGATTCTGGCGGCCCTGATACACAGGCCGGATATTTTGTTTCTGGATGAGCCCACGATCGGGCTGGATATTCTGTCCCAGCAGAAGATACGGGATTTCCTGAAGGCCTATAATGAGCAGACAAAAACTACCATTATTCTGACCAGTCATTATATGCGGGATATTGAAGAGCTGTGCAGGCGTGCGGTCATTATTAATCAGGGGCAGCTGGTGTATGACGGCACGCTGGCGGATATCAACCATCGGATGGGGGACAGGAAGCTTTTGTCGCTGAAGAGTGCCCGGCCGGTACCGAAGGAACAGCTTTCCGTTTTTGGAAGAGTGCGGGAATATCAGGGTCGGGAGGCAGTTCTGGAGGTTCCCAAGGGGCAGATAAAGGAAACGGCGTCGGCTATCCTTTCTTCGCTGCCGGTGGAGGATTTTACGGTAACGGAAATCCCGCTGGAGGAAAGTATTGCACTGTTTTATCAAAAAGAGGTGACTGCATTATGAATCCATACCGTTGTACGTTTCAGATGGGAATGGAAAAAGCGCTGGAATACCGGGTCAATTTTATACTGAGCCTGTTAAGCGCGGTATTTCCTATTATTATACAGACGTTTTTGTGGAATTATCTGTATGGGAATTCGGATGCAGCGTCCATGACGGGGTATTCTTACAGCCAGATCATGGTGTATACGCTGCTGGCGGCTATGGTTTCCCATCTGGTTTATACCGGCTTTGAGTATCAGGTGAATCAGGATATTAAAAACGGCGGGCTGAATAAATATCTGGTCCGGCCGGTAAATTACCGGAGTTATCAGTTTTTTTCCTTTCTGGGGGAAAAGGCGCCTCAGCTTCTGATCCTGCTGGCGGTGGCGGCTGCCCTGCTTGTTTTTTCCGTTTTTACATTGGGCCTGGTGCTTTCTCTTCCCAGGGTGCTGGCCTTTTTGACCAGCCTGGTCCTGGCGTTGGTTCTGAACTTTTTTATTTTTTATTGTGTGGCGCTGATAAGCTTCTGGCTGACGGATGTAAATCTGCTGTTCGGGACGGTGAGCGTGGTGCTGGTGGTGGTGAGCGGAGGGATATTCCCTATGGATATATTCGGGGAACGGATAGCTTTTCTGATAAATCTGCTGCCCTTTGGCTATACGACCCAGTTTCCGGTGAATATTATTAACGGGCGTTTTGGGCTGTACGAGACAGCGGTTGGGTTTATCTGCCAGATTTTCTGGATTATCTGTTTTGGAATGCTGGGTGGACTATTGTGGAAACGCGGTCTGAGACGGTATACCGCGGTGGGAGGCTGAATATGGAGCGTTTTTTCCGGAAGAAAGCGGGCGGAAGCGGCGGGTGTCTGGCGGCGGTAAAGCGTTACGGACGTCTGTTGTATGTGTTTGCCAAATTTTCCCTGATGTCACAGCTGGAGTACCGGCTGAATTTTGCCGCGGGGGTGGCGGTGGAGACGGGGTGGATGCTGATCAAACTCCTTTATGTGGCGGTGGTATACCGGGCGGGAGTGAATATAGGCGTCCTGACACCGGATCATATCCTTCTGTTTATTGGTATTTACGTCCTGATGACCGGTTTTTATATGTTGTACTATGGGAATTTCACATCCATCAGCCAGATGGTGCGTGAGGGGGAACTGGATATGTATCTGGTGAAACCGGTGTCCCTGCAGTTTTTTGTGACGATGAAGAGGCTGGACCTGGCCCTTTTGCTGCCGGATTTTGCGGCGGGCAGCATTATGATCGGGCTTGGATGGCACCGGGCCGGACTTCCGGTAAATGCGTGGGCCATAGCGGGCTTCCTTTTTTTCCTGATGTGCGGAAATCTGCTGACCTACAGCCTGTTCCTAATCCCCAATCTTTTATGCTTCTGGATTGTGGCCAGCAGAGGGATTGCGGATATTACGGCGGCCCTCTGGGACTTTAACAATATGCCCCAGCTGATTTACGGAAAGTGGATGCAGCGTGTCGGGACTTTTATCCTTCCGGTATTTGTTATCACCAATTTTCCGGGTCTGTTTGTGATGGGGCAGCTGTCCCCAGGTATGATGGCCTGGGGCGTAATTTCCCCGGTTCTGTTCTTTTTTATTTCCCGGTGGATCTGGAAAAAGGCGGTGAGAAATTACAGCTCGGCCAGTTCCTGAGTGACATTTGCAGGGAAGTATGCTAGTATGCAACTATATTATGAAAGCTGCTGTCCGGGAGGGTCCGGATAAGGAAGCTGTTACCGGTAAAGGTTAAAAACGTAACAGTTCAGACGGCCCTTTGTGTCCTGCGGCATCCCCCTCCCTGCATTTCCCTGGGGCGGCGGTGCTGCAAGGTTCCTTACAGGGGAACGACTTTAGTCGTTTTTGCTCCCGCTCGGCCAAAAACGCAGCAGTACTAACGCTGTACAGGACGCAGCGTAAGGACTGGCGTTTTTAGACGCCCCTTCCAGGAATCCTTGC
>URMK01000003.1 GCA_900548905.1 uncultured Lachnospiraceae bacterium | reverse complement strand
GCAACATGCAAGCAATACATCAATTACCTTATTGTAGCCTTGATACCCATCGCACTGGAGTAATCCATGGAATCCTTCTAAAAATTCCTGTGGATGAATACCTCCCCGCCCTGGCTGATATTCATACAAGACGATTTTAGGTAAGCCATCTGTGCCGGAAGTGTAAATCCACATATAAGATGTAGACTGTGCTTCCTTTCCTTCTTCACGAAGTGCCTGGCAGGTAGTCTCGTCAGCGTGTATTACTTCACGCTTGATCAGTTCCCTATGAATAAGATCATAGATAGGGAATAGATAATTCTCAGCTGCGATAATACACCAGTTAGCAAGGGTTTCTCTTGGGATTTTTGCTCCCAGTTGCGTAAATGCGGATTCCTGTCTGTAATAAGGAAGCCCCATAAAGCACTTGCTGAGCATAACGAAGGCTACTGCAGAAGCAGAGGCAGGGCTGTGTGGAATGAATGCACTTGGAACTTCTCCTTTTTTAAAACTACCATCGTGATCCTTTTTACACGCAGGACAGATCAGTACCTCCTGCATATATCGTACTCTTTCAACAATAGCAGGAGTAATACGGATTTCTTCCCTGACGAAGGTAGGCTTCATGGGAATCATTTCTGAGTTGCACCATTCACAGAAACGTTCTGCTTCCGGTACTGGACAGATGATTTCTTTTACCGGAAGATTTCCATAAAGTTCATCTCTTGTAGCCTTTGGCTTACGTTCTCTCGTATGGCTTTTTACCCGAATAGATTCCTTTTTATCATCAGATTCCACTGTTTCTTCTTTGTTGGAAGTTCTCTCACTTTTCACACCGAAGAATTGTCGTCTGAATTCACTTATGGTTTCCTCAAGATTTGCTTTCAGGCTACGTAGCTCATCAATCATGGTTCTTAATTCCTTGATGGTTTCTTCCTGATCCTTAATACGAGATGCCTGTGTCTCGATAACCATTTTTAAGAGTTCATTTTCACTTTGTGCTGACATCTCGTACCTCCTGATTTTTTCTTTCATCATACCTAAAATCAAGGGGTTTGACAAATGACGGCGATATCACATATGGTCATTTTGACGGTGTATGACTTACTGGGAAACAGTGTAAAATCACTGGTTTCACAGCATTTGTGGAAGTGTTATCCACATCAATGTCCTGAAACAGAAGGCAATACACGGATAAGTTTCCGGTTCAGGGTATTGATGTGGACAACCACAATTAGTTGATAAAATCGGAGGCCCATAAGTTTTTCATTTTCTCTATAATGCACAAATCAGAAGACTTTGTTACTGTTTTTTGGTACAGGACGGATTGCTTTTGGCTGTTCTATGGACAGCCCTTCCATCAGCCATCGAAATTCCTGTCTTGTAATTGCTTTTACCTCAGCAGCATTTCGAGGCCATTGAAACCTGCCCTCACTGTCCAGGCGTTTATAGATTAAGCAAAACCCATCCTTGTCGAAATACAATGCCTTGATGGTGTTACACCGCTTACCACAAAACAGATACAGTGCATTTGCATAAGGATCCATCTGATAAGTGTCCCGGATAATTGCCATGAGACCGTCTATGCTGCGTCTCATATCAGTTTTTCCTGTTACCAGGTAAATCTTAGCAATTCCGGAAACATCACCTAGCACAGGAACTGCAACGCAGATATGGTATTTTTGATTAATTCCTGTGTTGCACTATTGGCAATCTCAACGGTTATTCCCTGAATGCTTAGGCGAACAGCTACAGTGTTATCTGTAATACTGGAAAATGCTGATGGATTATTGTTAGTCATGATAGAAGGAACATCATCCAAAAACAATGGGACAACTTCTTGGACATCATTCCTCTGTCTGGAAAAACTATTTTCAGGAATGTCACAGGCTTTCTTTCGAAGCTGTTTTACGTGATAGTAAAAAGTAGGTGATTTTATTTCGTGTTCCTGCATCCATTGTGCATCGGATTTTCCACTTATGCGACACTGCTGGATCAGATCGAACCAGCGGCGTTCTGAGACTGTTAAGTTTTGAGGATATCCCATTGAGGGTACTAGCTCCATTTCTTGATAGACTGTGAAGTAAAAAGTTCAAGCTCAGGAAATATATATTGATAGTGAAAAGCTCAATCAATAATTAACTCTAGATTCTGATTCATATACTTCATGTAAATAGATTATCTCATATCAGGAACGACCTCGGGAACGCTATGTTATTCATCGCTTACGGTATTTTCAGGAGTATTCTGGGATTGTGGAAGAAGTGGATTAAGGAAAAAGGGCCGTAACGGATTAAAACATATGTTAGAAAGTGCTACAGAGGGGAAATTCGATTACATAATCACTAAATCTGCAAAACGAGTATCCAGAAATACGGTAGAGCTATTGCAGATTATGAGATATTTGAAAGAAAGGGGTATTCAAATGTATTTTGAAATTGAAAATGTGAATTCGTTTGATCCGGATGCAGAAGCAGCAATAACCTTATCAGGAGCAATGGGACAAGAAGAAAGCAGAAATTTGAGTGAGAATATTCAGTGGGGGATTAAAAGAAATTTGAGGAAGGATTATTTAGCAGTACAAACATTTTATGGGGTATCGATGTGTGGAAGGAGAGTTGGTAATCGTTCCGGAGCAGGCCAAAATAGTAGAATTGATTTTTGAGTTATATTTAAAGGGCTACACGTTTTCGCAGATAAAAAAACACTTGGAGGAAAGTGGTATAAAAACGGTAACAGGAAAAAAAGTATGGAGTGCAAATGTAATCCAGCAGATGTTGAAGAATGAAAAGTATAAGGGAGATATGATGCTTCAGAAAACATTTACCGAGGATTATTTGGAGGGTGTACGAAAGAAAAATATTGGACAGCGTACCAGATATTATGTAAAAGGAAGTCATCCGGCCATTATTTCTTCGGAAATATTTGATAAAGCGCAGGCAGAAATGCTTAATAGAGCCAGACTGCTTAGAACAGCTGACGGCAATCAGATTAGCAGTGGTAACCGATATAGCAGCAAATATTTGCTTAGTAATTTATTGGTATGTGGGGATTGTGGGGGGAGGATTCAGGCGTAGAACGGAGCGTGGGAAGATTGTGTGGAGATGCGGGACAAGGATGGAAAAAGGAAAGACGGAGTGTAAAAATTCACCTACCTTGAACGATCAATATGTAAGAGATATGCTGGGAAAAGTTGTGTGTAATGGAGAATATGATGAAAATGTCGTAAAAGATAGAGTAAAGAGAATAGATGTTTATGAGAAGCGGTTGATAATTTGTTATGCTGAAAAAGAGGGATATCAGATATGTGAGTTTGAATAATAGGTAAACGAGGATGTTATGTTGCAGAGGGGAAAATAAACGGACATGAAGGAATCTATCAGATGGTAATGGTGAGGGGAGTATGGTAAAATATAGTGAAATGGATATGGAAACTTAAGGAATAGTATAAT
The DNA here is from genome assembly GCA_900548905.1 of uncultured Lachnospiraceae bacterium. Classification (GTDB taxonomy): domain Bacteria; phylum Bacillota; class Clostridia; order Lachnospirales; family Lachnospiraceae; genus Eisenbergiella. The sequence goes on along the minus strand of URMK01000003.1, from coordinate 228,162 downwards.
CATCGAATTTTTTTCGGAGATCTTTTGGCGGGGGAAGAGAAAGTGGAAAAATCTAATATATTGATGTACACAACAGAGGATGGGGTTACCAAAGTTGAAGTTACGTTTGATAATGATACTGTTTGGTTATCGTTAAATCAGATAGCAGATCTATTTCAAAGAAATAAATCCACGATATCCAGACATATAAAAAATGTTTTTTTAGAAGGCGAGTTAAGCCGAAATTCAGTTGTTGCAAATTTTGCAACAACTGGTTCCGACGGAAAAAGATATCATGTGGATTTTTATAATCTTGACGTTATTATCTCTGTTGGCTATCGCGTGAAATCTTTGCGAGGAACACAATTTAGGATTTGGGCTACAAATATCCTGAAAGAATATATGATAAAAGGATTTGCGCTGGATGATGAACGATTAAAGAATCTTGGTGGAGGAAATTATTTTGATGAGTTGCTGGCGCGTATCCGGGATATAAGGTCTTCAGAAAAAGTGTTTTGGAGAAAAGTGCTGGAAATCTATGCGACCAGTATTGACTACAATCCGAAGGCGGAGAGTTCCGTACAGTTTTTTAAACAGGTTCAAAACAAGATGCATTGGGCAGCACATAAGCATACAGCGGCAGAGGTGATTTACCAAAGGGCAGATGCAGATAAAGATAATATGGGTCTGACTACATGGAGTGGCAAACGTATAAAACTCTCGGATGTAGAAGTGGCGAAAAATTATCTTGATGAAAAAGAATTGGATGCACTCAATAAAATTGTAACGGCATATTTGGATATTGCAGAGGTACATGCTTTAAATCAGGAACCAATGTATATGAAAGACTGGCTGGAGACGATTGATGATTATCTCAGGATGACCAGACGTGATATATTAACAACAAAGGGGAAAGTAACACATCAGCAGGCCTTAGAGAAGGCGCATTCGGAGTATGAAAAGTATAAAAGAAATCAGGAATATATATTGTCTCCTGTGGAATGTCATTTTTTAGAGAGTATTGGGGAATTAGATAAGATGGACGGAGAAAATAATTAGTAGGATGCTGACGAATGGTTTCTACTATGGGAAGGCCATGATTTTTATTGATTATTTTTGCCCGCTCAACACATTGTGAGATTGATGTCGAATCGTGTCGGAAATAGCTGAAGACTGTGAATGAGTGACAGGTTAATGAGAGAATTAAAAAGATAGATCGGCAATAACTTAAGCGAAGTAGATTTGTTCTATTGTTACGAGAGGGATATATAAGTTTTTTGTTGGAGTGTATCATAATAAGACAATTATTAAAAAGGAGAAGGATGAAAATGAATTTTATAGAAACAATAGAGGGGTACATAAAAGCAAAGAGTGACAATAGCGCTGGTACTTATGCCCCTCGCATAAATGCATTTGCGCTTTTCCTACAAAAGGAAAAGGGGGTAGTGGATAAAAATTTTAAGGAGATTTTATTTGCTATAAATACAGATATTATTATAGAATCGTTAGGTGATTATATTATTAATAATTCAATTAAAAAAGAAACAGCTGCATATTTTTATGCCAGAACAGTAAAAGATTATTTCTATTATTTGAGCAGCATTGGAATAGAAAACGAACATCTTATGAAAGAATTTGCATATAAAAATCAGAATTCTTATGAAAGAAAAATCTACAGTTATATAGAGAATAATCCTAAGTTAAAAAAGGTAGAAGCTAAAGAGGCTGTGGATTTTGAAGAGATAATAATGTTGATTGTAGCTATTGATGAAAAAATCGAAGAAGCTTTTAATAGTTCAAAAATTTTTACTTGTATTAAGGATAAATATAATCCATTTAATGATTTGGCTTATTTATTAGGATTAAAAATTATGATTTTTACAGGAGTGGATTATGGTGGGTTGCGTACATTAAAGAGCGATTGTGTAAACGTTCCAAAAAGAAAAATTACAGTTAATTCGTATACAATACATTTGCCGGATATGCTCGGCGATCAGTTAATTAAATATGTGAGTGTTAAGCAAAAGCGGGATATACAGAGTGAAAATTTTTTTGTTCATAGTGATGGGAAAAGTTTGGCACAGCAAACTTCAAAATGGGCGCTATTATAAATGAAATTATTCAGCGTCAAGATTCTACAGGAATAAGGAAATATGTTATTATAGAAATGATAAGAAAAGGAATTAATCAAAGCTTTATAATGCAACTATCTGGTGTAGGACAAACAATGTTTGAGGACTGCCAGAGAATTGTTAATGAAGAACGTCATATAGAAGCTAATAGATATATTGACAGCAAGATTAGAGATATGATTGTATTTGACTTTTTATAACTGGATTATCAAGGAAAACTGTGGAATTGCTCATTTAGGCTAGTTCGATACAATTTGTATATAGAAATAAATATGGGAACGATTCCGCCAAGAAGATATTATATTTTGATGGCATTATTATCCATTCACCACATGTCGAGACAGTAGTTTTTTATCCCACAAAAAAGCAGACAGTTATATCAACGCAGATGTGGACTCTGGTGAGGGTGAAGGGCAGATCCTAACTGGGAAAATCATGGAAGTGCTGACAAATTCAAGCCGAGGGCTAGTTGAGATTATTTAATTGCAAAAAAATTTGTATAGCGAAAAAAGGAGAGATACGCATGATTGATTTCAAGAAAAGATTGAATCAGGGCTCTACTGAACGAAAAGTTAATCCAGTAGAAATATATGACACAATAGACCGTAAAAGCGTTACTGGGCCACTGCGACCAGCTCAGAGATATATTCTTGAAAAGTGGTATAGTGAATACAAAGAAAAACGAGATTTAATCGTTAAACTGCATACGGGCGAAGGTAAGACGCTTATCGGTTTGCTGATATTGCAATCTCGTATTAACTCTGGACAAGGTCCATGTTTATATATTTGTCCGAACCGATACTTAGTGCAGCAGGTATGTGAGGAAGCGAACAAATTTGGCGTTCCTTATTGCTCGATATTAGATGAACGTGAAATCCCAAATGATTTTTTATCGGGACAGAAGCTTTTAATTACACATGCACAGAAGTTGTTTAATGGAATGTCGATATTTGGATTAGGCAACAGATGTGTTTCGGCAGATACTGTGATTATGGATGATTCACATGCTTGCATAGATGTTCTAAAAAGTGCGTATACAATCACTATTGATAAATCAAAGAATGAGAAATTGTATTGCGAAATTTTGGAACTATTTGAAGACAGTCTTCGTGATCAAGGTGAAGGCAGTTTTATTGATATAAAGACTGGAAATTACGATACTCTGATGTCGATTCCATATTGGAGTTGGATTGACAAAAAGACTGAAGTCCTAGAAATGTTGTCAAGAAATATTGAAGATAACCAAATTAAATTTGCATGGCCTTTATTGAAAAATTCAATTGAAGGTTATGGATGTTGCATTACGAGTAATCTCATAGAAATTTCACCGTATAGCACAAATGTAGGTTTGTTTGGAACATTTAGTAACGCGAAACATAGAATTCTAATGTCAGCAACAACGCAAGATGATTCGTTTTTTGTTAAAGGCCTTGCTTTTGACATTGATGCAGTTAAAAATCCATTGAAGAATAAACAGCAAAAGTGGTCTGGGGAGAAAATGATAATCTTACCCTCTTTGATCCATGACGATTGTGACAGAGATTTAATAATAACAAAATTTTCAAAATTGAAGCATTCAAAGTTTGGTATAGTGGCAATTGCTCCCAGTACGAGAAAAACAATTCAATACAAAAACTTAGGGGCGACAATTGCAGACAGAACGAATATTTTCAATGAGATAGATAAGTTGAAAAAGGGGGCTTTTGATAACATATTAGTTATTAATAACAGGTATGATGGGATAGATTTGCCCGATGAAGCTTGTCGAATTTTGATTATAGATTCTATGCCGTATTTTGATAATTTGGCAGATCGATATGAAGAATCATGTAGACCTAATAGTGAAACCATTAGTAAACGCCTTGCACAGAAAATTGAGCAAGGTATTGGACGAGGGGTTAGAGGGGAAAAAGACTATTGTGTATTGCTAATAATCGGGTCTGATATTGTAAAGTTTATGCGTAGCATTGCAACAAATAAGTATTTTTCATCTCAAACCCGGAAACAGATAGAGATTGGTATGGCAATTGCGGAAATGGCCCAAGAAGATATTAAAGAAGATACAAGTCCTATTGAAACGGTTATCTCTTTAATAAAGCAGAGCCTAGGGCGTGACGAAGGATGGAAAGAGTATTATTCATCGGAGATGGATACCGTGTTTGATTCTGATGTTTCATTGACTGTATATGAACAGTTGGCAAAAGAGCGAGATATTGAGCAATTGTGTAATCAAGGAGAGTATCCTAAAGCTTGTGATGCAATGCAGGAATTTATTGACAAACTCCCAGCTGATGATAAGTTGGAGCGCGGATGGTACTTACAGCAGTTGGCACGATATTTTTATTATATTAGCGTGGAACGTTCAAACGAATTACAAAAGGCAGCATTTAAATTAAATACTCAATTGCTTAAACCGCGCGAGGGAATCAGATACACGAAGGTTTCGTATATAAACGAAAATCGTGCAAATCGCATTCGTTTGTTTTTAAATAAATTTGCCTCATATCAAGAATTAAAACTTTCAATTAGTGCAATATTAGATAATCTTTCATTTGGAGTTGATTCTGATAAGTTCGAAGAGGCTCTTAAAGAAATTGGTGAGTTACTTGGTTTTATTAGCCAACGTCCAGACAAGGAAATTCGTAAGGGACCTGATAATTTGTGGTGTGGGATCGATAATCAGTATTTTATGTTTGAATGTAAAAATGAAGTTGATGAAGGACGTTCGGAAATTAATAAGCATGAAGCAGGTCAAATGAATAGTCATTGTGGATGGTTTGAAGAAGAATATGGAAAAGAAGCCATTGTATCACGCTTTTTGATAGCTCCAACAAAAGAACTTTCGTATGCTGCTAATTTCACACATACTGTGAAAATTATTCGTAAGGGGAAACTCAAAGACCTAAAAAGCAACATAAAGAGATTTATCAATGAATTATCTCCATACTCGCTATCAGATATAAGTGATGAAAAACTATTACATTTTATAGAATTGCACCATCTAGATCTTTGTGATATACAAAATTATTCCGAAAATTATTTTCATAGGTCTAGGTAAGTAAAAATAAGTAGTGTTTTTGAGGGGACTGGCAGGAATTTAGGCAGTTTTCATCAAAAGGTATTGAAAGAATTTGAGGTAATGTAATACTATAAAGTAACAGATACATAGAGCGTCTATATTCCCCTACTCACGGGGACGGATAGACGCTCTATTTGGAAAAAACCTATTTGGCGCTTACCATTAAAGCCGGCACATGGTATGTTGCCTTAACATAATGTTAATTACTGCTAAGAATAAAGGTAAGTAGGAAATAATCAGTATCTGCAAATTTCCATCCACATTTGATAAGATAAATTCAAATGATGGAGGTGATACCAATAAATACGAATGACAATGTAAACTCAAAATCTGTCCTCTGGGCAGACCGGATCCATTCTTTTCAGGAAAGCGGTTTATCCCGCAAAGAATGGTGCCGGCAGAATGAGATCCCACAGTCTACACTGAGTTACTGGCTGCGGAAATCCCAGTCAGGAGCCATTGAGTCAGAAAGCGATATTGATCCTGTGTTTGCAAAACTTCCTTCGGAACAGGAGTTTCATTTGAGGACAGCAGATACCGGGAACCCGCCTGTGATAATCTGCCTCCCGGAAAATATCCGGGTTGAAGTTGCTGCAGACTGTCCGGCCAGACTGATAACAGCCCTGCTCCAGGCATTAAAGAGCTATGCTTGATTTTTCTGGAAATACTACGGTGTATCTGGCATGCGGCAACACGGATCTCCGGAAGAGCTACACTGGTCTGGCGGCCATCATCAAGCTGAAATTCCATCTCGCCCCGTACTCCCGCTGTATGTTCGCATTCTGCAACCGCAGGCGCACATTGATCAAGATCCTTCAGTGGGACGGGTCAGGTTTTTGGATCCTTATGAAACGGCTGGACCGGGATTCTTTCCATTGGCCTGGCACACCGGATGAACTGCAGGAAGTCACGCTCAAAGAGATCCATTGGCTGTGCGATGGCCTGTCGCTGAACCCCAGCGGCGTATTTAAAGAGCGTCATCCGAAGATCGTCATTTGATCATGGAGCCTGTCAATCCGCAAAAAGCCGAAAATCCCTTGATCTTATGAAGTTTTTTCTCTGTCCCTGGAAGCAGTTTTCTATAGGAGCGGAAAGCGTTTTATGGTATACTCCTGGTACCGATCAGAGAAAGAAGAGGCGGCGTTATGGATCCACTTTTTACAGAGGGACAACTGAACCGGATGAGCAGGGAGGATATCCTCACCGTTATGAAGGCCATGCAGCAGCAGTGCCAGAAACAGGAGACAAAGATCCAGGTCCTTGAAGAAAAAACAAAGGAACTGGAATTCCTGAACGCAATGCTCTCTGACCGCCTGATCCTTGCACAGCGGAAACAGTTTGGCCCATCCAGCGAAAAATATGCGGACGGCTATACACAGATGAACCTTTTTAATGAGGCAGAGCAGGATGCAGTCCCGGATATGCCGGAGGCGGATATGGAGGAGATCCATCCGGCCTCTTACAAAAGAAAGAAGCGTTCCGGCAAAAAAGAGGAAGACCTTTCCTCCTTTGAGATAACGGAAGTAGTGGAGTACAAGCTGTCTGGCCCGGACCGGTACTGCCCGGACTGCAATACCAAATATAAAGTCGTGACGAAGGAGAGCGTAAAACGCCTGAAGTTTATCCCTGCACGGTTTGAAGTCGTGGAGGAGGTGACGTATGTCTACAGCTGCCCGAAATGCGGGGCCATGAAACGTCCGGAAAAGGAGCCGTTCCTTCTCAAAGGCAGTATGGCAACGCCCTCCCTGGTGGCAGGCATCATGAACGCAAAGTATGTCAATGGCATGCCCCTGGCGCGTCAGGAACGGGAATTCGCCCGTTATGACCTGAACCTATCCACAAAGACCATGGCGAACTGGATCATCCAGTGTACGGCTCAGTACCTGCAGCCGCTTTATGAACTGATGAAGGAAGAATTCCTCCGGAGCCTGTATGCCCACGGGGATGAAACCCGTGTGCAGGTGATCGATGAGCCGGACCAGAAAGGTTCCACCCAGAACTGGATGTGGGTGTATCTCACCGACGAGTACAGCGGATCACCCCGGATAGTCCTCTTCCAATACGAAAGGACGCGTGCCGGGTATCATCCGGAGGCATTCCTGGGGGAGCAGTTCCATGGATATTTCACCTGCGATGGGTACCAGGCATACCACAGCCTTCCCGAAAGGATCACTGTGACAGGATGCATGGCCCATGCAAGGCGCAGATTTGAGGAAGCCCTGCCTATCCTGAAAAAGGACTTCACCAAAGAGCAGCTAAAAGAAACAACCGCATATCAGGCAATGACACGGATCGGGATGCTTTATAAGATTGAAGAGATGATCCGTGACAAGTCGCCGGAAGAACGGTATGAAGAGCGTCAAAAGCAGGCAAAGCCGCTTTTAGAGGCTTTCTTCGGGTGGCTCCATAGCCTGGAGGATGCTGTAGACAGATCCTCTAAGATCGGGGAAGCAGTCCTCTATACCCTGAATCAGGAAACTTATTTGAAAAGGTATCTGGAAGACGGGCATTTGAGTGTTGATAACCTGGCTGCGGAACGGGCGCTGAAAAATTTTGCCATAGGCAGGCGCAACTGGCTGTTTGCAAAAAGCATCCGTGGGGCACAGGCCAGCGCGACAGTATACAGCATTACAGAAACAGCGCTCCTGAACGGTTTGAAGCCATACCATTATCTCACATATATGATGGAAAAGATGAAAGATCTCGGAGCGTTTCCGACAAGGGAAGAAATGCTTGCCCTTCTCCCATGGTCCACCAGTCTGCCCGATGATTGCCGCAGTAAACTTAAAAAGTAAGAAACAGAAATTCCCCCGGTAAGCACTGGGGGGATTTCTGTTTCTGTCAAGGTACGTATGATTACCTACTTACTTTTCAGGAGTATTCTGGGATTGTGGAAGAAGTGGATTAAGGAAAAGGGGCCGTAACGGATTAAAACATATGTTAGAAAGTGCTACAGAGGGGAAATTCGATTACATAATCACTAAATCTGCAAAACGAGTATCCAGAAATACGGTAGAGCTATTGCAGATTATGAGATATTTGAAAGAAAGGGGTATTCAAATGTATTTTGAAATTGAAAATGTGAATTCGTTTGATCCGGATGCAGAAGCAGCAATAACCTTATCAGGAGCAATGGGACAAGAAGAAAGCAGAAATTTGAGTGAGAATATTCAGTGGGGGATTAAAAGAAAATTTGAGGAAGGATTATTTAGCAGTTACAAACATTTTATGGGGTATCGATGTGTGGAAGGGGAGTTGGTAATCGTTCCGGAGCAGGCTAAAGTAGTACGATTAATTTTTGAGTTATATTTGAGGGGATACACATTTTCACAGATTAAAAAATATCTGGAAGATAATGATATAAAAACGGTAACAGGCAAAAAGGTATGGAGTGCAAATGTAATCCAGCAAATGCTAAAGAATGAGAAATATAAGGGAGACATGATGCTTCAGAAAACATTTACGGAGGATTATCTGAATGGTATACGAAAGAAAAATATTGGACAGCGTACCAGATATTATGTGAAAGGAAGTCATCCGGCTATTATTTCTCCGGAGATATTTGATAAGGTGCAGGAGGAAATGCTTAATAGAGCCAGACTGCTCAGAACAGCTGACGGCAATCAGATTAGCAGTGGCAACCGATATAGCAGCAAATATTTGCTAAGTAATTTACTGGTATGTGGGAATTGTGGGGGAGGATTCAGGCGCAGAACGGAGCGTGGGAAGATTGTGTGGAGATGTGGGACAAGGATGGAAAAAGGAAAGGCGGAGTGTAAAAAATCGCCTACCTTGAATGATCAATATGTAAGAGATATGTTGGGAAAAGTTGTGTGTAATGGGGAATATAATGAAAATGTCGTAAAAGACAGAGTGAAGAGAATAGATGTTTATGAGAAGCAGTTGATAATTTGTTATGCTGAAAAAGAGGGATATCAGATATGTGAGTTTGAATAATAGGTAAATGAAGAAATCTTTCAGATGGTAATGGTGAGGGGAGTATGGTAAAATTCTTTAGAGAAGTATCAGATGCAGGGCAGAGAAAAAGAGCAGCGCTGAAGGAACCCAGAACTGCCCTGCATCTGATACTTCTCAATTGTACCAATTCGCGGCCGGGCGGCTAAAGATAGTATGGGGATTGTATTCTTCCCACTTGGTGAAACGGCGGGAGATTTCTGCTAAACCTGCCGAATCCGGCCTGCATTCCACCCTGGGAAATAAATCAGGGCATGCTTTACAGACCTCCCCGGGAGAGGCCTTGAAAAAGCAGTATGAAGAAACCATGTTTTTAACAGAGTGGCACATAAGCCTTACCCAAATGTTTCATTTGAAGGGAACCGCATTTGGGGCAGTGCCGGATGTCAATGCCCCAGACCGCTTCCAGCAGCTCCGCCAGGGATAGATCCGCATAGCGGCGTTTGAACCGCTGGTATCCCTGAAGCCGAAAAATGAGCTTGAGTTTTTTGGATTTCATGCGGTTGTTCAGAAACCCATAGTAACGGATTTTCTGAAAGCCGGGCGGAAGCACATGTATCAGAAAACGGCGGATAAATTCTTTGTTTTCCAAAGTGATCTCCCGCCTGGGTTCCCCGGGGCTGCGTCCCCTGGCTGAAAAAGTGGTTTCCGATTCTGTCACGGAAAGGATCCGGCTGTTGGAGATTGCAATTTTGTGTGTATACCGCCCCAGATATTCGATGGCGTTGCCAAAGCTGTTAAAGGTCTCTTTGATAAACGGGCACCAGTCTTTTTCATATAGGCCGTTCCGGAAAGCTGCCCATCCATAAGTGTTTTGGAACTTCTGGCAGGAAGCGGGAAAGCAGAGGGCCCCTTTTTGGTAATACTTGTCGAGGCAGGAAAGGTACTTCCCCTTAAATTTATCCCGGAGGACCTTAACGGGGATAAAAAAACGATCTTTTGATTTCCGCAGATGATGGGAGGCGGTAAGGCCGCCGCCGGAAAGGATACAGTGCATATGCACATGGTAGCCCATCTCCTGGTTCCATGTGTGGAGCACCTGGATGATTCCGGGTGTTGCGCCAAGATACTTTTTGCTGAAAGAAAGTTTCAGGAGAGTTTCGGCACAGCATCTGTGGAGAAGCCCATACAAAAGTGTCTGGTTACAGCAGAGGAGGGGATTTAATTCATGTGGGAGGGTAAATACCACATGGAAATAAGGGGAATCAATCACCTCAGCCCTGCGTTTATCCACCCAGAGTTCTTTTTGGACGGCCTGGCAGTTGGGGCAGTTCCGGTTTTTACAGGAACAGTTGTGGATTAGGGTATGTCCACAATCCCGGCACCGGCTCACACTGTAACCGAGGGCCCCGGTCTTGCAGCGCATGATGGAAGAGGCAGCTTTCTGCCGGACAGTGGAAGCCCGGAAAAAAGACTTGAATCCCTGCCAGCCAAGAGAAAAAACCTGCCGGATATTGGGCTCAGTCATGGATAGGCCCTCCCATCTGGTCAAAAGGGCTCACCGCATGGGAAATCCCATTTGCAGCAAGGTGGACGTAAATGGTGGTAGAATTCAAAGATTTTTGTCCAAGCAAAGTTTTGATAGTCAGCAGATCCGTCCCATTTTCGTAGAGGTGGGTACCAAAAGCATGCCGAAAGGAGTGGCAGGAAAGCTGATGATTCCACCCGAGGGAGGATTCCATGGAGTAGATGAACTGATTAACGGTAAAAGAAGCCATGGGCTGATCGGGATGCCTGGAATTGGGGAAAAGATAGCCCCTGGGCTTTCCGTTTTGCAGCCAGTACTGAGTCAGTATGGCAAGGGCATTGCTGGAGAGGATGGCGTAACGGTCAGAACGTTTTTTTGATTTACGTATATGGATGCGCATATTTGAGCGGGAGATATCCTCATATCTGAGCAGCCGCACCTCACCAACCCTGAGACCGGAAGAATACATGAGGGCAAGGATGGCTTTATGTTTCAGGTTGGAGAAAGCAGCGATAAAATCACAGACTTCATTTTGGGAAGGGACATAGGGAAGGAATCAAACCTGCGCATGGGAAGCTGGGAAGGGTCCCATGGCTTATGAAGGACGTAAATGGTAAAGAAGCGCAGCTGGGAAATGACAGAATTAATAGTGCGGTCAGAAAGGCCCCTGGAATTTTTGAGCCAGAGGACATAATCCCGCAGTTCCTGCCAGGAGACAGATTCGGGGAGCTTATGAAGGACAGAATCGAGATAGTCCAGATAAGCGCGGATATAAGTGGAATAAGAAATGACGGTGTGATCGGTGAGACCGCGAAGGGAGATCATCTCCCTGAAATGTTTTAAATAATCGTCCATAATGGAAACTCCTTTGCATGAAATGATAAAGAAGGAAACAGAAAACCATCCCGAAAAGGAGGGGGACGAATAAAAAAATAAGATATGTAGTTGTTGAGTGAAAAAAAACATGATAAACTAATCATAGCAGTTTGTTTGTATGTGCGATTTGTTTGGTGTGGTAACTTAACAATAAAGCATATACAAGGAAACTGCTACTTTTATTTAAAGAAAAAGGGAATTATTTAGAAGAAGTAGTGGGAAAGTTGTATCTGGGGCTAGCCGTCGCGCTAGCGACTTGGTACAATGAAACGAGAGGTGAAGCATTAAAACTTTCTGGAAAGCTCTTTTCTATATATGAAAAGTAAAGAAATTCTGGAAAGTAGATTAACTCTTGAGAAAAGTCATTTTTGCAAGAGTATAGAGTAGGTGGATGAGTCATAGGAAATAGTATGTTTGATAGTGTTAATATGCATTTGTGACCAGATCATGGATATGTTATAACTCTAAATAATTATGGTATATATGACATGATTTTCAATGAATAAATGAGTTGAAAGATATATATAAACTAATAAAAAATACGTAAATATGTGGTGGTAAAATAATGAATTTAGAGAAATCAGTTGAATTGGCTATAAGGAATGTTATGAAAGAGGGGCTTACTGATATATTTGCTCGTCCATTTGAGGTGGATCTTTTATCAAAAAGTGAATTGTTTAAAAAACGAATCTATGATGAAACGATTAGATCCATTCGTTCAGGCTCGGTTTCAGGACTGGGAATCAATGCTATAGATTACATGCTTATGCCTAAAAATATTGCTTTTGGTTTTCGAAAATGTGCATTAATACAACCACATGATACTATTAAGTATTTAGCGCTTGTTCTTACACTTGCAGAAACAATAGAAAAGGCACGGGTTCCTATATCACAAAAAAGAGTGTATTCATATAGATTTCATCCTAATAATGGATTTTTGTGGAATAAAAATTACACCATCACTGCTTTTAGGAATCGAGTAAGTGAAAAAGCAAAGCAAAAGAAAGTTAATCTAATAGTTTCATGTGATATAGCAAATTACTATGAACGATTAAATTTACATCGACTACAGAATACATTACTATCAATTAACTGTAATCGTAATATTGTAAATTTGATTAATGAATTGTTACTATTTTGGTCAAATCGTGATTCTTATGGTTTACCTGTAGGATCTAACGCTAGTAGAATATTGTCAGAGGCTAATTTAATTGGGGTTGACAACTATCTTCTTTCAATGGGGGTAGACTTTATTAGATATGTGGATGACTATAGATTTTTTGCGCCCAATGCAAGTGTGGCACACTATTGGCTTACAGTTCTGATTGATCGCTTGGGACAGGAAGGCCTATCAATTAATATGAGCAAGACAAAAATAGAACATAATGATAGGTATATGCATGCCACGGAAGTTCATACCAAAACAAAAAAAGAGAAGGACGAAAAAAATCCATTTATAATAAAGGCAGGATATGGTGGAACGGTACCAACAAATTTTAGAAAACCTTCAAATAGTGAGAAAGAAAGATTAGAAGTGTTAAATATAGAGGGCCTTTTGGAAAGCGCAAAGATAAATTGTTTAGTCGAGTCTTCAGAATTTATTCAGATTATAAAAGCTTGTATTGTACAACGAAAATATAGTATGTTAGTAGAAATATTAGCTATAATCGATAAATATTTGCAGTTAACACCTTACTATATAGATACATTAATCAAACATCAAGAGTTTTTTACACTTGAAGATGTTGAAAAAATAAATATATATTTTACAAAGCAAATAAAAGAAAGTAGGTTTATTCCAGAATATTTAATGGTTTCGTATATTAGACTTTTTGGGAGTGATTGCTTTTCAAACAAAAAATTTTTAATCGAGCAATATAGAAACTTACGTAGGGATTCAGGCGCATATGTAGGAAGAGTGTTACTAGATGCATTATATGGTCTGGCTAACCGAGAAGATATGCTTGAAATACGTAAAAGTTTTTCAAGGTCAAATTTGTGGGAAAAACGTCAAATAATTAGGTTAATTGACAGTACATTTGATGAGGAAGAGAAAAGACCCTGGCTTAAGAATATACGTCAAATAGAGCCTAACGAATTATTTCTTTTGGAAACTGCAGAGCCAACGAAACTGACCAAAAATAAAAAAAGAAGGAAAAAATAAAAAATATCTTCGAGGAGAATTGAAGAAGAAATATAACTTGGAAAGGCATAGCAAAGGCGAGGAGGTGAACTGAGTGAATAGCCAAGGTGATATTAATAGGAAATCAAATATTATTATCTACACAACAGAAGATGGCTTGGCAAAGATAAATACAACTTTTGATGGAGATACAGTCTGGCTGTCAATTGATCAGATGGCGGAGTTGTTTCAAAGAGATAGAAGTGTAATAGGCAAGCATGTGAGAAATGTTTTTAAAGAAGGAGAATTGTCTAAAGAATCAGTATGGGCAAAATTTGCCTATACTGCTGCTGACGGAAAAGTATATGATGTAGATTATTATAATCTTGACGTGATTATTTCGGTCGGTTATCGTGTGAAGTCAAAGCGCGGCACACAATTTAGAATATGGGCAACAGGCATTTTAAAAGAATATATGAGAAAAGGTTTTGCGCTGGACGATGAGCGGCTGAAGAATTTGGGTGGTGGAGGCTACTTTAAAGAATTACTCGAACGTATTAGAGATATACGTGCTTCTGAGAAGGTATTTTACAGGCAAGTCTTAGAAATTTATGCTACAAGTATTGATTATGATCCGAAAGCTGAAATATCCATTCAGTTCTTTAAGAAGATTCAGAATAAGATTACTATGCGATTCATGGACAAACTGCAGCAGAAGTTATTTATACCAGAGCGGATGCTGAAAAAGAGTTTATGGGACTTATGACATTTACAGGAAACCAGCCAACATTAAAGGAGGCTGTCATTGCCAAAAACTATCTGAATGAAAAAGAGCTTCGGGCGATGGGACAACTTGTTTCAGGATATCTTGATTTTGCGGAACGTCAGGCAGAGCGGGAACAGGTAATGACTATGAGCGATTGGGCAGCGCATTTGGATCGTATACTTACAATGAGTGGCGAACAGTTACTTCAAGGAAATGGAAGTGTTACTCATAAACAAGCAGTTGATAAAGCAACGAGTGAATACAGAAAATATAAAACCAGAACCCTCAGTGATGTGGAGAAGGATTATTTGGATTCGATAAAAATATTGGAACATAAAACGGATAAGAGTTGAAAAGATGATATTATTCACGAGTTAATAAATTAGACAAGCGAAATTCCGCCAGGGATGAGCCACGCCTTTCAGACATCATTATTATCCACTCACCACATACAGAAACCATTTGCTTATTGTCCCGAAAAACTCCAGATGCTGTAATAGAAGTAAATCTTGATATGTCTGAATTAGACATAACCAGTACGGAAAGTAAGGCAACCTATGAAGAAATAAGATAATTTGTAAAGAACAGATATGATTTGCATGTTAGTAACTTATATATAGCACAGATAAAACAGGAATATGGAATTATAGAACGGGTGAACTACAACATATCAAAAAAGGATAATGCAAAAGTACCAAATTGTCCTCCAGAAAAAAGAAATGCGATTGTGGATGCTCTGAAATATTTCCAGATGATACAATCAGAGCAGAATATGGAAGCAAGATGCTAATAATGTTATTATATGAATTGACTTTGCGTCTTGGCAAAGGTTATAGTCGTCCGAATCTGAAAAATAATGAGAAAGTTTTAGTTGTGCTATCCGATTTGTCAGACAGTGTCTGACAAATTGAGTTGGCACATATATGTGAATTAATTAAGATTGATGATGAGTTAGAACGCAGTTTTTATGAAAAAGAGATAGTAAAACAAAAAGTCGGATGTAAGAACTCTACCCTGACAAATGGAAGCTTCACTTTTTTTGCGCTTGGCTGTTAGCCGAGATAAAGAAGGTATTTTATCATAGAATCTTAAAGTGCTTTGTATTGATTGACCTAAAGAAAAATTCTGTACAGCATGAAGACAATGGTCAAATGAAGAGGAAAAGGCTACCTATCAGAGGATTAAGGAGTATGTCAAAGACAAGTACGGTGTGAATGTGCATACAAGTATATTCATTTGTATTGCCAATCCCTAAAATAAGGAAGAACAATCAGGAAATCTGTATTGAACATTATTTTAGTGATGATGATATAAAGACTATAAAAAGTTCCCAGATGGAATTGGACGGAGATTAATAGGTTTTGCATAAATAGAAATGCATGTTTTGATAGAAAGGTAAAAATACTTGATGGAACAGGACGAGATATAATACTTAAATTGAACAAGTTAAGTGATGAGATCAATTATGGCCTTTCAAAAATGGAATTTTGATTTGATACAAAAAATTTGTAGGGAAAATACATCATACTCTATGGAGAGTCAGCAGCACATATAGTAAAGGTAAAGTGCTTGAAACCTAGTGTACTGTTTATGGTACAATTAATATTATAACATTGGAATCAAGAGGGTGAAGAATTATCTTGATTCCTTTTTGTTTGTAGTAAGAGAAAATAAGGTGAAGTATTAAATGTATTGATGAGACGGTAAAGGGAATGGGATTGTTAACAGTTATAAGTTGTGATGTTTAATATTGGGTTCATATTTTTTGATTTTTTAAAAGTTCACTTTATGGTCAATATCTTCACCCAATTGAATCTAAATCGCAAGAACTTGAATTTTTTTTGAGTTATTAATGAAAAAATATATGTTTGTGATATAATGTTGAATGAGTTATTGTATTAACTTGATTATACGGATGAGGATTTGGAATGAAAATAAGTTATAGAAAATTATGGATAATGTTAGCTGAGCAAGAAATGACAAAGCAGGAGTTTAGAGAAAAAATTCAAATTGCAACAGGTACGATGACTAAATTAAATAAAGGACAAGAAGTATCTATGTCTGTCATTTTAAGAATTTGTGAGTATTTTGAATGCAATATTGGTGATGTTTGCGATGCAGTAAAGATAGAATAGTAGACTGGAGAATATATGATAGAGAGAATATGCCCTAAGTGCAGGGTGCCGATAAATGGCGAAAAATGTATAAAGCCAAATTGTGGATGCAAAACTGAGATGTCATCGACAATCTATTGGTGCGAAGAATGCAATGTTCCTATTTTTGAGAGTTCATGTCCTTTGTGTGGAAATGACGGACACTATATTGCAACTGACGTAAGACCTGTTTTTCCTGAGGAAAATGTGCTGATTTCTTTAATTCTTAAAGACAATCCAAAAGAATTGCAAGAAGAATCAGTTTGGTTTGGAAGTGGAACATATATAGTAAATGGAAAGAAAGTGAAACTAGCAGTAACAGAATTAAACAATCTTCCGATAGAAGAAATAAGGGAACTGAAAGAAAAGTATGAGAGTTTCGTAGAAGAAATTGATTACAGCTTTTTTAATCAATACATTGAGAGATTTGTTGAAGGAAATGCTGATAGATACAACTATATAACGGAAGAAGCTGTTCGATTTGTTCAGGAGTATCGAGATAAATATAAAATTGAGGATATGATGGTGTCTTTTAGTGGAGGCAAAGATTCTACAGTGACTTCACATATTGTTAATCGGGCATTAGGGACAAATAAAGTTCTTCATGTTTTTGGAGATACAACACTGGAGTTTCCTTATACATTGGAGTATAAAAAGCGATTTAATAAAAACGAAGAGTCTCAAGGAGTAAGGGTACTTACTGCGAAAAATCGTGAAAAGAATTTCGAGGAACTTTGCGAGATAGTTGGTCCTCCGAGTAGGGTTATGAGATGGTGTTGTACTGTTTTTAAGACAGGAGCTATTCAGAAGACAATAGCATCTGCGTTTAGAGATAAGAATAACATATTGAGTTTTCAAGGAATACGTCGCAACGAGTCCGCGAGCAGAAGCAAGTATGAGAGAGAAAGTGAAAGCCCTAAGATTTCAAAGCAGACAGTTGCTTCACCTATCATAGACTGGATAGATTATGATGTTTGGCTTTATATTTTGACAACTGGAATTGATTTTAACTATGCGTATCGGTTAGGTTGGACAAGAGTTGGTTGTTGGTGTTGTCCAAATAATGGTGGTTGGTCGGAGTTTCTAGCAAAAGTTCATATGTATGATCAGTATTTACATTGGCATGAGCTGTTGGTTGATTTTGCAAAGCAGATTGGAAAACCTGACCCAGAAGAATACATTAATGACGGTGGATGGAAAGCTAGACAAGGTGGAAATGGTTTGGCGGCAGCTCAAAGTTCTGTAGTTGCATTCGAACCATGTGCAATGGCTGAAAACTCATTTAATTATGAACTTCAAAGACCAATTACAGAAGAATTATATGAATTATTTAAACCGTTTGGTTACATTAATAAGGAATTAGGAAACAAACGTCTGGGTGAAGTTTATGTAATGAATAAAGCAGGTAAGGTTGTTTTAATCTTACAAGGACGTATAGGTAGTTTAAATTTAAAAGTAATAATCAAGGATGTTCATATTGCAAAGGCGAAAACACTTTCTGGAGCTGAAGGTAAAATTCAGTGTCAGTTAACTAAATATCAAATGTGTCTAGGTTGCAAAGCATGCGAAAGTGTATGTAAATATGATGCAATAAGAGTTAAAGATGATGGAACAGGAAAAATAAAATATAACATAAGCGATGAGAAATGTAGGAGATGCACGGAATGTGTCGGACACTTTAATGCGGGATGTTATATGAGAAAAGTATTATGTATAAAGAGGACGTAGTATGGCTACAGAAAAAATAAGAATAAGACTGCAAGGTCATGAGAAGTTTGCATTAAGAGAAGGCTGGGTTAATAAAGCACTTTTAATATTACCTGAAAATCCAGATGCATTTACTAGAAAAGATGCAACAGATTTGTTTGGGATAGGTAGTAACATGGTTAAGTCATTACGGTATTGGATGCGTGTATTTGGCTTGACCAATACCTCTGGAACAGAATTATCAGATATGGGAACACTAATTGCAGAATATGATCCATATCTAGAAAACGCATTTACTCTATGGCTTATGCATTCATATATTGCAAAAAACGAGGAGGATGCCACGGCCTGGTTCATGTATTTTAATAGATGTGATGCTGATGATTTGGAAAAAAATGAAATTCAAAGTATTCTGTATCGAGAGATAAAAAAACACGCCATAGGAGTTAAATTTTCAGAAAAATCATTAAGTAATGACATTGATGTTTTATTGAGCATGTATAGTAAAAATAATGAAAAAACAGATCCTGAAGACAAAAGCGTATCACCATTCTCTCAATTGAAATTGATTAAAAAAATTGATGGAAGATATACCAAAAATCGTCCAAGTAAGAAATTATTACCTGAAGAAATTGTTCTTTATGAATTGGCTGAAAAAATGATAGGACAAGAAGGAATTTCAATAGAAGATATACTCTTTGGGGAAAAAGGGTTGTGTAAAATATACAACATAACAGGTGTAATGGCGAATGATTATTTTGACAAATTGGATGCGTCTGGTTTTATTAGAGTAGATAGAACAGCTGGATTGGACATGATATATCCGGTAAAAGAATTAGATCCAATAAGGATTATTGGCAATTTCTATAAAAACAATTAGTAGGTGAAGAAATGACAAAAATAGATTCATTAAAGGATATAGTAGGATTTAACAGTAGTTTTAAGACTGCTGTAAATCTGTATTTAAATCTTAATAAGCCAGAAAAAGTTCTCGGTTATATCCCCACAAAATCTTCTGTTAGTTTTATGGGAGATTATCTAAGTGCGGTTCTGGAAAATAAGGAACAAGCGACTCTTTTAGTAGGTCCTTATGGGAAGGGAAAATCACATTTGTTGCTTGTTTTACTTGCTGTTTTATCAATGAAGAGAACCTCAGAAAATGAGGAAGTGATTTCTCAATTGATAGAAAATGTAAGAAGTGTTGATGAGGTTGGAGAAAAGACATCCAAGCTTATTGGGAATGTATGGAACAAAAACAGATTTTTACCAGTGCTTATTACGGATACATCTGGAAACCTTAATCAAGCTTTTTTATATGGATTAAATGATGCATTAAAGAGAGAGGGATTAGTAGACTTAGTTCCTAGCACATATTATACAATCGCAGTAGAACGAATTAACGATTGGAAACAGAATTATCTTGAAACATATGCGATTTTTGAAAGAGAAATTCTGCAGCATGGAATGAGTATGTCTGGGTTAAAAGCAGATTTGAAGATGTGCTCAAAAGAAGCCTTGGAAGTATTTAAGTCGATATATCCAAAAGTGACAGCGGGAAGTCAGTTTAATCCAATGGCTGTTTCGGATGTGCTTCCGTTGTATAAAAGCACAAGTGAAAAGCTTGTAGAAGAATACGGGTATAGTGGTATCTATATAGTATTTGATGAATTTAGTAAGTTTATTGAAAGTCAAAATGGTATTGCAACAGGAGCCAATATGAAACTTCTTCAGGATCTTTGTGAGTTATCTACAGATTCTCAGAATGCACAAGTTTTTTTTACTATGATTGCACACAAGAGTATAAAAGAATATGGAAAATACCTTTCACAAGATATCATTAATTCTTTTACAGGAATTGAAGGCAGATTAATTGAAAAGTATTTTATTACTTCGTCAAAGAATAACTACGAGTTGATTAGAAACGCAATTGTTAAGGATGAAAGTAGATTAAATGATATACCTCACTACGATACATATTTGAGTGAAGAAAAGTTTACCGAGTTTTTTGGATTGCCTGCATTTAGAAGTAATTTTTTGATAAATGAATTTAGAAATATCATTTTTAGAGGATGTTATCCATTAAATCCAATTGCTGCATATTTGTTATTAAATGTAAGTGAAAAGGTTGCTCAAAATGAAAGAACTTTATTTACCTTTATTTCTAATGATGAACCACATAGTATGGCGAGATTTGTAGCAGAACATACATCTGATAAAGAATGGAGTATTGGTGCGGATTTAATATATGATTATTTTAGTGCTTTGTTCAAAAAAGATGTTACAAATGAGTATGTTCACAATATTTGGTTAAGTGCAGAATATGCAATTGATAAATGTGAAACGGACGATCAGAAAAAACTAATAAAGGCATTAGCAATTGTACTTATTGTAAATAAGGAAGATGAAATCCCGGCTACAGAGAAGTATTTGAAATTATGTGTTAATGCATCGGATCCAGAACAAGCAATCAGCATATTAAAGTCAAAGGAATTTATTTATAGAAAGAATTCGACAGATACATATGTTTTCAAGACTCGGGCAGGATCAGAATTAAAAGCTGAGATAAGAAGACAGAGAGAATTAAAAGGGGAAAATGTAAATTATTCGAAAGCTTTACTAGAAGTGACAGGAAAGTATTTTGTTATACCAAGAAAATACAATACCTTAAAAGCAATGACTCGTTATTTCACAAATGAATATATGAATGTTGATGATTTTTTAAGTATTGATAATGCAGAAACACTGGTTGGAAAAGATACAATAGATGGAAAGGTGATAACTTTATATAGTTTTGTTAGTCTAAAGCAAGAAGCGGTAACGAAGCATATTTTGGGGTTGGCTGATAAAAGACTGGTTGTTGTTTGCCCTAAGAAAGGATTAAAGGCTCAAAAACAGTTAAAGGATTATGAGATTATCCGAGAATTGAAAGAGAATCAGGCATTTACAAGTGACAATGAAATCTTGAAAATAGAACTACCATTGTTGCTTGATGATTTGACAACGGAATTAGAATTGATGATTAGCTCAGTGTATGAGGAAGATCAGGATGCAAGAGTTTTGTATTATGACGGTGAAAAAGTAATAAATGCCAAGGCTGGAAATGAAGAGAGTGCAGTAAATGACTGTTGTTTAAAAATATATACTGCAACACCTGTTATCAATAATGAAATGGTAAATAGAAATTTGATTGCGACAGCTCAAACTAAAAAGGCGAGAATTAATATTATTCAAGCCATTTTGGAACATACAGATACACCAGATTTTTATATGGGTTCTAATCAAGAAGCTACAGTATATAGGTCTTTATTCTGTGTAACGGGTATTTCAGAAGGAGTAGTGAGAGAGGATATTCGAAATATTCTCGATGAGATAAACAGTTATGTTAATTCTTGTTGTGATCAGAAAGTCTTACTTCAAGGTTTAGTAAACAGGCTTACCCATGAACCTTATGGTATGAGAGTAGGTGTATTACCATTTTATCTTGCATATGTTTTTGCGAACAGAAGAGAAGATATTATTGTGTATTTTGCAAATAAGGAGATGCAAATTACACCTGAGATAGTAGTAAATATGTGTGAGCAGCCAGAAGATTATACTGTTTATGTATCAAAAGCGGATTTGCAAAAAGAAAAGTACATTACTGAATTGAATGTTCTTTTCCAAGTAGAAGATAATCGAAATCTTACTGCAAATAGAATAAAAGATATTGTAATTTGTATGCAAAGATGGTTTAGAGCTCTTCCACAGGTAACACGTAACACAATGAGCTTAGATCAATATGTAAACGATGATAACATGCAGCGTGCTATGAAAGCAGTTAGAAAAGCGATGCAGAGGGTTGAATTTAATCCATTTGAGATTCTTTTTGTTAATCTTCCTGAAGAGTTTGGATCGGAGTCGCTTGAAGATACATACAGAGTAATCGATGAATGCAAAACATATTATGATGATTATTTTATGTGGGTTGAAGAGAGAGCGATTGAATCGATTTTTAATATCTGGAATGGTAAAGGAAAAAAGGATCTTTATCATACATTGAAAGAATGGTATGAAAATCAAAGCAAACGTTCAAAACAGGGACTGTATGATGGTAGAATGACCAATTTTATGTGTTGCCTGGAATTATTAGATGTTTATAGTGATCAAGATGTTGCTAGTAAAGTGGTAAAAGCGGTTACGGATGTTTATATAGAAAATTGGAATACAGGTTCTCTAGAAGAATTTTCTGACGCGTTGTCTGAAGTTAAAAGACAAATAGAATCAATCAGAGACGATGCGGCATCGGGAGAATTAGAGCTTTCTTTCACTGGACGTAATGGAGAGACTATAAGTAGACTCTACAGTCATGCTGATGAAAGCACAGGAAGTGTTTTAAGAAATATCATCGAGGATACATTGGAAGAGTATGATGATTTAAGTGTAAACGATCGAGTTTCAATACTTCTTGAGATGATAGAAAAAATTATAAAGTAAGGGATGGTGTTATGATTTATCTAGATAATGCAGCAACAACATTTCCAAAACCCGAAAGTGTTTATGTTGCAATGGATAAAATGAATAGAGAAGGAGCTGTGAATGCGGGGCGAGGATCGTACAAGTTAGCACAAGAGGCAAGTGCGCTTATAACAGATACCAAAGCAAAACTAAGACAGTTAGTTCATGTAGATGTTTCAGCTGCAGTTGTTTTTTCTCCATCCATTACTATTGCAATTAATCAAATTGTAAACGGGTTAAATCTCAGAAAAAAGGCTGTGGTATATGTCTCTCCATATGAGCATAATGCAGTCGCTAGAAGTGTATACGACCTTTCTAAAAGATTGGATCTAGTTGTAAAAGAGCTTCCGTTAAACGATGATTTAGAAATTGATATTGAAAAAGTGAACTACGAATTTTTAAAAGATAAGCCAGAAGCTGTATTTTGTACACATATTAGTAACGTGACTGGCTATATTCTTCCTGTTAGTGAGATTTTTTCAGAGTCGAAAAAATATGGAAGTATAAATGTTTTAGACACAGCTCAATCCATGGGGCTGATTGAAGTCAGAGCAGATTTGATGGATGTGGATTTGATAGGGTTTGCTGGTCACAAAACGTTATATGGACCGTTTGGAATTGGTGGATTTATTAACGTATCAGGAATAAAGTTGAATACTTTCGTAGTAGGCGGAACAGGTAGTGATTCATTAAATCTAGAGATGCCATCTGGGAATGAGAGTAAATATGAATCATCTAGTACAAATATTGTGGCTATAGCAGGATTGAATGCAGCGCTTATAGACTTAAAACAAGAAGAGTATTTTACTCATGAGAAAGCGTTAACAGCATTTTTAACTGATAAGCTTGCAACAATTAAAGGCGTGAAAATGTTTCTGCCGTTTAATCGTGATAAACATGTCGGAATTGTATCATTTGCGCTTGGTGGAATGAAATCGGAAGATGTTGGAATGATATTGGATGAGGATTTTGGTATTGCTGTGCGAACTGGATATCATTGTGCACCATTTATTCATAAATATATGAAGGATGAGAAGTTCATGGGTACAGTAAGGGTTGGAATTGGACAGTTTAATAATCAAAAAGAAGTTGAATCATTGGTTAGTGCTATAAAGGAGATTGCAAATGAATAGTTATAAGGATTATATGGTAAACTTCAGCCAATCAGACTTACGAAGTTATCTTGGAGATGATATGGTGGAATTGCTAGTCGAGTGGATGCCTAATGGGGATACATTACTTACAAAACAAAGAATGATAAGTATGATAGATTCTCTATATGGAACTGCAATATTAAAAAACAAAAATTTCCGCAAGAATTTATTACAATGTATGAAAGGGTCAGAAATCATTGCAATTCGCGATGCATGTTTAACTGGAAACGAGAAAAGAGAAAAAGATCCTTTGATTGTGATAGATATTATTGCAAATAAGCCATGGAATAAGAATGTAGTTAGTTCATATTTATTGAATCTTTGGAATGTATCAGATTCCGTATTTGATAAGGAAAAGGATGATACTGTAATTGAAAATGAAATTGTAGCATCAGATGAACAATTTTATGAATTGTTGGATTATCAATATTATATAAAGCAACGTGTTTTAAATAACCTCAATTCCCGGCATGTTCTTGAACGTATGCTAGTTCACATGCCGACAGGTACTGGTAAGACAAAAACATCAATGCATATTATTACAAATTATATTAACTTTACCCTTGAGAAAAAAGGAATTGTAATTTGGGTAGCGCATACTATTGAGCTTTTGCAACAAGCATTTGATACGTTTGAATCGGTATGGAGTCATTTGGGTGATGGAAAAATTAATGCATATAAATTGTGGGGAAATAAAACAATAGGGGACGCTGATGTGCCATTAAATGGAATAGTATTCTGTGGGTTATCAAAATTGATGTCTATTGCTGACACGAATCTTGATTTATATGAAAGACTAAAAATTGATTGTAGATTAGTAGTATTTGATGAGGCTCATAAGGCAGCTGCAAGGCAAACACAAAGAGTAATCGAAGGTCTTATGAGAATGCCGGTAGGATACGAGAACAGGGCGTTGATTGGACTTACGGCAACGCCGGGAAGAACTACTGCAGAGTCATATGATAATAACCTTTTATCAAATATGTTTGGTAATAAATTAATTTATATTGATTCGGGTATTTTAAATCAGATTAATATGGGAAGACTACAAGCTTTAAATACTGTGGCAGAGACTAATGTAATAAAGTATTTTCAGGAACGGAAAATACTTGCAAAGATGAAACCACAGAAGCTCTCATATAAAACGGAGTTTTCGGAGAAAGACCTAAAAATACTTAGCGGTGCATTGAGAGATTTAGGATATGATGATAAGGAGTATACTTCGGAACAATTAAAAATATTAGCGAGAAATAAAGAAAGGAATCTTGCGATTCTGTCGAAGATTAGACAACTACAATTGGATAAGAAGCCTACAATTGTTTTTGCGTGCTCGGTTGATCATGCTAAAATGTTAGCTTCAATGTTAATGTTAGAAGGGATTCAGAATAGTTTAGTTTTAGGTGAAATGGCTCCTATGGATAGAAAGTATGCAATAGACACGTTTAAGGATAGAAATTCTGGAATAGATGTTATTATTAATTATGAGGTATTAACAACTGGATTTGATTCAAAAAATATAAAATGTGTTTTTATTACTCGTCCAACAAAATCGATTGTATTATATAGTCAGATGCTAGGGCGTGGATTAAGAGGCCCACTGATGGGCGGAAATGAAGAATGTGATTTAATCGATATTGATGATAATTTACAAGCTTTTGATAATGAAACAGCATTTTCACATT
Organism: uncultured Lachnospiraceae bacterium; assembly: GCA_900548905.1. Taxonomy (GTDB): domain Bacteria; phylum Bacillota; class Clostridia; order Lachnospirales; family Lachnospiraceae; genus Eisenbergiella. The sequence goes on along the minus strand of URMK01000003.1, from coordinate 202,575 downwards.
TTAACGATTATTGGAGAGTATAGGAGGTACAAATGGGAGCAAGTATTGTAGATATTAAAAATATGGGTGATGCCCTAAGAAATACAGGATATAAAAATATCGAAAGTGCAGTTGCTGAGATTATTGATAATTCAATAGAGGCGAATGCAAAAAATATTTTTATTATTCTGAAGGAAGGAATAGCTGCCTCAGGTAGAAAGGTTGTTAACGAAGTCGGCTTTCTTGATAATGGAGATGGTATGACAGCGGAAGTGCTTGGTAGCTGTTTAGGAATTGGAGCATCGACTCGGCAGGAACGAAAGGGAATGGGTAGATTTGGTGTAGGGCTCCCCCAGGCATCATTATATGCTTGCCCTGAGATTGAAGTTTATTCTTGGCAAGATGGGGTAGAAAATGCAAAAAAAGTATATCTAGATATTAATAAAATTAAAGATGGTGTTCAGACAGAAATAGAAGATCCTGTTTATGAGAGTATTCCTGAACCATATGCAAGTTATATTTCATATCAGACTATGTTTGATACATATGATTTTTCGAAATCTGGTACTTTGGTTATTTGGAAAAAGTGTGACAGAATTAATCCGAAAACAAGAGGACCATTGACCGAAAGATTAGAGTTTTCTTTAGGGCAAAAATTCAGATATTTTATTCATAATGAAGTGAGTAAAATTAAAATTATTTGTGATGAAAATCCAGATGCTGCGGTAGATGTTGCTCCTAATGATCCATTGTTCTTGATGGAAGATAATTGTGTATTATGTAATGCAGAGGAGCCAAAACTAATCTATAAGCCAGGACAGAAGGATGGAATAGAGGCACCATTTGAATTATATACTGCTAAAGGAGCTGGATCTGGTGAGGTTCAAGTGCCTATAAAATACATAAATAAATCTGGTGAGGTTGCAACGTCTTCAGTTATGTGTAGGTTTTCAATCGTAAAAGATAAGTTTTATGATGAAACAGCATTTCCTAAAGGTTCAAATCCAGGTAATTATGCGCTAGGAAAACATGCAGCAAAAATGGAAGGGATTTCCGTTATTAGAGCAAGAAGAGAAATCGACTTTAGAAGATTTGATTTTTATAATGTAATAAATGAGCCTCAACATAGATGGTGGGGATGTGAGATTATATTTGATCCAGAATTGGATGAGGTATTTGGTGTTGCAAATAATAAACAATATGTTGAACTTAAGAAGATAGATGCGGCAGATTTAGATCCGGAGGAACTTGATATTCCTCCAATTTGGGATCAACTTGCGGATATAATAATATCAACAATAAAGGCAATGTATGCGCAGAATGAAGAAACACGTAGTAATACAAGAACATTTGAAGATAATCAAAGTCCAAGTACAGATATTATTAATATTGTAGAAAATGATCCGGCCACAGCTGATTTAGATGAGGAAGAAGATAAAGATACTAATAATGAACCCACAGATGAAGAAGTTGCAGAGACTGGAAAAGAAGAGTTAAAGGAACTTGGATATGAAAATCCTACAGATGAGCAAGGAACAGCATTTATTAATAATTCAGTCAACTTTGTATATCAAGATAAGGGCGAGAGAAGCCCTGCCTTTGACTATAAGCCTGTATTAAAAACTACAGTTATAACGATTAACACGAGCCATAAGTTTTATACATCATTTTTAAGTAAAATTTATTCGAATGCAGAAGTAAAAACCACTTTTGAGTTATTCCTTGCTTCTTTAATTCAATCTGTTAGAAAAACTGATGCATATCAATCTGTGGAAAATGATAGATTAATGACTGCTTGGTATAATCGACTGAACAATTATATTTCAGAGCAGTTAAATCCAAGAAATACAAAATAGAGGTGTATAAATGTCGTTATTATTTTCGAATGAAATACTTGATTCGGTAAAAAAGGAATTACGCAGTGCAACCAAATCGGTACAAATTATTACTGCATACTGCAAAACATCATCTTTTTTATATCTTAACGGATGTATTGACGAAAGCGTTCATAATAAGAATCTCGTAGTTAGATTTCGATTGGATGATATTGTAAAAGGAAGTACAGATTTTGATATATTAGAAATTGCATTGAGAAATGGATGGAATGTATATATCAGATTTGACTTGCATGCAAAAACTTACATCGTTGATAATAAACGAGGTTTGGTAGGTAGTGCAAATGCCACTAATTCTGGATTAAGTATTGGAAAAAGCGGTAATATGGAAATGGCAACATTAGTTGATATTGAAGATAAGGATATAGAGAAAATCAATAAGTTGTTTAACGATGCTATTTTGGTTGATAATGATCTCTTAGAGAAAATGAAAATTCAGATTGAGTCTTTGAGTGTAAATGAGAAAAAGGAAACTTGTATATGGGATTCGACGATAACGACATTGTTCAATCCGCATATAGATACGTTGTTTTCATATGAGTTGCCAGAAGAATTTGATTTACAAGATGGAGAATATTTTTCGTTTTTAGACGAAACATACGATGGTAATTTGGAGAAAATAAAAGAGGCATTTAGATGGAGTAACGCATATTTATGGCTTTTAAATATTCTACAAGAAAATGAGGGTTGTTTATATTTTGGAGAATTAACGGAAAAATTACATAATGCAATGATATCAGATCCTAAACCATATAGAAGAGATGTTAAGAAAATGTTAGCCAGTCTGCTCAGATTAATTGAAAAACTTGAAATGAAAGAAGTAGAAATTGATAGACCGAATTATTCCCAAAGAATTCAGTTTATAGAATAGGCTCTCGGAATCTTGAGCTTTCCAACGAAGATTCATCGGTTGGATGAGCTTTGAAAAGTAAATATTATCCAGAATGGATATGGCAAGTAATAAATGATGAAAAATAAAGCACTTTAATAGACCTTACGCAAAGAAATCTTTTAGTGGGAAGTCTTTGGCAAAGCCCAGTCATCAAGATGTTGGCACATCATGATGGCAAACAGGCGGCAGGAGGGCGTAAATTTTTCTGTGTCTGAAAATATATAGGATTCCCTGAATTGAGTTAGATATGTAAGATTTTCCTGTCGAAAACTGACTTTTTCTAATGTCGAATTACTTTACTCTTTATAGTATACCCAGTTTAGAATTTCCTATACCGTTTTATATGTTTTTTTGCACACCAATAACGATACCTGTAAAGCCCTTTTTATGTGGGCTCTGCCCACACCCGCCCTCAGAACAGTAACAATATTATTACAGAGGCGGTCTTACGCCATTTTCTTTGTATTGTATTTTATCATTTGTTGTGTTATTATAGTGATAGAAAAGATAGAAACGTTAGAATATGATATAAGGAGTGATTGCATGGATTTATATGAAAGCGAAGTTGTTGAGTTAAAGGAAATATATACGCCCGATTTAAAGAAAGAAATTATTTCTTTTGCAAATACAAATGGCGGAACAATCCTTATTGGTGTACAAGGCAATGGAAATATTATCGGTATTGATAATGCTGATTTTGTGATACAGCAAATTGCGAATTCAATAAGGAACAGCATCAGACCTGACATTACCATGTTTACAAATATTGAGCTGTTAAAATATGAAGACAAAACATATATTAAACTTACAGTGGAGCAAGGTACTAAAAGACCATATTATCTTTCGGATAAAGGCTTGAAACCCTCCGGAGTATATGTAAGAAGTGGCACAACTTCCGCCCCGGCTTCGGAAGATGCTATCCGTATGATGATAAAGGCAACGGACGGTGATACTTTTGAAACAAATCGCTCTTTAATTCAGGAATTGACTTTTAACAGCTTAAGCAAAGAAATGGAGAAAAGGAATTTTGATTTTACAGAAGTGCAGATGAAAAATTTAGGTATTCTTTCATCCGATTCTATTTTTACAAATATGGGCTTGCTTGTTTCCGATCAGTGTAAGCACTCATTAAAATTTGCTGTTTTTCAAGGAACGGATAAATTAATTTTTAAAGATAGAAAAGAATTTACCGGCTCTCTCTTTGAACAGTTAGCAGATGCGTACAAAACAATAGATTTTTATAATGGCACAATGGCTAGTTTTCATGATTTATTGCGTACAGATGAAAGAGATTATCCTGAAGACGCTGTTCGGGAAGCGTTATTGAATGCTATTGTCCATAGGGATTATTGTTTTAGCGGAAGTACCTTAATAAATCTGTATGCTAATCGGTTGGAGATTATATCTTTAGGTGGATTGGTATCTGGTTTATCCTTGAAAGCCGCTATGCTGGGAGCTTCTCAGCCTAGAAATGAAAAGTTGGCTAACTTGTTTTATAGAATGAAATTGATTGAAGCGTATGGAACAGGTCTTAGTAAGATAATCAGTTGTTATAAGGGACTGCCTGCACAGCCTAAATTTGAAAGTGTGGAAGGTGCCTTCCAAGTGGTCCTTCCAAATATACACGCACAGGCTTTAAGTGGATTAAATGAGAAGTATATACCAATAATTAAATTATTTGAAAATAAAAAAGAGATTACCCGTGCAGATGCTGAAGTGGCTTTGGGCAGTGGAACTACTTATGCGGTTACTATGATGAAAGAAATGTTGGATAAGAACTTGATTGCAAAAGTTGGAAAAGGCAGATTGACAAGGTATGTAATGAAGTAAAATACAATTCTATATGCTATGAGGGTGAAAACAAGTTAAGAACAAAAAGAGGAGGTGTGTATGAGAACAGAAGCAACGATTGAAGAATGGAAAAAATTATATGAAGCGGCGACAAGGATACGGGATTTAGAGCCATGGGATTTGCTGTGGGATATGGACATCATTGGGATACATGTGGGAAAAGAGCCTGAAAATACAGTATTTTACAGCATATTGGGAAAAGGCGGGGAATGCTATGGAATTGTGGTCTATGAGGGATATGATGCCTTTAACAGTTACCTGATGCTGACTATGCATGAGAAGATGAATCTTTCGGCGGAATATGCGATGTTTAATCAGAAAAATCTTACTTGCTACTGGGGAAACCGTGAAGAACTGTCGGAGAAGCAGAGAAATATAGTCAAAGAGCTGGGATATAAATATCGTGGTAAGAATAATTGGTTGTATTTCCTGTCCTGTGAACCCGGATATTATCCATATAATCTGAATCGGGATGAGGTTATACGGATGGCTGAGCATCTGGAAGATCTGGAAACAGCATTTACCTATTACAAAGAGGCAGATGCCCATATTGATTTTGAGGGCGGGAACATGTTCTCTTTTGCGTATTCAGAAGACAAAAAGACATGGGATTATGGGGAGGAACCGCTTCCGTTTACTTGTTATAGCTTTGGAAATCTCATGATTACGGATGAAGAACTTTTAGGAGAATTAAGCAAGTGCCCAAAAGGGACCTATTCGTTGGAAGCGGATGTGAGGCCAATGGGGGCGGCTGTGTCAGATAAGAAGTATGATAAGCCTGCAAATCCCGCAATGAGTATCCTGACAGATGCGGATACAGGAATGATCATTTCCTTTGATATGAATGAGCCGGATGAAGATGCAATGGTGGGGCTGGCAGAGTTGGTGATTGGATTTATATGTAAGGCGGGTGCACCAAAGGAAATCAGAGTGTCTAATGTAATTGTGGAAGCAGTTCTGGAACAGATTTGCGAGACGTGTAAAATTAAGCTGCGGCGTGTGAAGCATTTGAAGGGAATTGACGGGTTCTGGATGTCCATGAGACAGTATCAGTAGGGGATAAGTGTCCTGCAGATGTTAGGCTTAGGAGTGTTGAAACGGAAAAGTCATGAGATGTTTTAAAGAGAAATGTGAGGTGAGGAACAAATGATAGAACCAACGAAAAGAGATTGGAAACTTTTTAGAGAAAAAATAGCTGAGTGGCAGGAAGATTATATGGAAAGGCTTGTTAAGCAATATACAGAGTTTTTATCCGGGGAATTACCTGCATCAACCAAATTCTGGGAGCTGGAAAAAAGAATTAAGAATGATAAAAGATCACCAGGCGTCCTTATTCAATTAAAAAAGTCTACAATGATATGGGATATTGTATCGTTGATTAATGACGGTGTAATAAAATATGAGGATCTTGACGAATTTGGGGATGGATTGAAGGAAAATGTAAGGATTATATTAGAAAGGCAATAAATATGTGGCAGCTGATTCGATTATTCGGTTTTATCTGAGATATGACGGATATTACCTGAGTCCTTACCCCTGTCCACGTAAAGCAATTGGATTCTCACAATGCAATACCGGAGCTGTTTATCATCATTTCATCAGAAAAGGAAAAAATTATGGACTTCCTATCTCAAATAAAAGCCCAACTGACCCAAATGTCCGAATCTAAAAAAGATACATGGCTTTTATCCCAGATAAAGCTGCTGCCGGAAGAGAAGCAGAAAGGAATCCTGCAATCACTTACCGGGATAAAGAAAATCATTGATATGCCAACACCTGAAGAGATTGATGAATTTTGTGAAAGAGCGGAGAACGGCGAGTTTTATTTTGAATATGAGACGCATTATTATGAATTTGACGATGACGGCAGATATATGGATGATTGGAAGAATTGGCATAATGATATATATCATGTAATTCCATTTCTGGACAGCGTATTCGCAGGATGCCATGACTTACTGCGCCTGGAAGAGTATAAGGATGTCTCAAAAATTTTGGGCAGGGTATGTGAGCTGCAGTTCCCGGTGACGAAAGCGGAAGATTCCGAAAACGCTCCGGAGAAGGATTTTTTACTTTGCGGGAAGCGGATAAAGAAGGTATGTTTCTAAGGAAACTCAGTGATGTGGCAGAGGATTGGATCAGGGCGGTTACGCGATTGACAGAGGGGCAGGATGACCGAAGGCGGGGACAAAAACTGCTGAAAATGTTTGAACATCCGGTTTGTCTGGAGGTCAAACCCAGAATCCTCAGCGAAGAAGGGGTTTCGCAGGAAATGTTTACATATATGGCGGCAATATTGGAGGATGAGATTGCTGTTTTGGAAGCACTTATAGAAAAGACTCCCGAGGAGAGGCTCTATTACCGTGAAAGATATAAGCTGCAGTCAGTGCTTGACAGGAAAGAAGCGATTTTGCTGGATATCCGTGTAAAATGCCTGAAAGCCATATCAACCAATACGCAGCGGGGTGAATCAAAGCTCGAGGCAAGTTGGAAACAGATCCTGGAAGGAATCAAATGGCTGAGCTATGAGAAAAATATTGACGATCAGCTGGAAACTGATGAAATACAGGATATTTGTAAAGCACTTATCAGACATGGGCAATTGGGTCAGGAGGATTGGAAAGTACGAAAGAAGGTTCTGAATGACATTATTCATAATAGATACTATGAGTATTATAACTGTGGTGATATAATGGAGGAACTGGCGGAAAAGCTTTGCACTAACAGCGAAGAGTTTTTGAGCTGCGCGGATATTATGGATGCCACATACTGCTACAAAGAAAAAGCGGCTTATTTGTATTATAAATATGGAAAAGAAGACAAATATGTATCTTATCTGGAGGCTAATCTGGGTCGGGGGAGTAAAGAATACGCAGCATTGATTACATATTACCAGGAACATTGCCGTCAGGAGGATGCACGGCGGGTTGCAGAACTGGGACTGGAAAGATGCCGGGAGAATTTGACTGATATTTTCATTTGCCTTCTGTCAGAGGCACACAAAAGAGGAGATCAGAATCGTTATAAAAAGTTATATGCCAGTGCAAAGCGAAGAAAACATGCAGACATTGAAAAGATTAACAAGGCATTGAAGGTGTCTGGTTAGGGGGGAATATGGGCACGGTTATTGATTTAATGCTGTCAGTCAAAGAGAAAAGCTTTATTTTTTATCATAAGGATACGAATTGCTTTGACTGCTATCCTATCTCTGAAATAGAGAAGGAAAATATTTCCGCTGACGAACGGATATCTTACAATAATATGAATAATTTCAGGCTGCCAACATATGAAGAGATCGATCATAAAGAGATTATGCGTTTTTAGACAGACTCCGGGAGTTGAATTTATATGATGATTTTATTGATTCATGCGGAGATATTTATTTTCAAATCTTTGAGGAATGGGCGAATAAAAATGGTCTGAATTTTAAAAAGGAGTGAGAAAAGAGCGGAATCCATACTTCCCAGTAGTTCTCTCATGATTCGAAAGGAGGCCCCCTCATGTACTACCACGCATCCCCCACAAAAACTCTCCAACTCCTAATCCCCCACACCTCCAATCACGGAGTCCCTCTCCTATATCTAACCCAAAAACGGGAAAACACCCTCCCATACCTCTCCAACGCCGTGGAACTCTATGGCAAACGCTCCGGGAGATTTCCCACTGGACCCTACCATAAATGGGCCAGCTACGGATTCACCGCACAGGGTATCCTCCGGTTGGAGGAATATTATCCCAATGCGGTGGAGGAAACCTACAAAGGCATACCCGGATATATCTATACAGTAGAATCCCATAAAAACATAAAAAAACAGCAGGACATCCCCGATGCATTTACGTCGGAATACCCCATGATACCTGTTTCCTGTGAATACATCCCCGATGCTTATGAAGCTATCCTTGCCGCCGCCCGGGAGGGCAAAATCACGATCCAAAGATATGAAGAAATCTCCGATTCAAAAAGACAATGGATAGAAGTATCCGTCAGGCAACAATTGAAAGAAACAAACAGAGCGGAATACCAGGCCTTCCTGAAAGAAAAATTCACTTTCCTTCAAGAATAAAAAAAGGACGTCAAACGGAGAACCTATGGAAAAACACAAAGAAAACCTGAAAACCGACGCTGCACAGCTAACCGCCTACGCCCGCAACACCCATTACCTCTCCCTCGCCTTCTATCACATCTTCGGGAAGAAACTTCTTGAGGAAGGCTATGCCGACTGCAGCAATGTGTTGAAGGCTCTTGGCAAAGGCACCTACTACTCCCGGTTAAGCAGCCAGGGATCCAGCCTGTATAAGCTTTTTGCCAAAAGCTGCATGACCTCCGAGAACATAGAAATCATGCTGGATTATCTGGAAGCCATAGCAGGAAGTCTTACCAGGTCTTTAACGCCTCTGGAAGAGGAGGCACTGGTATACTGGATTTTTCTGCCTTATACCAGTACAAGCACTTCCAAGCGGGAAAAAAAGCGGGAGTACCTCACCGCCGTCCTGGAATCTCTTGTACCGGATTGGGCCGAAGAAAGCGGCGGGGAAAATGAAATATCCGTCACAAAGGATATGAATCTTCAGGAAAAAGACAATATCATCTACGATGCGGACCGCTGCGAACTTGAAGTCATAGACTCAGTGAGCAGATATGTAAAAGACATCTCCCTCATAAAGCAGCAGGATGCCGCCAGCAGTCTGTATTTCCGCGGCCACTCCAGGCTTTCCTATGCGCTGCTTCCCAGTATCAAAAGAAGCCCCGGCTGGCTGGAGAATGAAAACAGGATGTACCAGGAGCTTATCATACGCTGTGCCTCGGATTTCGCGCAGTGCCAGTCGCATCTGGAGTATCTGGTGGAAATGCAGCATTACGGGCTTCCCACCAGACTGCTGGATATTACGGAAAATCCCCTGGTTGCCCTGTATTTCGCCTGCTGCAGCAATCCGGAGGACGTGGGGGAGGTTATTGTCCTACAGACGCGGGCCGCATCCATGAAATATGCCAAAAGTGACACGGCAGCTATTTTGGCGGCGCTTCCGGTTTTTGATTCCCCGTTCCGGACGAAGCTGTATGAATTATGTATCAATGGATTATCCGAAGAGGAAGATACCGAGTACATGCTTCTGTCCTCAAAGCTTGCGGGAGAGGTGAAGTCAAGAAATCCCGGGTTTGAACCCCGTATCCGGAAAAAGGATCTTCTCAGCCATGTTTTCATTATGCCGCTTCGCAATAACCGCAGGATTATCAAGCAGGACGGCTCCTTCATCCTGTGCGGCCTGGGTGACGGCAAAGGGGAGGGGAACAGCCTACGCAGCCTGCGGTACCGGGATGAATCCGGGAAAAAGCAGATTTTTATTGTAGGGAATAAAGAAAATCTTCTGCAGGAACTGGATCAGTTTTCTGTAAATAAGGCCGCATTGTTCCCGGAGATTGACGACGTGGCGGAATATCTGAAGCAAAAATACAGCCTTTCCGACAGATAAACAACGGATACCGCACACCGCGGAATCCCCCTCACATTTAAAAACGAGGTGATAGCATATGAAAAAACAACTGAACCGCTACAAATTCGACAAGATATCAGGTATGATGACCAAACAATTCGGAAAAATTGAAAAGGGCAGAGAAAATGACTATGACATGCTTTTTGCTCCTATGGAAGGAAACCTGCTTAAGCTGCACCGTGAAAACGAGGAAAGAAACGGCAGGATGGCAATCGAAGCAATCCATGTATGCCTGCTGCTGATAGACGGATACCTGACGGATACGGAATATGACCTCAACGGATACCGCACGCCTGAGAATGAAGCCCTTGTCAACGGACTTTTGAAGAGTTTTGACCCCTTTACCAATGAAGAAGTCAAAGCAGCCGCGTCAAAGTACTGGGATTTATCGTCCCCGGAGGATTTACGCTCGTATTTTCAGACGCCTGTAGTCTGCCTGCTGCGTATAGAGAAATCAGTGGAAATGTGGACAAAAAATGGAGGGGCAAACGAATATTTTAATTTCCTGGAACAAACGATAGGATCCATAGTAACAAGAGATCAGAAAATGAATTACGCAGTTCTGGTCAAAGCGTAAGAAGTGTCAGGGACGGAGGTATTCAAAGTGGGAAAAGAATCAATAACAAAAGAATCAATAACAAAAGAAGCTGTAGCAAAAGAAGCCGTAACAAAGGAACTGGAAAAGCGCTGTATACCGGAACTTCTGCGCCTTTCTGACAACACGCCGGTGGATACCCCGCAGCTGTGGGAAGCCCGCCGGAAGGAAATCCGTGAGATCCTGCAGAGGGAATGCTATGGATATCTCCCGGAAACCGGTTGGGAAACGGAATGGGAAACCGTAGCGGAAGAAGAAAATGCCTTTGGCGGAAAGGTATACATGCGTACCATCGAGGTACGTATCCGTTCCGGAAGGGGTTATGTCTCCTTTCCCTTTCAGCTGTCTGTCCCCGGGAACACGGAAAAACCGCCGGTATTCCTGTACATAACCTTTTCTCCCCTTTCTTCTCCTGAAATGGTGGAGGAAATCACCGATAACGGTTTTGCGGTAGCCCGGGTATGCTACCAGGATATTGCCCCGGATCAGAATGACGGCTATTATAACGGTCCCGGAAGCTTGTTCCCCGGCAATGCCTATGACGGGTGGGGAAAGCTTGGGGTTTGGGCCTGGAGTCTGAGCCGGATCATGGATTATCTGGTGCAGGAGAAAACACTGAATACAGATGCAATTGCGGTAATCGGCCATTCCCGTCTGGGAAAGACGGCTTTGTTGTGCGGAGCCATGGATGAACGGTTTTCTCTTGTGATAGCCAGTGAATCCGGGGCCGGCGGTGCGGCTCTGTTCCGTGGTAAAGAAGGGGAAAAGGTGGCGGATTTGTGCCGGAATTTCCCGTATTGGTTCTGCGGAAACCTGAAAAAATGGGCAGGAAAAGAGGAGGAACTTCCCTTTGACCAGCATTTTGCGGCGGCCCTTGTAGCTCCAAGATGTCTGTATACAGCAGGGGCATCGGAGGATGAATGGGCGGATCCCCTGTCGGAATTCCTGGCCTGCCGGGCGGTGACGCCTGTTTATGAACTGCTGGGAAAACAGGGACTGGTTGCGGACAGGCTTCCCCGGACAGGCGATATGTTCCACGAGGGAAGTGTTGGCTTCCACCTGCGCCCGGGCACCCATTATCTGGGCCGGGATGACTGGAAGCTGTTCATGGAATACCGGAAAAAGCATGGGGTATAGGATCGGATCAGTGTTCCGGTTTCAGGGTAACTGTAATTAAAGCGGGGTATCAACGGTCCGTGTGATCTGTTGTGCGGGAGGAATACAGGGATGAAAGTCAGATTAACAGTGGATTTAACCAGTTATAATCCTTATTTTACAAAGGATGCGGTGGGAGAATCCACCATGCATGAATACCACAGGGATAACCAGCCCTGGAGAACCTATGTTGATGTGCGGATTGAGGGGAAAACCCTGCCGGTAGGCTTGGAGGGTGTGGAATGTCTGGATGAGGATTACATCCGGATGAAAAAGCTTGAGAAGAAAATCGAGGAAAAGGAACTGGTTAGACAACTGAAGGAAGCGGATACGGTAATCCATGCAGTAGGGCCTGCCGGGGGGAATAAAGGGATTTATGTTACCTATCCCTGGGAGGAACGCCCGGAGTTAGTGGCCTCCGATAACCAGAAATGCACAGAGATTTTAGAGCTTTGTATAAAGAAAAAGATTAAGGTAACTCAAATCCAGTATAAGGATCTGTACAGCCGGTGATGAAATACGCCGGGTACTGATAGGCGGAAGGCTTTTCAGTACCCGGTGTTTTCTGTTTTTAGCTGTCCTTTTTTTGCCAATCTTTTCATTCCGAAGGTGTTTCCGTCCTTTGAATCTGCTATAATTGTCACATAAAAGGAGAGGAGGATAACCATGCAGATAAATGTCATCCACATATACGGTGCGTCAGGTTCCGGCACCTCCACCCTGGGCGGCGCCGTCTGCCGGGAATTAGGTTACTATTATATGGATGCCGATGATTATTTGTGGCTTCCCACAAATCCCCGGTTCACCCAAACAAGAGAAAAAGGGGAAAGGCTGCATCTGATGGAGCAGGATATAGCACAACACAAAAAGGTGGTGATTTCCGGTTCTCTCACAGGCTGGGGCGATCCTCTTATTCCCGGATTTGATTTGGCTGTACGGCTGGTAACGGATACACAAATAAGAATTGCCCGAATCAAAGCCCGCGAAGCAGAACGGTTCGGGGATCGGCTCCTTCCGGGAGGCGATATGTACAAACAGCATCAGGACTTCCTTGCATGGGCCGCCGCATATGATACCGGTGATGTGGACATGCGATCCAAAGCGCTGCATGATCAATGGCAGAAGCTGCTGGGCTGCCCGCAGCTTGTCCTGGATGGGGCAAGGCCTGTGGAAGAAAATCTGGAGAGGATCCGGACGGAACGGAACCGATTAGAAAAACAGGAGAGAATTCATGGGCATATTTGATCACATAGATTTCAGCAATTTTCCGAAGGATTATAAAGAGGACAGTGTAAGGGAGGAAATTATCGCGCCTCTCTTGAAAATCCTGGGATATTCGGCATTTAATCCGGAACAGTGCATAATCAGAAGCCCTCATTTGGAACATCCATTTATACAGCTTGGGACGAAAAAAAATAATGTGACAATAATACCCGACTATTTAATACAAATAAAGGGAAAGAATGCTTTTATCCTTGAAGCAAAAGCACCCGGAGAAAATATCCTGACTGGAAAACATGTAGAACAGGCATATAGTTATGCCGTCCACAGAGAGGTACAGGCAAGCCGCTTTGTATTGTGCAATGGAGAGGAAATCAGTGTTTTTGACACGGCGAAACCGGAACTCCGCCTTCACTTCCGGATAGGGAATGCCTCCGAAGAAAACTGGGGAGAGTTGTTTGAGTTAGTAAGTCCGGCTGCTTTTAGTAATCCGCATATTTTTGACTATAAAAACGACTATGGAATCTGGTGTATGGAAAATGGCATGGATGAAAATATCCCTCAGTATTTTTACAATTGCTATTTTTCTGACATCACTAAAATGGACGATAACTGGTTTTCTTTCACGGCAGTCATACAAAAAGAAGTGGAACTGCTGGCTTCTTTCGATTTTTCTGTTTCGCTGTTACCGGCTTTTATGCGTCAGGTTCCCGGACCTTTGAAAAACAGGGTGCAGGACAGCCTGCATAGGTATCCGTTTCAATATACAGTCCGGAATGCGGAGGATTCCTTCCCGTTAAGCTTTCAGGCGGTATTAACCGGTGAGGTGATAAAGAATGAGAATGAAGTATACATGCCGCTGCAGATAACGGAATATTTATGACGGGTATGGACATATTGCAGGAAACCGCCATATTATAAATACCAAATGGGTAAATGGCAGGCGGCGGAATATGCTGAAGGAAACAGGTTATCGCAGGAAGGATGCATTGATTTATGCAAAGCAATGGGCATTGTCCAGAAATCCAAGATATCTGGATTTTGAAAATATGGGAGGGGATTGTACGAATTTTGCATCACAATGTATCTATGCGGGAAGCGGAGTGATGAATTATACGCCTACAACCGGCTGGTACTATAACAGCGGATGGGACAGAACGCCAAGCTGGACCGGGGTGGAATATCTGTATAAGTTTCTTGTGGGGAACAGGTCTGTGGGACCGTATGCGGTGGAAACGGAGGAAGCGGGAGCACAGCCTGGGGACATTGTCCAGTTGGGGAATGCGGACGGATTTTATCACAGCCCCGTGATTGTATATGTAAGCCCGGGGCATATTTTTGTGGCGGCCCATACGTACGATGCATATATGCGTCCGCTGGATTCTTATATATATGAAAAGGCCCGTTTTCTCCATATACAGGGAGTGCGCAGTTGGTGAACCGACATCCGTGCTGCAAAAGGGTATGGTCATTAACTATGAGTATGATTTTGGTTCCACCACGGAGCTTGTTATAAATGTACAGGAATATAGGGAGTCCTATTGGAAAAAGGATAATCTGGTCATTTTGTCAAGGAATAATCCTCCGGAAATCCTGTGTGATGAGTGCAATGAGAAACCGGCTGTTGTTGTTTGCACACAGTGTATATATGAGGGGACGGGGTTCTTATGTGATGACTGTAAGGAAACGCATGAATGTGGGGAAGACATGCAGTTAATGGTTTGTAATTCGCCCAGAATGGGGGTTTGTGGATACGAAGGAAGCGTTCTCTATCCGGATCAATTTGTGCCGGATAAGGAAAAGTAGTGCCCTGGCGGCCTGTGCGGCCAGGACTGGAAAAGTAAAAAACAAAATCAATGATTTCATACAAAATCAGCTTTCCAGGCATGAATAATGCATAAGAAAGCTGATTTTGTTTCTTTATAATTGTGCATAAACAACATATACTTGAATCAGCAACACAACCACGATATAAGACCGGCCGGGCTTATAGGAAAACGAATCAGGAAAGGGAGTTACATTATGCAAAAGAAATTACTGTCATGCTTACTTACCGCAGTTTTAGCCGGTTCCCTGCTGGCAGGCTGCGGAAGCTCTTCCGGAAACACGTCTTCAACAGCGGATTCTGTTCCGGCGGAAAACAAAACAGATGCCGTATCGGAGGAAGGAGGAGCACAGGAACAATCAGATCCGGCCGATAATACTGCAATCAATGCAACAGGAACCGTATATGATTTAGGAGGGCTAACGCTTCCTATCTGCGATCCTGGTTCCGTTACACTTACTTACATGGGAAATGATACCTGGTGTGCCGGTGTCAGCTACAATGACGGAACGGCAGTCCAGAAGGAAATTGAAAACCGTACCGGTATTCATATTGAATGGGATACGTACAGCAGCGATGTGGAAACCGTCCTTCAGACCAGATTGGCTTCCATGGAGGGACTGCCCGATATGGTGGAAATACCGCCCTTTGATTCTAACGTGGGTGTGGATACGTATTCCAGCAATGGCGTGCTGATTCCGCTGAATGATTTACTTGAAGAATATGCCCCTAACATAAAGGCATTATTTGAAAAATATCCGGCGCTGGAAGCCATGTGTACCTCTTCTGACGGAAATATCTATGCGCTGGCGGGCTGGTGGGGGGATATTAACGATTATGTTCCCGATTACCTTTATATCAGACAGGACTGGCTGGATAACCTGGGGCTGGAAATGCCGGAAACGGTAGATGAGCTTTACGATGTGCTGGTAGCCTTCAAGGAACAGGATGCCAACGGAAACGGAAATCCCAAGGATGAAATTCCCATGGCAACCAAAAACGGCATTAAACAGCTGTATTACCTGATGACAGGTTTCGGTTATGACACCAACTCCTTATGGTATACCGATGACAGCGGGAACGTGCATTATGCTGCCGTAGAGCAGCCATATAAAGAAATGCTGGCATTCCTGAATAAATGCTATTCAGAAGGGCTGATATCCGACGATCTGGACGGCACTCTTCTCACCCAGAATATAACGGAGGACAAGGTGGGGATTGTCTGCCATGATCCTGCCGATAACATGGCATCCTCCGATGATTTGGCAAGGACAAGCAACCCTGACTGTGACTATGAATTCATGCCGGTTATCCAGGCGGATGAAAACGGCACGGCCCGTATGACCAAAAGAGGCCTTACCTGGCATTATTATGGGATTACCTCCGCCTGCGAGAACCCGGAAGCCGCAGTCCGGTGGATTGATTATGTATATGCAAGCCAGGACGGCCTGATGCTTTACAACTATGGGATTGAGGGCATGTCCTACGAATATGATGAATCCGGCGAAATCCGGTTCACCGATTTGATAACCAATAATGAAACCTATACCTCCGCTTTTTCCGCGCTGAGAAGTATCGGCGCATGGCCTACTTATTTTATCAACGATTCCGGCGAGGCCTTCATGAAAATATTTGAAGGAACCAAGGTGGAAACCGCATGCAAAGAGGCCTATGGAAATATGGAGAATCCCTTCCCGGAAATGCTGGGAACGGCGGAGGAATCCGAGATTTATACCAGTATATGGCCTGATCTTTCCACTTATCTGGATGAAATGTTCACAGCCTTTGTTATCGGGACCCAGTCACTGGATAACTTTGATAACTATGTGGAAACAGCCAACAGCATGGGAATGCAGGATATTATTGATATGAAATCCGCACAGTACCAGAGATATCGGGAAATTGTAGGACAGTAAAAAGAATGAGGGCGCTTCCGGGCGCCCTCCGGAGAGGAAGCTGCATGAAAGCGCTGCGTACATTACAGAAAAATATCAGGCGGGATTGGATGCTTTTGCTGATCATACTTCCGGGCGTGCTGTACTTTGCCGTCTTTTGTTATGGCCCCATGTATGGGATATTGATAGCTTTTAAAGATTACAACATATCCAAAGGAGTATGGGGAAGCCCCTGGGCGGGGCTGAAGCATTTCAGGGAATTGGTGGAATCCGTTTACTTCGGACGACTGGTTAAAAATACATTCCTGCTCAGCATTGAGCAGCTGCTGTGGTCCTTTCCCGTACCCATAGCCTTCGCCCTGCTCTTAAATGAACTTAAGCACAGCGGAATCCGCAGGGTGGCCCAGACGGCGGCTTATCTTCCCCACTTTGTTTCTGTGGTGGTAGTGGTGGGAATCCTGAAAGATCTGCTGTCATCCAACGGCGGTGTGCTCACACAGCTGCTTGCCGGTTTCGGTGTGCAGCCTAAAAATTATTTTAACCTTCCGGAAGCTTTCCGCACCCTGTATGTGGGTTCCGGTGTCTGGCAGGAATTCGGCTGGAATTCTATTATCTATGTGGCGGCTATCGCCGGAATAGACCAGGAGATGTATGAATCTGCCTCTCTTGACGGCGCGGGCCGGTGGAAAAAACTGATATACATAACCCTTCCATCTATCGCCCCCACCATCATCCTTCTTCTGATCCTGAATATGGGAAATATGCTGAACATTGGTTATGAGAAGGTAATCCTTATGTATAACTCGGCAACCTATTCCACTGCCGACATTTTTTCCACCTATGTATACCGTAAAGGGCTTCTGAATGCCCAGTACAGCTTTGCTTCCGCCGTGGGGCTGGCCAATTCTATAATCAATATAGTGATTTTGCTGGGGGCCAATTTCCTGGCGAAAAAAACCACCGAAACCAGTATATTCTGATGGAAAAGGCAGAAAGGCTGCGAGACGGATGTGTGAAAAGACAGAAACTGAAATCCGGCGGAGGAAGGATTAACCATGAACAGAAAAGAAAGATTGATACCATCGGACATCCCGATTATGATAGCGACTGTTTTTATCATTATTTTTACTTTATATCCGGTCATTTATGTGGTGAGCATGTCTTTCAGTGAGCCTTCCCATGTGCTGGCCAGAGATGTGTATTTTCTGCCGAAGGGGTTTTCCCTGAAGGCCTACCGCATGATTCTGGATAATGCCACAGTGCTGCGTTCCTTTGCCAATACCATCTGGTATACGGCGGTGGGAGCGTCTGCCAGCGTAACACTGACAGCAACCACAGCCTTTGTTCTGTCCAGAAAGCGTTTTTTCCTGCGCAGACAGCTTTCTCTGCTGATGACGCTGACGATGTTTATCAGCACAGGGCTGGTACCTCTTTATATCCTGGTACAGAAAATGCATTTATACAACACCAGATGGGCCATTGTTCTTCCCTATATTATCAGCGCCTATAACCTGATTATAACCCGTTCCTTTTTTGAATCCCTTCCGGAGGAGATGGCGGAAGCTGTAAAAATAGACGGCGGATCAGAATGGACGGTAATGACGCGTATTTTTTTCCCCCTATCCAAACCTATCATTTCCGTGCTGATACTGTTTTATGGTGTGGGTTACTGGAACAGTTATTTCGCGCCGCTGATTTTTCTGTCCGATGAAAAGCGGAAGCCCATTCAGCTGTATCTTCGGAGTATACTGATTACCAGTGAGGTCCAGGCATCAGGAATGGGTCTGGATGCGGTGCTGATGAACGAGCAGATGAAATATGCCGTGATTGTCATAGCCTGCTTTCCTGTCATGATCCTGTACCCCTTTATTCAGAAATATTTCGAAAAGGGCGTACTTATCGGCGCTGTAAAATAGTCAGGAATTACATAATTCAAAACAGAAAGGATAAATATATATGAATAGCAAAGCACCGGAAGGAATGAGCAGCGCAGAGCGCATCGCCTTTTATGATTGTGAGGAAAACCGGAAATACTATCAATACGGAACTGCCGGAGGCTGGAAAAAATACGGGAAAAACCCGGTATTCGGCGGGGACTATGCTACCTGCTTTGACGTTTCTCTTTTGCTGGAAGAAGGAAAAGAAGGGGAACCGGTATTTAAAATGTGGTTTTCCTGGCGTCCGAAACGGGCTGTCGGTTATACGGAAAGTGCTGACGGCATCCATTGGGAGAAACCATGTGTCGTATTGACCCCGGTGCCGGGTTCCTCATGGGAAGCGGATGAAATCAACCGTCCCACGGTGATTCACCATAACGGACAATATATGATGTGGTATTCCGGGCAGATGAAGCCTTATCTGGAGGATGGACAGTCGGTGATCGGCCTCGCAGTAAGCTCTGACGGCATCCGGTGGGAACGCAGGCAGGAACCGGTGATGGAACCGGATCGGGCATGGGAGCTGCAGGCCATTATGTGCCCTCATGTGTTATTCGATGAAGAGGATCAGCTCTATAAAATGTGGTATGCCGCCGGCTGCAACCATGAACCCGACGCCATTGGTTATGCCTGCAGCCCTGACGGAATCCATTGGGAAAAATATGAGAATAACCCTGTATTGGCCGGGGATAAATCCTGTTTGTGGGAACAGCATAAGGTGGTGGCTCCCTGTGTGATCAAACAGAAAGGCTGGTTCTATATGTTCTACGTGGGCCATCTCCATGAGGAAAGGGCACAGGTAGGCCTGGCGAGATCGGCGGACGGCATTACGGGCTGGGAAAAACATCCGGACAATCCTCTCATATGTCCCACAGAGGGAGACTGGGATTCTGTAGCCGTGTATAAGCCTTTTGTCCTGCGGGCAGGGGATAAATGGATGATGTGGTATAATGGAGCCGCATATGAAGAGCCTGTGTGGGTATTGGAACAAATCGGCCTGGCAGAACTGGAAGGCCCGGATTTATTCCCGCGGGCAGCGGGCCGGGAGTAAGCTTAGGCAGCCTTTACGGCTGCGGCGGGGGAGGGGAACATGAGGAAGGGTAAAAAATATCAGACAAAGCATAAGATGTTTGTCTCTTATGTCTGCATACCGGTGGTTATTCTAACGGTAATTTCCTGTCTGTTTTCTTTTCTTTATTATCACATGACACGGGAACGAGTGTTGAATTTTGAAAATTCCATAGCGGAAAATGTGGACAGTGAGCTGAAAAATCTGATGGATAACCTGATAAAATCATCGGCCCAGTACTCCATGACTCCCTGGGTAACCCGCCTGAAATATATGCAGAAGATACCGGAGCTTATGTCGCGGAACATAACCGCTTCGGACATTTCTGATTATGCCAGCACTCTTTCGCTGACGGAAATTAATGACAGCATGGTGGAATCCATCTATATTTACTATAGCTTCGGCGGATTTGGAATCAGCAGTATCGGAAAAGTGAACTGGAAGGAATACGTAAGCATTTATCAGGTTCAATGCGGGGATACCGCCTTTTTGTCCGGAGCAATGCTGGATCAGAATAACCAGAAGACCATCTGTCACAATGCAAGCCTGATGAAAAACGGGAAGCGTGTGACGGGTTTCTTTATGCTGCAGACCATACCCTTGCAGAACTCGTATTCGGGAGAAGTAAATATCCTTTTCTTTGTACCCTATGACAAAATCTGCGCTTATATTGAGAATTTCATGGATGACGGAACCTCCTGTTTTTACCTTACGGACGGGCAGAAAGTAATTTATGCCTGGGGTACGGACAACGGTCCTTTTCTTCCGGGGGATTCTGTGGAAACGCTGAAGGCAGAATACAAGGAGTACCGGTACAGCGAAGAGCATGGAGTATATCTTTCCCAATATACCAAAGCCGGTATGGAAATCGGCATCATACAGATTCTGGATAATAATTTCCTGTCCAGGGATTTTACTGTTTTTACCGAATGGCTGGTTATGGGATATTTGGTGCTGCTGGCGCTGATTGTGGTAGTGGCTTCCCGGATGACCAAATACAGCTACCAGCCGCTGGAACATATCATGAACATGTTGGCGGAGGAGGATTCGGAGGGCGGCGTTAATGAGTACCAGATCATTGAAAAGGCACTGGAAGAACTGGACTCACAGAAAAAACGCCTCGAAGTGACAGTCTTCGAACAAAATCCCCTCATCGAACAGTATATTCTCCATACGCTTCTTTGCTCCAATAAACCGCAGGCCAACGAGGTAAAATATGTAAACACCATGCGTCAGTATTCTCTGTACCGCTGTCTTGCGCTTAAATACAGCCCGGAAGCAGGGCAGTATATCAAGGAAATTGATTCCTGTCTTGCGGTCTATCCCCAGATCCATTCTGCCTTTGTGGAAGAGGACAAATACTATATCTGGGTGCTGAGTTATGGAGAGGAAAGCCTTATGGAAGAGATTGCCGACCTCCTGGCCCAGACCTTTGACGATTCCGGCTACAAAGAGGCCGCCCTTGGTATGAGCATGGTACATGATGATATTCTGCACATTTTATCCGCCTATAATCAGGCGGTGAGGGCCCTGGAATACCATTTCTTTTATCCGGAAAAAAAGATCATCCGTCTGGAGGAGGATCGCATAGAGGAACGGGATTTAAACTGTTCCTCCTTTGAAATACCGAAAGATAAAAGAAGTAACATGGAGAAAGCGGTGGAGGATCTGAACGCCGGAACGTTGTTTGAAACCTATCAATCGATCCTCCTGTATAATTTTCATACACGTTTCCTTCATAAAGAAGCTTATTTTGCAGGTATTCATAAACTGAATGCTATGCTTCTGGATCTGTTTGAGGAGAAAAGTCTGGGTAAGCTCACGCCGCAGATGGAACTGCTGGAACCGGAAAGCTTTGCAGGCCTGGACAGCTACCTGCAGACCTTCCGCCTGAAAACAGTCCGGCTGATCGAACAGTGCGTGGCGAAAGAAAACCCGGTATACTATGCCAGAAACCAGATGATCCGTCAATATGTGGAGGAGCATCTGACCGACGCCAATCTTTCCCTTAACGAAACCGCCCGGGTGATGCATTATACCGCTACCTATTTCGGGAAATATTTCAAAGAGCAGTTCGGCTGTACCTTTCAGAAATATGTGGCATCCAGAAGGATTGAATGCGCCGTTTCCCTTATGGAAAAGAAGAATATGAATGTACAGGAAATTGCCTTAAAATGCGGGTTTACCAATGATGTGACATTCAGGAGGACATTTAAGATGTATGCGGGGGTTACACCTTCGCAGTATGAAAAGGGGCAGGAAGCGGAATAGTATGCGCTTTGAATACTTGGATTTCTCTGTGTATACGGGGAAGTGAAAGCAGTCAAAGCCTTTGCTGTATTTTGAAAAACAAACAATTTAAATAATATGGTTCAATGCAAGCCCGATTAATCGATCTGTATGGTCGGCCATGAAAAGCGGAATGTTAAGCATATCATTATCCAGTTTCAGATTATCGAGAGAAAAACGTACTCTCAGCTTTACCTTGTCAGAGTATATTTCCTTGAACTTTTTTAAACTTTTGCTGGCAGTATTGTTTTCGGCCTTTACTTCGACAGGAATAATTTCATTTTCCCTTTGGATCAAAAAATCTACTTCATAAGGTGGGTTAATTTGTGTCCAATAGCGAGGCCCCGCTTCAAATTGTGTAGATAAAGTCTGCAATACATAATTTTCTGTTAATGCTCCTTTGAATTCCGTAAATAATCGGTTGCCTTCACCAAATGCAGTAGGAGCAAGAAGGGCCAGTCTGCGAAGCAGTCCCACATCAACCAGATAAATTTTAAAGGCTGACAAATCATCATAAGCGGAAATAGGAAGCCCCGGGGCACTGCTGCGATATACTTTATGAACAAGTCCGGCATCTATAAGCCATTGCAGGGCATCCTCATATTCCCTTGCCCTTGCCCCTTCCTTAACAACTTTATAAATGAACTTCTTATTCTCTCTTGCAAGTTGTGAAGGAATGGATTTCCATATCATTGAAATTTTAGGAAATTCACTGGTATTAGGATGCTTCGCAAAATCCCGTTCATAGGCACTGAGGATATCAGATAATGCTTCCTGCATTGCATGTACATCACGGGCCTGTGTCCACATCAGAACGGATTCCGGCATACCTCCGGTCACATAATACATTTTTAATTTTTCATATAAAGGATTAAAAAAGGCATCTGGGATCGGTCCGAGACGATCTACAGTATTCAGATATTGGGAGAGATTTTCATCTCCGTTTGCTAAGAGAAATTCTGTAAAGGTCATAGGATCAATCTGCATGAAGTTAACCTTGCCGACTGGAAAAGAAGAAGGTTTGGCTAAGGCTATTCCCAGCAGAGACCCCGCACAGGCAATATGATACTGCGGCGCATTTTCACAAAAATACTTCATGGAATTTATAACTTTAGGGCAATCCTGAACCTCATCAAAAATAATCAGGGTCTTTTCAGGCAGGATTTTCTGACCGCTTGCCAGCATCAGATTCTGCAGAATGCGTTCAACATCTTTGGTAGTTTCAAAAAATTGTTTATATTCTTCACTTTCGTCAAAGTTAAAATAAGCGGTATTTTCATAATATCGTCTGCCGAATTCTTTTAGCAGCCATGTTTTACCTACCTGCCGTACACCTTTTAATACAAGCGGTTTACGATAAGGAGAAGCTTTCCAAGTAAGCAGCTTGTTTAAAATCAGTCTTTCCTTATAAACCCTCCTGGACCTTGTCCTTTCCTGAGGGATACGCTTTTATTCAAAGACATTTACAGCTTGAACGAGCGGAGTTCCTATATCAATGTGGTGTCATACATGTTCCGTTGTAAGAAGTTTTAGCTTAAGAGGGGTGATTTTGTGCACTTTTTATAATACGCTCATTTATAGTAAAGTAAATGAGTTTTGCATACTTTTATTCTACAAAAAGAGCCAATCCGTTTTGCCGGTTGACTTAAGGCAGGTATATATTTACTATTATATATGTGAGACAGAAAAATAGTAAAAACGGGGGAAGAAAATGTGAACATGCGCCATGGCTTCGGGAAAAAACTTAGGTATCATAAAGAACTGTTTATCAGTATTTTTGTAGTAGGCTCTCTTTCGCTGCTTATTTCCGTGGGGATTACATTTGGCTGGTTCAGCAGATACATAAGCCGGGAGATCGTAAAGATGGAGGAGATCCAGCTGCAAAATATAGCTAATATTTATGAGGTGAATATCGCACAGTATAAACAGAAACTTCAGACCACCTTTCAGAATAATTCTATGCGGAGTTATCTGTTGAATTTTTCCAGAGATGATTTTTATCATGAATATGAGTCGGCCAGATATTTACAGAATCTGATTTCCAATGATTCTACCATCAGCCAGATTGTGTTGTTTAATCAGATGGAAGATATCCTTCATACGGGACCTGCTTACATACCGCAGAAGCAGATCAATGACATTATCAAAAAAGCGTCGGAAACATCTGATGACGGAGAAAGCTTTCTGGTGGATATAAGGGACAGCAGAAAGTTGTGTATAATGCAGACGGCCAGAGTTACTTTGAACGGAAGAAGTCAGTACGGCATCCTGTTTTTCATTGATTTGGAAGAATTGCAGGAACATCTGCTTGCAGCAGAAAATAAGGATATATTTCTGATTCTGGATAAGGAAGGGAAACGGATAGCCGGTGACTTTTCCCGGTACGGAGATGACGGGGCAGGAATTATAGGACAGGTGGAAGCCGCCGGATTTGGCTATGGATCCCTGCAAGGATATATAGGTAAAAACAGGTATATTTGTACTTATTACAAAGATGCCAAACTGGGGTATCAGATTCTTTCCCTAAAGGATTTTCAGAGCAGCTATCAGGAACTGATATATGCGCAGCGAATGATTATTTTTCTTTCCATACTTCTTTTGCTTGGTATCCTGGTAATATCATGGATCCTGACAAAGGTTCTGAGCAGACCCTGGGAACGGCTTTTGTTTAAATTGCAGAATAATGCGGGACTGATAATCCCGGAGGAGGAGCTTAAGAATATAAGCCGGTTGGATGCGGCCATGGATAAGGTAATAGGAAGAATGTCCATGGTTTCGGAAAAGTACAATCAGGATAAGGTCATCAGCTACCTGCATGAAGGAGATACGGAAGCAGAAATTCCCGAAAGTCTGGATCTTGTCAGATGCAGGAAGCAGCTGGTGCTGGTTCTCTTACAGACGGAAGCGAAAGAAGAACCGGGGGATTATCAGCGGTGGTGGAGAGAAGAGGGATGCCGCATGGAGGTATTTGCAGAAAAAAAAGGCAGCTATCTGTTCGTGATGTATTTCGGACCCGGAGAGGCTTTTTTATATGAAGAGAAGCAGCTTGAAGAGATAGCAGAGAGGTTTTGTGCGGAAATAGAAAAAAAGAATGGGAAAAAAACTAAGATGGTATTTACACCGGTTATTAAAAACCAGGAGGAGCTGCTGCCTGCATGGAAAAATCTTTCTATGAATATGAAGTACTTTATTATAGGAAAAAATACGCCTGCAGTCATTACGGAAACATGGTGCAAGGATAAAATAGATGAAGTGATCCCCGGTACGTATATTGAGTCTGTGCTGGATGTTGTAAAGACTGGAGATACGGAACTGGCCAGGCAGGAGGCACGTTCCCTGCTGAAGAACCTGGACAGCTATCAGGTAAAGCGTGCTATGATGTATCTGGCCGGACTGGCAAGTGATCTGAAGAACATCAGGAATCCGCTGCCTGTAAAAAGTAAGGAATACAGGGAAGATTTTCTGAATAACTATCTGACGGTGATATCCCTGGGCAGCAGAGAGGAAGCGGAGGTCTGGCTGGACGGGCTGATAGGAAATACCTGCAGTGAACAAAGGATTGCCAAGGAGAGGACACTTCGGACCAATATGATGGAATCTTTGGAATATATACAGGAAAATTTTATGATTAGGGAGCTTTCGGCGGAGACGGTGGCAGAACGATTCAATATGAGTATATCTTATTTCAGCAAGCTGTTTAAAGAATCCACCGGTGTCAATTTCCCGGAATTTGTGAATGAACTCCGGTTGAACCGTGCGGCTGAGATTCTGAAGAACAATCCAAATGTCAGTATTAAGCGGGCTGCAGAGGCATCAGGGTTTGGAAGTATTTCTTATTTTTCAACACAATTTAAGAGAAAATATGGAATTTCTCCATCTCAAATGAAAATAAAATAGAAAAATGATATAAAAATAGAAAAATGAAAAGCATTTTTGGTAATTATTCAGAGATAATTGCAAAAAATGCTTTTTTCTTTTGTTTGAAAATATGGGATACTATGTTACTGTTTCCTCAGCAATGAATATTTGGGAAATATGGACAGAATGCAGAAGGGAAAGAGTTAACTATGAAAGAAATGAAAGGTAAAAAGAAAAAAGGAAATTTAAAGAGGGATTGGCCGTTATATCTGCTTGCGGCACCGGGAGTAACAGCACTGTTGCTGTTTTCATATCTGCCTATGACGGGCATTGTGCTTGTTTTTAAAGAATACAACTTCAGAGGGGGGATTTTCGGCAGCCCATGGGCCGAGCCGTTATTTAAAAATTTCCAGTTCTTCTTTAATAATTTGAGTACGGCAATCCGTTCCACCAAATATACCATTCTTTATAACATACTTTTTTTTATGGTAGGAACCATAGCGGCGATTGGAATTGCCATTATGCTAAGTGAGGTGATGCATAAGCGTTTTGTAAAAATAACGCAGAGTATTTTATTTTTTCCATATTTTATATCCTGGATGGTAATTGGTGCCATAACCTATACTTTACTAAATGTACAGACAGGTTATTTGAATCATATCATAACAGCGCTTGGCGGGCAGCCTTATGATTTCTATTCCCATCCTAAAGTATGGATAATCATATTGGTAATTGCAAATACCTGGCAGAGCGCAGGGTACAGCTCCATTATATATTTTGGGGTTTTATCGGGCATTGATGTTTCTTTATATGAAGCTGCGGAAGTGGACGGGGCCGCCAAATGGCAAAGAATCTGCAAGATAACCCTTCCAATGTTGAAACCAACGGTGGTAATTTTATTCCTGCTGTCTGTGGGGAATATGCTGAAAGGCAACTTGAACATGATTATAGGAATGACAAACCTGAATCCCCTTTTACTGCCGACAACGGATTTAATTGATGTGTTCGTTTACCGGAGCGGGGTAAGAAATGGTGAAATGGCATTTGCGTCCGCCATATCTCTTTATCAGTCTGTTTTTGGATTCTTATTGATTATAGTTGCCAATAAACTTGCTGGGCATTATGACAAAGAGGCTACTTTGTTTTAAACGTACTGGATTAATATACAAACGAGTATAGATAGGAGCAGAAAATGAAAAAGAAAAAGTTCGGAGAAAAAAGCCTGAACATTGTATTTTATATTGTACTTACCATAATTTCCATTTTAACATTATTTCCGATTTTGATAGCCGTATCAGGCTCCTTTTCAACAGAAAGCGATGTTGTAAAATATGGATTCCGGTTAATTCCCAAAAATTTCAGCCTGGATACATACCGTTATGTTTTTGCTTCACAGGGGTATAAGTTGTTTAATGCCTATAAAATCAGCATATTGACAACTGTTATCGGAACATTACTGTCTGTATTTATTACAGTATGTTTTGCTTATGTTTTATCTGTAAAGGATTTCGCCCATCGGGGGAAACTGGCATTTTTTGCTTATTTTACTATGCTTTTCAATGGAGGAATGCTTCCCTGGTATCTGATATGTACCAAGTATCTGGGGCTGAAGGATTCTCTGCTGGCGCTGATTTTGCCCTATGCTATGAATGTATTCAATATGTATCTTATGAGAAATTTTTTCAATGGTCTTCCTTATGAATTAATAGAAAGTGCCAAGATAGACGGAGCAGGGCATTTCAGAATTTTGGGAAAGATTGTCCTGCCCCTTTCCAAGGCAGGAATTGTCACAATAATACTGTTTTATTCTCTGCAATACTGGAATGATTTTTATCTGCCCCTGATGCTGGTTAATAAGGATGAGCTGTATTCCATGCAGTATATACTATACAAAATGATGGCGAATATTTCTTATCTGTCAACGAATCCCAGCGGAACTATGTCAAGCCATATTATTCTGCCGACGCAGACGATAAAAATGGCAATTACTTGTATTGCAGTGGGACCGATTATTCTTTTATATCCGTTTGCACAGAAATATTTTGCAAAAGGAGTTACTGTCGGGGCGTTAAAGGGTTAATACAGCGGGAGCTGTTTAGCAATGATAAACTATATATAATCAGGAGGTTCATCTATGAAAAAAAGGTTATTGGGAGCAATTTTGGCATCGGTATTGTCAGTATCAATGCTGGCGGGATGCGGCGGCCGGCAGGAGCCGGTCGGAGAGACGGGACAGAGTGCCCCGGCTGCGTCGTCAGAGGATAACGCCAAAGAAGAAGCAACGCAGGCAACACTTATCCTGTATGGGGAGGCTTCGGAGAGAATGACGGAATTCATGCAGAATGAATTCAGACAGAAGGTATTGGACGAAATAAATGTTGATGTGACGGTACAGTATCTTCCCTGGACGGAATATGCCGGAGGAAAAACCGAACTGATGCTGTCAACCGGGGAAAAATTTGTTACCTATACCGATACTTCTTTTATGCAGAAATGTATTTCCAAGGGGTATTATGCGGATCTGACAGAAGCAGCCGTAAAATATACAGACGATTTAAAGAAAAACTGCGGCGGAGAAGAGGCTTTTGGCACCTGGACTGTCGACGGGAGACTGTATGCATTACCCTTCGGTAATAAGCCGAATGCCGGTGAAAACTTTGTTGTATTAGCTCGTCAGGATATTTTGGAAGAAGTGGGTATGAGCGGTTTATCTTCTGTGGAAGATGTGGAAAGGTTCTACACCTTGGCAAAGGAAAAGTATCCCGAGGCAGTAGGCTTCTGTGCCTGTGACCTGAATATCCTGAATGCAGCGATTCCCTCTGCGGTCAATGTATACCGGCCGAATGCCTTTATTTTTACGGATGGTAATAAGCCGGAGGATGCCAGTGTATGGAGCTATTACGAATCAGAAGAATATAAGCAGGCATGCGAAATTGTAAGACGTTGGAACCAGATGGGTATTATACCCAGCTATGAACTTTCCAACCCATCCCAATCCGCTACCGAATTTAATAATGGTCTATGTCTTATGAGAGGAGGGGCTAACGAAAGAGTATTTGAATTTGGTGATATCGTGAGAAAAGCTGTTCCGGATGCAATACTAAAGAACTACTATCTTGGTGATAAGACAAAGAAGCCTATGATGACAAGAGGAAGCTATTGTACGGCATTTGCAGTCAGTGCGAATGTGGAGGGCGCAGAACTGGAAGGTTACGTAAAGCTTATTAATCTGCTCCAGAGTAGCCGGGAAATGGTAGATTTTATGCTGTATGGAGTGGAGGGTACCGATTATACCCTGAATGACGACGGCACAATAAACTATATCAATACCGATACACTTTTTGACACCTGGCTGCCTGCCAATGTTAATTTTAAGAGATACCCTTCCTATGCCACCGAAGAGATGGTGAAGGATTACGAAAACTGGGATGAGGGATGTATACCTCAGAAAGACATCGGCTTTTCCTTTGACATGACGCCGGTGAGTGCGGAATACGCTCAGCTGCAGGCAGTGGAGTCCGAATACATCGCCCCCATTTCCGCCGGCTTTGTGGAATACGATACGGCAATTGATGAGGCGGTGAAAAAACTAAAGGAAGCAGGAATTGATAAATTTGTAGAGGAATATCAGAGGCAGTTCCGTGAATTTATGGAATCGCGCGTCCAATGATCCTCCAGGGCAGGTCAACAAACAAAACCCGACACAGGACCGGCCAGATCTGTGTCTTTATTCTTCCGGCCGAAATATCCTCCCGGATATTTCGGCCGGTTTTTTATACATGATTACTACATATATGTGTTACAATAAACTGGAAAATCCATAACCTGCTATCTGCGCTATAATACACATACCCCTGCATTCCCGGATAAAAGGCTTGTGTCGCCATTACAAGAAAAGAGGACAACCCATGAACCGTCCAATCACCGCCAAAACCGCTCTTCTAAAAATAAGCATGCTCTTCCTGATACCCTTCTTTTTTTTCCTGATTGGCCTGAACGTCTACAGCAATACCATATACATACAGCGCCTTACCGAAAACAATCAAACGCGGCTCACCATGTATGAATCCTTCCTGGAGGAGGATTTGAAGAATATAGAATACTTCATGTCGGATATGATTGCCAATGACGGCGGTTTTAATGCCCTGCGTTATCCCTTAAGCTATGTGGACAGCTATCTGCAGGTGCAGCAACTTCAGGAAAAATTCGAATCCGTCATGAAAACCATTGACAGCATATCGGCCTTTTGCATTATCAGCCCGAAAAGCAATATTACCAACGGTCCATTCCGTAAGAATGTTTCCTACGATGAAAAGGAGAATATTAAAACCTATCTCAACCGGCTTGTGAAGGAAAAAGGGGATGGGGCTATAACCGACTGGCGGGTACAGAAAATAGGAGATACATACTATTTTTTGAAAATCATGGGGCTGGGCGGCGTTTACAGCAGCTGTATTATTGATGTGGGAAATGTATCCACTATTGAGGAAATAGGAAGTGAAAACAGTTATCTTGTATTTGAAGAAAATGAGGAAATCCTATCTTATGAGGAACAGATGAAGGATCTGGGAATCCGTGTACAGGAAGGGAAAACCTCTTACCTGACAGGCAACGCCAGAAATCAGTTTGTAGTAATGAGCTATTCAGAAATCCTGAATTGCTATCTGATGCTGGTGGAACCATACCGGGGGATTTGGAGTATGGAATCCCTGCCTCTTGTCATGCTGCTTCTCTCGGTCTTTTTTGTTATCCTGTTGTTAAGATGCTACCGCATGCTGAAACGTGACTTCCTTAATCCGTTGGAACAGATGGTGGAAACCATGGAACAAATCGGCGATGATGGGCTGGAATCCCGCCTTTGTGTGAGAAACCGGGTTAAAGAGTATAAAAAAATGGAATCTACCTTTAATGCCATGATGGATCGAATTAAGGAACTCAAAATCCTGGCATATGTGCGCTTGATTCAGGCCCAGCAGACAGAGCTGCAGTATTATCAGATTCAGATACGTCCCCACTTTTTCCTGAACTGTATGAAAAATCTGTACGCGATGACGGCGGCCCGGAAATATGCACAGATGCAGGAAATGATATTGACGCTGTCCGAATATTTACGGGCGGTTTTAAAGGATCATGATATGATTGTACCTTTGGGAAAAGAACTGGACAGCGTCCGTTCTTATGTAAAGCTGCAGCAGATGAGCAGTGCCAGGCCGCCGGAATATGAGGAGGATGTGAGTCAACAGCTTATGCAGTTCGGGATACCGCCCATGTCTTTGCTGACCTTTGTGGAGAACTCCTTCAAGTATGAAAAGAGCGGGGAAGGATTCATGCAGATATTGATTAAGGCAAGGCTGTTTCTGGACGGAGAAGAAAAATTTGTGAATATCACTATTATGGATAATGGGAAAGGTTTTCCTGAGGAGGTTCTGGAGATTCTGAACGATCCTGAAAAGAGGATGCCGGGGGAACATATGGGAATTAATAATGTGGAGCAGCGTTTTTCTCTTGTTTATCAAAAGCCGTGCAGCTTTGTATACAGCAATATGAGCGGGGCCTGTGTGGATATTTTCATCCCCTTTGAAGAAGCAAGGCGGCCGGCAGTGAATTTGTAAGGGAGGATAGTAACTATGACAGTATTGGTGATTGATGATCAGATACATGTGGTGGAGGGGATTCTGTCCGAGGTACCCTGGGAAAATCTCGGAGTGGACAAGGTTTGGAAGGCTTACAATGCGGTGGAAGCAAAAGGAATCCTTCTTCTTAATAAAGTGGACATCATGCTTTGCGATATAGAAATGCCGGGAGAAAACGGACTTTCCCTGCTTAAGTGGACGCAGGATCAGGGTATGGAGACAGAATGTATCTTTCTTACCGCCCATGCAGATTTTGTTTATGCCAGGACAGCTATGCAGCTGGGAAGTTTCGACTATATTCTGCAGCCTGCCAGATACGAAGATATCGGGAATGCCATTTTGCGGGCAACACAGAGGATCCGGGATAAACGTGAGCAGCAGAAATTTTATTCTTATGGAAAAACACTTTTTGAGGAGCGTGACCGGATAACGGATCAGCTTTTCAGGGAATGGTATCAGGAACCGGAAAATGGGGAAAGGTACCGGAAGCTGTTGGTGGATATGCAGAAAATGGGGCGGAATATCTGTGATTCCAGTCCGTGTTTTCTTATTTTATACCAGATCCTGAGTTGGAATAATGCGCCGTGGGAGCGGGATTTATTCCGTTATTCCTGTGCCAATATTCTGGAAGAGCTGTTTCAGGAATGGAAAAGCAAGGTCTATATCGGCTGCCTGAGTCATGAGGAATATATATTCCTTGTTTACGGTGAGGAAGGAAAACAACCTGACGAGGAAAAAATAAGAAGGCAGCTGGAGAATTTTTATAATACTGCTTCCCGTTTTTTCTGCTGTGAACAGGCGCTGTATGTGAGCGGTACCGGAATGTTCCGTTCGATGCCGGGGAAGTTGGATGCCATCAGGCATAAAAATAAGGATAATGTAGCCCGGAAGCCGGGAATTTATGTGGAAGAGGAGCGAAAAGAAACGAAAACGGCCCCAATCCTCCAGCCGGATTTCAGAACCTGGGAAACGCTGCTTGTCCGGGGAATGGGAAAAACGGTTTATGAAGAAGCCTGCCGGTATCTGCAGGAACTGGCGGATGCGGATGCGCTGAACGCGGAGAGCCTTCAGAAGTTTTATAATGATTTTTACAGGATTATCTGTCTGACGGAAGAAAAGACGGATACGTCCTGGGAGGATATATTCCCGGAGGAACAGCAGCGGCAGACCGCCCTGCACGCCTATGAGACGCTTCAGAATATGCAGGCGTTTTTAAAAATAGTTACTTCCTATTTTGCAGAGGAGGAAGAGGATGCAGGAAGAGCAGGAGGACAGGTGGAGGCCATAAAAGAATACATATATCACCATCTGGACAGTGACATCCGCAGGGAGGATATCGCGGTACAGGTATTTATGAACCCCAATTATGTTTCCCGTCTGTTTAAAAAAGTGGAAGGAATCTCCCTAAAAGAATTTATTGTCCGTGAAAAGATGAAAATGGCCAGGGCGCTTCTT
Source organism: uncultured Lachnospiraceae bacterium (assembly GCA_900548905.1). Classification (GTDB taxonomy): domain Bacteria; phylum Bacillota; class Clostridia; order Lachnospirales; family Lachnospiraceae; genus Eisenbergiella. Next base: position 169,533 of record URMK01000003.1, on the reverse strand, counting down.
ATCAGTTCTCAGCTTCCGGTTAGTATAGTGGCGCTGAAGGTTGGCTATAGTAATTTTTCCCACTTTTCCCAGGTTTACAGAAAAACTTTCGGTGTCAGTCCGACGGACGAAAGGAAAAAGCAGGAAGAGTGAACAAATTCAACAGCGAAAAGTCACTTTTTTTACAATAGACGGCGGATCCTTAAAAGAAGTAATAATTATGACAATAACAGGTTACAAACGAGGCGGAACCGGGGGAGCTGCCATGCTATAGTAAAAGCATCAAAGACAAGGGAGGGAATGAAATGAAACGAAAATGGTTGGCAGGCTTACTTACAGCAGCGCTGATTTCCACAGCGGCAGTGGGCTGCGGAGGAACGAAGGAACAGGCGGGCGCCCAGACGAATACACCGTCTGCCTCCGGAATGGAGCAGACGGAAAGCACAGCTTCGGAGGCAGATGCCGGTGATTTATCCGGGCAGGAAGAATATGTCTGCAAGATTGTATGCGTTGGGGATGCCACCTCGGAGAGCTGTGAAAAGGTAGCGGAGGCGGCTTCTGAAATAACGCTGGCCAAGTATAATACAAGGATTGAGCTGGTGCGTTTAAGCTACGGCAGTTTTTCAGAGGAAGTAAACCTCATGCTTTCTTCCGGAGAAAAGCTGGATCTGTTCCCGAATTTCGCATTTTCCACAATTACTGCAGCCAATACGGGGCAGATTTTGGCCCTGGATGATTTACTTCCGGATTATGGAAAAGATATTCTGTCTGTCGTACCGGATACGGACTGGAACTGTGTAAGCATAGGCGGACAGATTTACGGCGTACCTAATAATAAGGATAAGGCGGAGGGCTTCGGCATCGCTATGAGAACGGACATGCTGGAGGCATCCGGCTACGATATTTCCGCCATTAAGACGGAAGAGGATCTGGAAGGCCTGTTCGCCGCTGTAAAAGAAAAATACCCGGACAGCTATCCGCTGGTATCCGATAATGGAGGCATGGGCTATTACAATATTACCAGAGATGATCTGGGCGGTGACTTCGGCTGGCTTGAGAACTGCCTGGATGATTCGGAGATGACGGTGGTTGACTGGTATGAAACGGATACCTTCAAGGAAATTGTGCAGCGCAGATATGACTGGGCACAGCTGGGATATATCATGCCCGATGCGGCGACAAATACCCAGAATGCCTATGAGTTGATGGCGGCGGGAAAGGGCTTCAGCTACTTCTGTAATACAAAACCCGGGATCGAAGCGGAGTGGAGCAGGAAAGTAGGCAAGGATATCACGGTTGTGGAGCTGGTGGAAACTTACCGTACCTCCGCATCCGGAATGAATACCTGGTATATTGCCCATAACAGTGAAAAACCGGAACGAGCCATGCAGGTGTTGAACGAAATATACAGCAACCCCGATTTAAGCAACATCCTGATTAACGGGATAGAAGGGGAAAACTTCCTGATTGACGGGGAAAAAGGCGTACTCACCTATCCCGAAGGCGTGGATGCATCCAATACCACCTACAGCAGCGTGGCCTGGGTATGGCCCAATGAGCTGATCAGCATTCCCTGGGAGGTTGACGGCGCGGATATTTGGAAGCAGACGGAAGAATTCAACAATAACGCAAAGCTGAGTAAGGCTTTCGGCTTCGTATGGGATAATTCCGATGTGCTCAATGAAATCACGGCATGCAACAATGTTATGGCAAAGTACAAAAATGCCCTGGACTGCGGATCCCTGAATCCGGAAGAAGCGGTTCCCAAAATGGTGCAGGAGCTGAAGGATGCGGGCATCGATACCATCATAGCCGAAAAACAGGCACAGCTGGATGCCTGGGCGGCGCAGCAGTAGGCAGAGATTTTGCAGGAAACAAGAGGAAAATAAGGCGGTAAAGCAGAAGGAAAAGGGTGTGGAAAGCACCCTTCTTCCCTATCCGCCCCAACAGGAGGAAATCCGGTGAACAAAACGAAACGTGCAAGATGGAGGAGATACCTCCCTTTATATCTGATGCTGCTGCCGGGAGGCATCTATCTGATCATTAACAACTATCTGCCTATGGCGGGAACCGTGGTGGCTTTTAAAAAATATAATTTTCAAAAAGGAATCTTCGGCAGTGAATGGAACGGACTGAAAAACTTTATATTCCTTTTTAAGACCAAGGATGCCTGGATCATAACAAGGAATACCATTTGTTATAATCTGGTTTTCATTCTCCTGGGTACGGCAGCAGCGATTACCGTAGCCATACTACTGTCGGAAATCAAAGCGGTGCGGGCCAAAAAAACATACCAGACACTGATCCTCCTTCCTTTTCTGGTGTCTATCGTAGTAGTCAGCTACATCGTATATGGGTTCTTAAGTACGGAATACGGGTTTGTGAACCATGTCCTTCAAAACATGGGAAAGGATAAAATTTCCTGGTATTCCAATCCGGCCTGGTGGCCTCTGATTCTTGTGCTGGTCAACCTTTGGAAAAATATCGGCTATAACTGCGTATTGTATTACGCCACACTGATGGGAATTGATTCCTCCTATTACGAAGCGGCGGTGGTGGACGGCGCAGGCCGCTGGCAGAGGATCCGTTACATAACGCTTCCCGCTTTGGTCCCAACCATCAGTATCCTGACACTGATGTCGGTATCCAGGATTTTTTATTCCGATTTCGGGCTTTTTTATCAGGTACCCATGAACAGCGGCCCTTTGATCGACGTTACCAACACCATTGACACCTATGTTTACAGGGGCCTGATGGAAACCAATAATATCGGCATGTCTGCGGCGGCCGGACTTTACCAGTCCCTGGTGGGCTTTATTCTCGTAATGACGGCAAACTGGGCGGTAAGAAGGCAGAATGAAGAAAGCGCGCTTTTTTAGGAGGGAAACCATGGTTGAAAGAAATAAGACATTTCAGATAGTGGCAAACGGAATAATGATTTTGCTCGTTATTTTCTGCCTGCTTCCGCTGATCCTTCTGTTTTCCTCATCCCTGAATGAAGAGCATGCGCTGATTGTGAACGGGTATTCCTTTATCCCATCCAGGCTGGACTTTTCCGCCTACCGATATATTCTGGTGGATTCCTCCCAGCTTTTGCGGGGATATGCAATCTCCGCTCTGGTTACCGTGGTGGGAACCACAGTAAACCTTGTGTTTACGGTGTTGTTCGCCTATCCGCTTTCCAGAAAGGATTTGCCGGGTAAAAACATCATAGCCTTTTTCCTGTTCTTCACGATGTTATTTAACGGAGGGCTGGTTCCTTCTTATATTATGTGGACGCAGAATTTCCATATTAAAAATACCATATGGGCGCTGATTGTACCCAACCTTCTTATGGGCGCCTTTTATGTCATTATGATGCGGACCTATCTCACCGGCAATATACCCGAGGAAGTCATCGATGCGGCCAGGATTGACGGCTCCGGGGAAGGCGGGATACTGCTCCGTATCGTAGTACCCATGGCAAAACCTATCCTGTCCACCCTGGCTTTGCTTGTGGGACTTGGTTATTGGAATGACTGGCTGAACGGCCTGTATTATATTAACAAAGATACCCTGTACAGTATCCAGGTGCTGCTGAACCGGATGCTGCTGGATACCCAGTTCCTGATGAGCAGCGCAAGTCAGGGCATGAATATTGATACCAGCCAGCTTCCTTCCACAGGAATTAAAATGGCCATAGCGGTTATGGGGATTCTGCCCATTTTGGCAGTTTATCCCTTCCTGCAGAAATATCTGGTACAGGGAATTACGATTGGCGCGGTGAAAGGTTAGATGAGGGAAATGAATACAATGAAAGGTTTTTTACATACGGAAGGAAAGAAAATTACCGACGGTTCAGGAAAAGAAATCCTCCTCACCGGATGGGGTCTCGGCAACTGGCTTCTGCAGGAGGGTTATATGTGGAAAGCCTATGGAGAACGGTTTGACAGGCCTTCCCGTATCGAGAAATGTGTGGAGGAACTGACCGGCCGGGAATTCGCCAGTTATTTCTGGAAAAAATACAGGGAAAATTATATCCGCCGGGAGGACATTCTCGCCATGGCCGCACTGGGGTACAATTCCGTGCGGATTCCCTTCAGCTACCGTCTGTTTATGGAGGACGGTCCGGGTATCCGCTGGAAAGAGGAAGGATTTGCCCTGCTGGATCAATGCCTTGCCTGGTGTGAAGAGGCAGGCATGTATGCATTTCTTGATCTGCATGGGGCACCCGGCGGACAAACCGGTTCCAATATCGATGACTCTGTGGATAACGTCCCACGATTGTTCATAGACAGGGATTGCCGGGACAAAGCCTGTGCATTATGGAGGAAACTGGCGCTGCGTTACAGCAGCCGGGAGGCGGTTGGGGGATATGATCTTCTCAATGAACCCCTTATTCCGCCGGAGGCGGGCAACGGTGACTACGATTACCTGCTCCCGGCACTTGAAAGTTTTTATGAAGAGGTCATAACGGAAATCAGAAAAGTGGATACCGGACATATGCTGTCAATAGAAGGCGCCCATTGGGCCACGGATGTCCGCATTTTCCATAAAAAGTATGATGACAATATGGTCCTCCATTTTCACCGGTACGCCGAAATGCCGGATAAAGCCTGCCTGAACCGCTTCATAGAGGCCGCCGGACGGCTGGATGTACCGCTGTGGATGGGGGAAACCGGCGAAAATACCAATCCCTGGTACGCCGCCTTGTACCCCCTGGCGGGTGCTCTGGGAATCGGTTATAATCTGTGGCCCTGGAAAAAAATGGACACCGCCAATTCCCCCTGCTCCATCAGGGTGCCGGAGGGCTATCATGAAATTCTCAGCTACCTTGAGAAAGGCCCTCACCCCGGGTATGAAAGAGCACAGCAGATTCTGGAAGAATATTTGGTAAACATCCGGTATGAAAATTGTGAACAGCATCCGGAGGTAACGGCCCATGTATTCCGCAGACCGCCTTTTTCCATGCAGGCCGTGGATTTTGACGCTGTTCCGGGGGAAGGGGTTTCCTGGAAGGGGAATGGGCTTCCGGGAAAAGACAAACCGTATCGGAAGGACACCTCATTGGAAATCCGGGAAAGGGATACGGTATGGGATAAGAAATTTGCATTTGACTGCGGCTGGGAACGGCTGGACCTTGTGCTGCACGCCGGGGAATATGCCTGCTACAGCCTGGACTGCAGCCTCTGCCCGGGACAGGAGCTGAAGCTGGCACTTACCTGCCGGACGGAGGAAGAAGCAGTCGTGCAGATCAGCCGGGATGGGGGGGACACCATTCAGGTTATCCTGCATAAAAACGAAAAAGAAGCGGCTGTTTCTCTAGGTGTGATCCCTCCGGGCACGGGGAATACAACCATAAAAATCGAAATCCTCAGAGGTACGGTTCTCTTCGGACAATTACATATTACCTGAGAAAAAGGACAGACTGCTGCCGGCACGGTCCTTTCCCGCATACGGTTATTTTGGGCGATGCCCATACCTGAAGAGGAAAGGAAGTGCCGGTTTATTTTGTTTTTATTCCATATTTCATACCTCCCCTTGAGTTTTCTCTTCCGATAAAGTATTATTATATTACTATTCAATAAAAAGAAAAGGCGGAAGATAATGAGGGAGCAGAAGGACCGCTGTATTTTTTTTGTCCTGGAAAATTTCTTTTTCCTGATCCCCCTCCCATTTGTAGATAAAGTGATTGGAAATCCCCTTGCGGAAGGTGTTAATCCGGAAACAGGGTATGTCGATCTGTGGGAAGGGAGCGGAAAAGATGAGAAAAACAAATATTGGATTCTCTTTAGCAGCGGAGATGAGATTCTGGGAATGCCTGCATCGGAGGTGCTGGGGTTCCCGGATATCGGGGAAAGCCGTATATGGGAACTGCCGGAACAAGTGTACAGGGAACAGAACCGGTATATAAGCGCCGCCGTTGCAGTCCGTACAGAGGACGGGAAAACAAAGTTAGCTTACCTTCTGGATGCCGGGGAACTGCGGAATTGGAAGAAGGCTGCCCAGGGCGCGGAAGGCTCCGGACGTATATAACGGGAGCGGAGGGAACCAAATGGAATATATAACAGCCGATACAGGCGGTAAAAAGCTGTATATAGAAAAACAAAGAATACAGACAATTCTGACGAGGCCGGATATCTGCCCCGTGCCGGGGGCGGAGGATACTATCCAGGGCCTTTCTGTTTATGGGGAAAACCTCGTGGTATTTTACCGGACAGGAGACGGGGGTGAGGCCCCCTGCGGTGTTCTTCTTGAGGCAGGCGGCGGGCTTACGGGGATCGCTGCGCTGGCCCTGGGAGAAGAGGAGGCCGCCCGGGAAGATCTGGAAAGCGTCCTGCCCGGAGTCTGGGAGAAGAAAAGTGATTAGGCTTAGGGAAAAGGAATTCACGGATATTGTGAAGTATATGCGCGAAGAATACGGAATCAATCTGGAGAAAAAGCGGGTCCTGATTGAATGCCGGATGACCAGGGTTCTGGAGCGCTATGGCCTGGATTCCTTTTCCGGCTACCTGGATATGCTGCATAAGGACAGAAGCGGGGAGATGGCAGGGGAAATGGTGAACCGCCTCACCACCAATTATACTTATTTTTACAGGGAACCGGATCATTTCGAACGGCTGCAGGATGCTATCCTGCCGGAGCTGCTGGAGCATATCCCGTCCGGGGTGCTGGATATCTGGTGTGCGGGCTGTTCTACCGGAGAAGAATGCTACACACTGGGTATGGCCCTGCAGGAATACCGGCGAAGCCGGAATGACGCGTGCAGGGCGAGGATCCTGGCTACCGACATTTCCGGGGAAGCGCTGGAGAAGGCAAAGAAGGGCGTATATCCGGTCAAGGAGCTGGAAGGCCTCCCTCCGGAGTGGAGAAGGCGGTACTGCGGAAAAACAGACGGCAGGACCTTCGGTGTGGAAGAGGATTTGAAAGCTTGTGTCCGCTTCCAGCGCCGCAATCTGATGGATCCTGTAAGGACATCGGAAAAATTCCATATTATCCTGTGCCGGAACGTGATGATATATTTTGATAAAAGCTCCAGAGAGAGACTGATTACAACGCTGGAGGACGCGCTGGACAAAGGGGGATATCTCCTGATAGGACACGCGGAGCTGCTGACTGCAAAGGAAACCCGGCTGGAACCGGTATATCCGGCTGTATACAGAAAAAAACGGGAATAAGGAAGGATTTGGTGAAGGAGCACGTATGGGGAAGAAAATAATGGTGGTGGATGATGCCTTATTCATGAGAAAGGTAATCCGCAAAAATCTGGAGGAATGCGGCTATACGGAAGTATATGAGGCGTGTGACGGTGAGCAGGCTTTGGAGCAGTATGATGCCTGCAGGCCGGATCTGGTGCTTCTGGATATTACCATGCCGGGAATATCAGGGCTGGAGGTTCTGGAGGAAATAGAGAAGAGGGATCCCGGAGCCAGAGTGGTTATGTGTTCGGCGGTGGGGCAGGAGCAAATGATCCAAAAGGCGGTGATGCTGGGAGCCCGGGATTTTATCGTAAAGCCTTTCCGGCCGGACGAATTCCGGAAGATTATCCGGAATGCAATGGAAAGCTGACCGGATCATAACAGCGGTGCGGGATGTCCCGGAGGAAAGGATACCAGAAGATGAAAAAAAGATTTGAGGATATGAAAATAGGATCGAAGCTGGTGGCGGCATTCGCTATTATTATATTCTTATATATCATAACCATAGTCACAGTGATTACGAATATCAATTTCATGTCGGAACGGTCACAAAAGCTGTATGAGGAACCCTTTGCCAATGTGGAGAGTTCTCTGCGTATGATTGCCAGCCTCCAGTCTGTGGGAAAAAATGTCACCCTCCTGATATCAACGGAGGATTTGGTGGATGAGGACGAGTATCTGGAAAAGACAAGGCAGAGTGTGGCGGATATTGAAAAGCAGCTGGAAGAGCTTACCACCGGATATATAAGCGGGGCGGAGAAGGTTTCCGAGCTGGAAATCCAGTACGAGGAGCTGAACTCGGTAAGGGAACAGGTGCTGAAGCTGCGGGAGCAGGGGAAGGATGAGGAAGCCCTGGACCTGTATGTCAGCCAGTATTCCCCTAAGTTCAATGAAGTAAGGGATACGCTGAGCCAGGTCATTGACTTATCCACTAAGGATGCCAATGCCCGTCTTGCTGAGGGAAAAGAAGTGAACACCAGAGTGGTGTTTCTGCTGCTGCTTCTTGCCGCAGTCAGCGTTGGGTTTACCGTGCTTTTGTGTGTCCTTATCATCAGAAGCGTGATACATCCTGTTAATGAGGTAAAGAAAGCGGCTAATGACATCGCCAACGGCCGTCTTACCACCAGCCTTGCTTATACCTCCCGGAATGAGCTGGGACAGCTGGCGGATGACATAAGAGATACAACGCAAGCCCTCAATCTGTATGTGACAGAGATGAGAAAGAGCCTGACCGCCCTGGGAAAAGGAAAGCTGAATTATCATTCGGATGCGGTATTCAAAGGGGACTTCGTTGCGTTGGGAGAAGCTATGGAAGAGATCTCCGGCCTTCTGAGGGATTCCATCCAGCAGATCGGCAGCAGCGCGGAGCTCGTATCCGGAGGAGCCGAGCAGGTATCAGGCGGGGCACAGGCCCTGGCGCGGGGAGCGGCAGAGCAGGCGGGATCGGTGGAAGAGCTGGCAGTGAGCATCAATGAAATCGCGGAAAGCGTACGGGATAATGCGGATAATGCGGTGGAGTCCAGCCGGCTTTCCGATACGGTGGGGAACAGTCTCATGGAAAGCGACAAACAGATGCAGGCCCTGATTCAGGCGATCGATCATGTGAAGCTGAATTCCACGGAAATAACAAAGATAGTACAGGAAATCGAAGATATTGCATTTCAGACCAACATACTGGCCCTGAACGCTTCTGTGGAAGCCGCCAGAGCCGGAGAAGCCGGAAGAGGTTTTTCGGTGGTAGCGGGCGAAATACGCAGGCTTGCTGCGAAAACGACTGCGGCGTCCAAACTGACGGCGGAACTTATTGATAAGAACTCGGAAGCAGTGGACGTGGGAATGGAAACCGCGGAGACCACGGCGGTAACCCTAAAGGAATCGGTAACCGGAGCGCAGAAGGTAAACGGCATGGTGGAGAAGATTTCGGAGGTCTGTATCCAGCAGGCCGACGCCATTGCCCAGATTCGGAAAAGCATCGAACTGATTTCTGATATCGTGCAGGGAAATTCAGCTACCTCCGAGGAAAGCGCCGCGGCTAGTGAAGAATTATCCGCCCAGGCCCAGTTGCTGAAGGAAATGGTGGAACAGTTTGAGCTTTGATAAGCCGGCAGATAAAGGGGAGGCTATGGATCAGTATTGGAAATTGGATGAACTATCCAGGGATTTTTTAAAGGAACTGGGCAATATCGGCACAGGAAATGCGGTAACGGCGCTTTCCCAGATGCTGATGGAGCCGGTTGATATAGAAGTGCCGGGACTGCGGATTATGAAATATCAGGACTGCTGTTCCCTCCTGCGGTCGGCGGAAGAGCTGATGACGGGAATTATGGTGGGAGTAACCGGGGATTTGAAGGGTGTGTTCCTTTTCCTGCTGGATGAAACCTTCACCAAGGCGGTACTTGACAATGTTTTGGGAGAAGAGGAACGGAATCTGCTTTCCCTGAATGAAATGGAACGTTCCCTTATCTGTGAAATGGGAAATATCATGTGCGGTTCCTACATATGCGCGCTTTCAGCGGTCCTGGATCTGAAAATGGATGTTACGGTGCCCGCCCTGAGCATAGATATGGGGCTTGCTCTTCTGAGCGTCCCCGTAGCGCATTATCTGGAGGTCAGCGAGGATATTCTGGTGATAGATAATATCTTCCGTCTGGGAGGAAAGGCCTTTACAGGAAGGATTCTGTTCCTTCCGGAACCGGAAGCGCTGGAGATGATGCTCCAGAGGCTTGGGGAGTGACGTCATGGATAAAATTGCAGTAGGAATCGGAGAAGGGAAAATCGCGGCGGATCCGCAGATACTCATCTCATACGCCCTGGGATCCTGCGTTGGGGTCTGTCTGTATGACAGAGGGAAAAAAATAGCGGGTATGGCCCACATAGTCCTTCCGGGAAAGTTGTCGGCCGTTAACAGGGAGAATACGTTCAAGTTTGCAGATGAAGGGGTGCGGGAGCTGCTGTACAGGATGGAGCGTGCGGGTGCGGCCAGGATGCGGATTACCGCCAAGATAGCAGGCGGGGCCAAAATGTTTGAAACGGGATCCCGGCAATGGGAAATCGGGGAACAGAATGTGGCGGCGGTAAAGCTTGCGCTGGCGGAGGAAGGTATAAGGCTCGTAGCTGAGGATACGGGAAATCATTACGGCAGGACGATTTTGTTTTTTGCCGGTGACGGGAAACTGGAAGTCAGAACAGTAAGGCATGAAACAGTAGTGCTGTAGAAAAGGCGGAGGAATGGTATGGAAACTCGAAATAAACAGATTGTTCTGATTGTGGACGACAGTCTGCTTATCTGTGAACAGATCAAAGCATCCTTAAAGGAAGAAAATGTCTTTATAACGGAAGCGCACACCGGAGAGGAAGCCGAGGCGATGGTGAAGCAGTACCAGCCGGATCTTATCCTGCTGGATGTGGTGCTGCCGGATGCGGACGGCTATACTCTTTTTGACAGGCTGAAGGCGGCGGATCAGAATGACGCGGCCATCCTTTTTCTCACCTCAAAGGACAAGGACGACGATGTCGTAAAAGGCTTTTCCAAGGGAGCCTGTGACTATATCAAGAAGCCCTTTGTCAGGGGGGAACTACTGTCCAGAGTACATACCCATCTCATGCTTAAGAAGCAGAAGGATGATCTGAACCGCCAGAATCGGGAGCTGCGTACCAATATGGAACGGCTGAATTATATGGCCTTCCGGGACGGCCTCACAGGGCTTTATAACCGCCGGTATGTGGTCGGGGATCTGATGGATGATATCCGGGATCATAACAGGGAGAAAACCCAGAATGTACTGATTCTGGCGGATATCGATGATTTTAAGAAAATAAATGACACCTACGGACATGATGCCGGCGATCAGGCGCTGGTCTGCATTGCCAATATTCTGGAGGGGTTCTGCCGCAGACACAAGGTGGTGCGCTGGGGCGGCGAGGAATTTCTTATCATATTGTTTGACGTAACGGAAGAAGAAGCGTTCCGGATCAGTGAATCCATCCGTGAGGAAGTGGAGCGTTTCCCCTTTTTCTATGACAATACGGAATTCGCCTGTACTCTCACTCTCGGGCTGCATACCTACCATGAACTGGAGGGGATTGAGGAAAGCATCAATTGTGCGGATAAAGCCTTATATAAGGGAAAGCGTTCCGGAAAAAATTGCAGTATCTGGTATGAAAAGGAATAGCAGGCGGAGAAAAAAATGGGATATTTTGAAGCGGATGCGGAAGACATGCTGGAGGTTTACCTGTTGGAAACCAGACAGCTGACCGGACAGTTAAGCGCGGTTTTATTGGAAGCGGAAAAAAAGAATGCATTTGCGGAAGAGGATATTCACAGCATTTTCCGTATCATGCACACGATAAAAAGCTCTTCCGCGATGATGGGGCTGCAGGAATTATCTTCCATGGCCCATAAGCTGGAGGATCTTTTTGCATATTACAGGGAAACCTACGGAAAAATAGAAAAGGCGGAACCGGAACTGTATGATCTGCTGTTTGCCGCCTCCGATTATATAGAAGCGGAATTAGACAGGATGCCCCAGGAAGGGTATGTGCCTTGCAGTGCGGCGGAAATAGAAGCAAGGACGGACGCCTATCTGGACAGGGCGTCACACCAGGAGCCGGATGGGGCGGAAGAAGCCGGGGATAGCCAGGATCCGGGGCCTGTGGTAATTCCCGAGGCTTTGAACGGAAAAGAAGGAACGGTGGTACGCATCCTTTTTGAAAACGGCTGCAGAATGGAGAATATCAGGGCCTTTATGCTCGTGAGACAGATCGGGAATCTGTGTTCGTGCGTGGAAACCTGGCCCGGAGATCTGGAAAAATCCGTGGAGGGCAGCAGCTACATCAGCGAAAACGGCGTTTTTATCCGGTTTGAATCGGAGCATAAGCAGGAGGTGCTGGAAAGCCTGCAGAAGGGCCTTTTTGTTGCGGAATGCAGTGTCCTGGCGGATAGCCGGCCCCAGGCGCCGGAGGAACTGACGGCGCAGGAAAAGCAGAAGCCGGAGGAAAAAGGAAATGCCCCGGAAAGCAGGGAAGCGGAGTTCTTCAATGTACGTTCCGACCGTCTGGACCGTCTCCAGAACCTTTCCGGTGAGTTGATGCTGCATATGCTCACTCTGGATACGGAGTTGGAAAAATACGGTTTGGAGGATATAAAAGAAGGGACCGCGCATCAGATCAGCCGGCTGATCAGTGAAATGGAAAGAACCGTGATGGAAATGCGTCTGGTTCCCGTAAACAAAATTGTGCCCCGCCTGCGCCGTATTTTAAGGGACATATGCAGGGATCAAAATAAAGAAGCCGATCTCATCATTCACTGCGAGGATCTGGAGGCGGATAAAAGCGTGGTGGAATATGCTTCCGAGGCACTGACCCACATCATCCGCAATGCGGTGGATCATGGAATTGAAACCCCGCAGGAGCGGGAGGCTGCCGGGAAAAGCAGAAAGGGAAGGGTGGTCTTTTCCGCAGAGAGTACGGCGGGGGAACTGCGCCTGTCCCTCAGTGACGACGGCACAGGAATTGATGAGAAGAGAATCCGGGAACGTGCCAGGGAACGAGGTCTTTTTACCCGTCCTGAAGAAGAATACGACAGCCAGGAAATACAGGAGCTGATATTGTGCCCCGGCTTTACCACCAATGAGCAGGTGACGGAATACTCCGGAAGAGGCGTGGGTCTGGATGTGGTTAAAACTATCCTGGAAGGTGTGGGGGGAAACCTATATATTCACAGCACGCCCGGTGAAGGGACCACCTTTACCATTGTGGTGCCTCTTTCCCTTGCCACAATGGAATGCATCCGTTTTAAAGTGGGAAATTACCGGTTTTCCATGCCCGCCCGGCACGTGTTCCGGTTTATGGACTGGGGAAAAAGCAGGGACAGCAGGGAAACCATCAATGGAAAGGATTATATCCTGTTTGAGGACAGAATGATCCCGTTCATCGACCTTCACCGTTTTTACCATCTGGACGGGGAAACACCGGAAGACGCCATAGTTGTTTATATGAAGGGAAATGAGAAGGAAGGCTGTATTCTGGTGGATTCCATGTATGAACAGAAGCGTATTGTAGTGAAACAGCTGCCTCCTTTATTCGGCCTGGATTTCCGTAAAAAAACAGGGATCAGCGGCTGCAGTATCATGGGGAACGGTAAAATTTGCGCCGCGCTGGACACGGAAATACTTATCAGCAGATACGAGAAGGAGGATATCAATGGAAGCCTTTACTGGCAGAGAACTTCTCTGCATTCCGGGAAAAAATAAAAACTATGCCGTGGAAATCCCGTATGTCACGGAATTATGCATACAGATGCGGATATCGTTAATTCCCTGTCTGCCGGATCATTTTGCAGGCGTCTGCAATTACAAGGGAAATATTGTCCCCGTGGCGGAGCTGGAAAGCGGGCAAGAGGAGGAAATCAGGGGAAAGCGCAGGGATATGGTGCTGATCATGGAATGGGGGCGGTATCAGATGGGCATCCATTTTACAGGAGAGCCCTATGTGGTAACCGTAACAGAGGCCGATAAAATCGAAAGCCCGGAAGAAATGGAGCCTTCCGGTATCTGGGCCGAGAAACAAATTTATAAAACCGGGGATGCCGTTGTTTTTCTCATCGACATGGAAAAAACAATAGAGAGTCTGGTTATTTTTCCGTAACGGCGCCCTGCTTTCCACGATTGGATCCCTGCTGGTGGTCTCCTGAAAACCTCAGGGGTTTTTGGAGGCCTGACCGGGGAATGCTGCCTTGCGGAAGCTGCGCGGCGACATCCCGTAGGCGGCCCGGAAAACCCTGGAAAGATGGGCGGTTGAGGCAAATCCGCATTTGGCGGCGATATCACTCAGGGGCAGCGTGGTGGTAAGAAGGAACTGGTGCACCTTGGCCAGACGTACATTATACAGATATTCCAGGAAAGTGGCGCCTGTGGCTTCATGAAAGAGACGGCAGAAGTGATACCGGCTCATATGCACCAGATCCGCTGCATCCTCCAGGGAAAGGCTCTCCTGGTAATGCCGGTTGATATAATGAATGACAGTGACTATCTCCGGCTGGATGCTTTTTCCCTCCAGAATATCCGGAAGCGCCGCTTTTTCCGTCAGCTCCGAAAGGAACAGGAGAAGCTGCAGGATAGAGGAGCAGACAAGCTTTCCTGCCAGGAAGCCGGTCCTTTTGTGGTAGCGTTCCGTTTTCCGGAAGCAGTCAAGGGCTTCGCCGGCCTGCTCCGGGGACAGATGCAGCACGCAGGATTCCAGTTTATAAAGCAGGAGCCGCGTCTCCCCGTCCGTCAGCAGGGTGCGGAGAAAGGAAGTCGACAGATTAATGACATAGCGTTCATAATATTCCGAGCCGCGGCTTTCGGTGTAATGGATCTCAAAAGGCTTTAATATATACAAATCGCCCGGCCGCAGGGTGTAGCAGATGTCGTTGAGGATCAGGGTCCGTTCCCCCGCCATCTGCAGATAGAACTCATATGTATCATGGTAATGCTGTACCTTCATATCATTTCTTTCCGGGTTCCGGACATATTCCACCAGAAAATCTTCATAGGGGGCAAATGAAGTGTGAAGCATAGGTTCCAGTACCTCCCTCCTGTTATGCAGTCAATTTTCCTGCACGGCGTGTGCCGCCTGTAAGGCAGGCAGTACCGGCAGGGGACAGCTTCATTATAAACACAGAATAAATAAATAGCAATATATGAACGGTTAGACTGTGCGGAAAGCATTTTTTTTACGGTATTATTAATTGTTGCGTGCTAGTATAGTCCTATAAGACGTGCTTTTACAGCAGACAGAAGGAGGAACGGTATGAGGTATGTAAACGACAGGGCGGAAGATATCAAGATCGCATACATTGGAGGAGGTTCCCGGGGATGGGCATGGGGGCTTATGAGTGACTTGGCTGCGGCGGATGACATGAGCGGCAGTGTATATCTGTATGATATTGACCGGGAGGCCGCCGGAAAAAACGAAGTGATTGGAAATAAGGTGAAGGATCTTGCGGACTGCCGATCCCCATGGGATTACAAAGCGGTGGAAACAATCGGTGACGCGCTTGAAGGAGCGGACTTTGTGGTGATTTCCATCATACCCGGCACCTTTGATGAGATGGAAAGCGATGTGCATACGCCGGAAAAATACGGTATTTACCAGTCCGTCGGAGATACCACAGGCCCCGGCGGGCTGCTCCGGGCGCTGCGCGTGGTTCCTATGTTTGAGGAAATTGCCCGTGCCATTAAGGAATTTTGTCCCCAGGCCTGGGTTATTAATTATACCAACCCCATGACGGTATGCGTGAAGACACTGTACCATACCTTCCCGCAAATCAAAGCCTTCGGCTGCTGCCATGAGGTTTTCGGAACCCAGAAGCTTCTGGGGAAAGCGCTGGAAGACATCAGGGGAATCCGGGATGCACAGAGAGAGGATATCCGTGTCAACGTAGTGGGAATCAACCACTTTACCTGGCTTACCGCCGCGCAGTATAAGAACATCGACCTGTTCCCCGTATACCGGGAATTCGCCCTGAAATACAAAGATACCGGCTTCGGAGAAAAAACAGATGAAAACTGGATGAACCGCTTTTTTGATTCCATGGAAAAAGTGAAACTGGATCTCTTCCTGAAGTACGGGGCTATCGCCGCTGCCGGCGACCGGCATCTGGCGGAGTTCTGCCCCGGATCCTGGTATCTCAAAAACCCGGAAAACGCCCATTCCTGGGGCTTTAAGCTCACCCCTGTCTCCTGGAGGAAGGAAGATCTGGAAAAACGCCTGCAAAGAAGCGAAAGGCTGTACCGGGGAGAAGAAGAAATGGTCATCAATACTACCGGAGAAGAAGGCGTACAACAGATGCGTTCCCTGCTCGGTCTCCGTGATCTGGTTACCAACGTAAACATCCCCAATTACGGACAAATCCCCAACCTGCCCCTGGGCGCGGTGGTGGAAACCAATGCCCACTTCAGTGCGGATTCCGTAAGGCCTGTCTTTGCAGGCCCTCTGCCGGAGAGCATTTATCCCCTGGTAAGCAGAGTATGCGGCATCCAGGAGCTTACAGTACAGGCCGCGGCTTCCGGAGACCTGGATCTGGCCTTCCAGGCCTTCTGCATGGATCCCAACATGGAAATCGGTCTGGGAGATGCCAAAAACCTGTTCGAAGCCATGATAGAAAACACAAAATCCTATCTGACCATGTACCGCAGATAGCCATTCCGCCCGTGCGGAGAAAAATCATTGGAAAAGTATTGGCATCCTGCCTGAAAAGCGATATACTTAACAACGGAAAACGAAGTATAGGACTGAAACTAGGAGGATGAAGATGAGTATTAGAATTGGTATCCTGGGATATGGTAATCTGGGAAAGGGCGTGGAATGCGCTGTCAGACAGAACCCGGACATGGAACTGGCGGCGGTCTTTACCAGACGTGATCCGCAGACGGTTTCCATTCTGACGGAAGGGGTTCCGGTCTGTAAAATAGAAGAGGCACCGGGCTGGAAGGATAAAATTGACGTAATGATACTGTGCGGCGGCAGCGCTACGGATCTGCCGGTACAGACGCCGGAATTTGCCCGGTATTTTCATGTGATAGACAGCTTCGATACCCATGCAAAGATACCGGAGCATTATGCGGCAGTAGATGCGGCGGCTAAGGAAGGCGGCAAGGTGGGGATTATATCCTGCGGCTGGGATCCGGGAATGTTCTCCCTGAACCGGCTGTATGCCAACGCCATCCTTCCCCGGGGAAAGGATGATACCTTCTGGGGGAAAGGGGTAAGCCAGGGGCATTCCGATGCCGTACGCAGGATCGAAGGGGTGGCTGACGCCAGGCAGTATACCATTCCGGTAAAGGAAGCCCTGGACCGTGTCAGGGCAGGCGAAAATACGGAGCTGACCACCAGGCAGAAGCATACCAGGGAATGTTTTGTTGTAGTAAAGGAAGGGGCGGATAAAGGGCGTATTGAAGAAGAAATCAAGACCATGCCCAATTATTTTGCCGACTACGACACCACCGTCCATTTCATCAGTAAAGAGGAAATGGCCCGGGATCACAGCGGCATCCCTCATGGCGGGTTTGTAATCCGCAGCGGGAAAACAGGATGGGAAGAAGAATATGGAAACGTGATTGAGTACAGCCTGAAACTGGATTCCAATCCGGCATTTACCTCTTCCGTCCTCACGGCATTTGCCCGGGCGGCTTTCCGGCTGGGGCAGGAGGGCCAGAGCGGCTGTAGGACCGTATTTGATATTGCTCCTGCCTATCTGAGCGCCAAAAGCCCGGAGGAGCTGCGCAGCACCATGCTGTAGGATGCAGCTGCATATACGGGGAAAAGCATTATAAAACGGGGCTTCCCGGAGGCTGAATAAGTCTCCGGGAAGCCCTGTTTTATTCCTGCGTCCTTACTTAATAACGGCAGCCGCGCCGGCGGTAACAGCAGGAGGGTTCCCCGGGCCTGCAGATACGGTTGGGCAGGCGGGGCCTTCCGGGGCGGAGAGGAAGCCAGCGGGCATAAAGGATGCGGTCTCCGGTGCTGCCTTGCGGGATTACTGTAACCGGTTGCCCGTTTTCCGGGGCATCATACCAGCCGGCAAACCGGTAGCCCGGCCTGGGATCCGGGGGATTTACATAAATATCCGGTGTGTTGACCGTGTAGGTATCCGGATTGGTATGGCTGCTGCCCTCCAGGTTTTCATACTGTATGGTATATACGACAGGAATAAGCCAGATTTGGGTTTCACCTGTGCCCAGCCGGATTTCCCATCCTTCAAAGTCCTGAGGCGGTTTTCGGAAAGCCTGTGCATCCTGCTCGCTCAGTACCGGATAAGACGGCGTACCCTCCCCCACTACAATGGGGTTCCCTTCCGGATTAGGGGAAACATAACCCGAGTTATCCAGCTGAAGAAGGGAGCCGGAGGACAGCGGCCCTTCCAGAAAAACAACAGCATCCCGATCCTCGATATAAAAGCCGTTGGAAATATCCCTTTGGCCTTCCGTGTAAAATTCCCCGTTGTTATAAATTCCGGGCGCATGGGATAAGGCGTTGTTCAAACCGGCGGACCCGAGGGAAGCCTTCTGTGTCATATAAACCTGGGAGCCGATGTCATTATAAATCCCGCCGCCCACAGAAGCCGTATTCAGGGAAATATCCCCGGCGTCCATATTGACGGTGCTGCCTCCGTGGTTACGGATGCCGCCTCCCTGCTTTCCGGCCGTGTTGGATCGGATCTCCCCACCGTTTACCTCCAGAACAGAGTTTTCCGCCAGACTGATCCCTCCGCCGTACAGATAAGCCTTGTTTTCAGAAATCCGGCTGCCGGTATCCAGGATAATATGGCAGGGTACTGCACAGATACCCCCGCCGTGCCCGCCGAAATCGCTTTCTTCCGTGCCGGCCAGATTGTTCCTGACTTCCGCCGTACCATCCAGGGTGAGAGTGCCGTTGTCCGTATTGCAGTAAATCCCGCCCCCGTTTCCGATACGGGATATATTCTCTGCCGTCAGGGTTTGGTTGGAAAGCAGGAGACTGGTATCCGGCCCTCCCATCCATATCCCGCCGCCGCTGTTATTGTCCGCCGTATTGCCTGTAATCCGGCAGCGTTCCAGGCTTGCATGGAGTGTGCCGGTACCGGAATTTATGCGCAGGGCGCCGCCTTCGTAGCCCGCCCGGTTCCCTTCAAAGCGTACATTGCCGGCGGTTAACCGGCTGTTTCCTCCGCCGTTGCTGTAATAAACAGCGCCGCCGCTGCTGCCTGATTCGTTTCCTGTAAAACGGCTGTCTGTAAACACCAGCTTCCCTTCCCCGTTTCCGCCCGCCAGCAGGCCGCCGCCGTGGGAAGACGCGCTGTTTTCCGTTATATTACAGTCCGCCAGTTCGAAGGTACAGGCAGCGGTACCGCTGAACAGAGCCATGGCGCCCCCCTGGGCGGAGGCTTTATTATGGGCCAGAATACAGGAATGGAAGGAAAGCCGGGACGGAAGGCCGGCGGAACGGTTCTGCAGCCACAGGCCGCCGCCGCTTCCGGAGGAACCGGACACCGCGGAATTTTGTTCCAGAGTACAGGACTCGGCCTGCAGTTCATATCCGGAGTCGGACAGGAGATAAAGAGCGCCTCCCGTCCCTGCCCGGTTTTCCCGGATAACCGTACCGGTAAGGAGGACTTTGGCGGGGGATAACACTGCCGCCATAAAAATAGCGCCGCCGTTGCCTTCCGCCGTATTTTGGGTAAGAGGGGAGGAGGTGGAACTATCCAGAAGATCTCCCTCGTTGGAGCTGTAAAAATAGATGCCTCCTCCATGATAGGCCTGGTTACCCCGGATCGCCGCTTTGCCGGTGAGGGTAAGCCGAGAGGCGGGACCGCCCCCGCCGCGGTATCCGGAAAAACAGATGCCGCCGCCTGTGGAAGACGCATGGTTTTCCCTGACTGTGGTTTCTCCCTCCAAAGTCAGGGAACATCCTAAGGATTCCGACAGGGAACGCAGATAAAGGCCGCCGCCGTTTGCGGCATCATTTCCCACAAGGGAGGCCTGCCCGGTCAGGGTTATCCGGTCTTGCTCCGTTCCGGGAAACATGGCGGCCGCACCGCCGGAGGTTTTGGAAACGCAGCCGGTAATCTGCGAATCGCCGCTCATGACCAGGGAGTTGGGAAAGGAAGGATTGGCCTGGAGATAGACGCCGCCGCCCTCCGCAGCGGAATAATTGTTGCGCAGGACAGATGCGGTTTCAAGATAAAGAGAACCGCCGTTTACCCGTATCAGGGAACGGTTCGTGTTGTCCTCCTGTGAATGGGACTGCCTGTTCCCGTCCAGGATAATCCGGGACAGGCGGAGGGATCCGCCGGACTCAATCCGGAATATATTATCAGAAAAGGACGCCGCCTTGCTGAGCATGTAAAAGCCCGGAGAAAGGCTGCTCAGAGTTACGCTCCGGCGGACAGGAAGGGAACCGGTAACGGATATGTCCGCTGTCAGCTGAATGGAAGAATCGGTACCGGCAAGGGCGGATGCCAGTTCCGTTTCATTGGATACCTGTGCCATAAAATATCACCTTTTGTAACTGTTCCGTACCTTCACAGTTACCCCTTTTTACATAATAACTTATTATATGCATGCGCCTGTGTAAAAGAGCCAGTCAATGGCTGAATAGGAGGTGGGCAGGAAGGCGGTTAAAATTCCGATAAAGAGTAGGGGTAACCGGGATAACAGTTCGGTGAATAAAAAAACAGAATGACAGGGGATGATGGAAATTATGGCCGGGTTGTGTTAAAATAAAAAACATACCCGGCTGACAGCATATCCGGAAACTGGAGTTTTCCGGCCTGACGGGGAGTCCCCGCCGGGAAAAACAGACAGCCAAGGCGCAGGTGCCCTGCGACCGCAAGCTGTTCCAAAGTACATCAGCACACTCCCGTGTGCACACCGCCTGCGGCTGTACATTTCCACAGCTTACGGAATCGGTGTATTGTGTCAGCCGGTGTATCCGGCAGCAGTTAAGGCTCCTGAGCTTCCGGTTCAGGAGCCTGCTGCGTTGCTGCCGTTGTATTCGGAATCAGAATCGGCATCCGGAAAGGAACTATGCTATGGGAAATACACAGCTTTGGAAATATTGTACCACACGCCAGTGCCAGGATTTTATCCTGTCCCTCCGCCTGATACCCGGCGGGGAGAAAATGAGCCGGGAAAAGCAGCTGGCCTGCCTGTATACCCTGAGTAACCAGGGCATAAAAAATTACCGCCGGGTGACAATAGCCAAAAAAGGGGGAGGCAGCCGGCAGCTTTTGGTTCCCTGCGGTCTTTTAAAGGCGGTGCAGAGGAATATTCTGCACCATGTGCTTGATGAAAGGCCGGTATCCCCCTGCGCCCTGGCTTACCGCAAGGGGACGGATATCCGGGCAAATGCATCTGTTCATCTGGGTAAAAATAAGGTACTGAAGCTGGATATCAGCCATTTTTTCGACAGAATCCTGTTTCCCCGAGTATACGGCGCGGCGTTTCCCGACACTCTTTTTCCTCCTGCAGCGGCGATGCTCCTTACCAGCCTTTGCTGCTGCAGGGAGAGGCTCCCGCAGGGTTCCCCCGCATCGCCCGCCATATCCAATCTGGTAATGCGGCCTTTTGATGAATATATGGAAGGCTGGTGCAGGGAACGGGAAATCACCTATACCCGATACTGTGATGACATGACCTTTTCCGGCAGCTTCGATGCCCCAGCGTTAATCGCCAAGGTGAGAAGCTACCTGGAGGCCATGGGATTTTCCCTGAACGAAAAGAAAACGAAATTGCTTACAGAAGGTGTCCGCCAGTCTGTGACAGGGATTGTGGTGAATGAAAAGCTTCAGGTTTCCCGGGACTACCGGAAAAAGCTGCGGCAGGAGGTTTATTACTGCAGAAAGTACGGGATAGAAGCCCATCTTGCCAGAATGGAGGCAGCGGAAGGGATCCGTTGGGATAAAGAACGCTACATCTGCTCTGTGCTGGGCAGACTCCGGTTCGTGCTGCAGATAAACCCACAGGACGAAGAATTTGCGCGCTATTGCAGGGACTGGAAGGAACAGTACCTGGGATAAGAGAAAGAGGAAACGATTGAGATATTATATTGCGGACTGCCATTTTTTCCACGATGCCCTGAACAGAAGGATGGACAACCGCGGCTTTGAAAACGCGGAGGCCATGAATGCCTATATGCTGAAAAGATGGAACGGCAAAGTACGGAAAAAAGATGAAGTGGTTATTCTGGGAGATTTGTCCTGGGGCAAGCCGGAAGAGACGAACGACCTTCTGGAAAAGCTGCATGGGCGTTTATATCTGATTCAGGGAAACCACGATCCGTTTCTGAAGGATAAAAAATACAATGCCGGCCGTTTTGAATGGATTAAGCCCTATGAGGAACTGCGTGACAACCGGCGCAAGCTTGTCCTGTGCCATTATCCGATCCTGTGTTATAACGGGCAATATCGGCTGGATGAACAGGGAAACCCAAGATCCTATATGCTCCACGGCCACGTGCATGATACCCACGATCAACGGCTGATACAGCAGTTCCAGGAAATAACCCGCAGCACCGTCCTGCACTATCCGGATGAGGAGGAACGGCGTATCCCCTGTAATCTGATCAATTGCTTCTGCATGTATTCCGACTATGTCCCTCTTACGCTGGATGAGTGGATAGACAGTGAATACAGGCGCAGGCTGGGGGGATGAACGGCGGGGGAGAAGGCGATTTTAAGGAGGATAAGTCATCCGTATTTTATGGTATTTATCGGTATAAAGGTATATAATAGATAATACAATTCTGTTTGACAACGGGTATCTCAGGAACAGCGGTTTTGAAATGCCCTGAGATTAACGCAGAACCGGATCTGCCCGGAGGCATAAAAGCCCTGGGAGCACAGAAAACAAACAACGGATTGATTACAGCTTACCAGGTTAAAGGAGAAAGGGGAAATTATGGGAGCACAAGTAAAAGGGGTGGCACATGCAGCATTTAATGTGTCGGATATGGAGAAGGCTATTAAGTTCTATGAGGATGTCCTTGGGTTTGAAAAAGCATTCGAGCTGCAGCATCCGACAACAGGGGAACCATGGATCGTTTATCTGCATGCAGGAGGAAACCAGTTTATTGAATTGTTCTACGGAGGGGTAAACTGTCAGGAATACAAAGATGAAAATATCGGTTATTCCCATCTCTGCCTGGAAGTAGAGGATATTCAGAAAATAGCGGATCAAATTACACAGGCCGGATGGGTGCTTGATTCTCCTGTTTCACAGGGGATGGATAAGAACTGGCAGTGCTGGACACATGATCCGGATCATAACCGGATTGAACTGATGCAGATGGAGGAGGATTCCTTACAGTGCCGCTTCCTTAAAGAACATAATTTATAAGATAACCAGGAAAAAAGAAAGTCCGAACCAATTACCGGGGCTCGGGCTTTCTTTTTTGTTGTAATTTACTTTTTTTTCTTAATTATCCTATGATATACTGAAAGGCAGATAGACGGTAAAAGATATAGCGGTACAAACGGACGGTCTTGCGGAAGAATTGTACAAGCAAAGGAGGAAAATAAATGGCGGGATTTCAGGTTAAAGTAGTTTTGGAAGGAACTAAGCCCCCTTTATGGCGCAGAATTTTGCTGCCGGATCATCTCAGCTTTGCAGATCTGCATGACATCCTGCAGATTGTATTTGGATGGGAGGAGGAACATCTGCATGATTTCTCTTTCCAGAACAGCAGGGCTAGAATCAGCAATACAGATTACGCGGATGCGGATATGGATGAGCGGGAAGTGGCGGCGGACGCGTATCTGAGGAAAGGCTGGATCCGATATACCTATGATTTTGGAGACATCTGGGAACATAAAATTACGTTGGAAAAAGAAATGGATGATTATGATAAGCGCTATCCTGTTGTGCTTACACACAGACGTAATAATATGGAGGAAGACAGCGGCGGTGTGTGGGACGGGGCAGAAAGCAGTGAGCCATATGATGAAGCGGCTGTGAATATACATCTGAAGGAAACCTGCTTTTGTGAGCCGTTGGCAAACGGAGAAAGTCCGGAATTAGAGGAAGAAAGGGAACTGTTACAACTCCTTTGGAATAAATTCAGTAAAGGGCAAAAAAAACAGCCGCCAAAGAAAAAATCAGATTTGGAACGCAAGCTGGAAAAAATCAACAGCTTTTATGAGGCGGCTGACAGGAAAAGAGCTTCTGATAATGCAGCAGGACAGCCGAAGGACATACGGCGGCCCGGGGAAGGCCAGCTCGTTTTCAACTTTGATACGGGAAAAACGGATGTGGAGAAAGCTCCGCCGGACTATTGTATTTATAAATGTGACCGTGATATTACACAGGAACAGCTTTTGGAAGAGAATTCAGAACAACAGATGGCAGACTATGCAAAGTACCTGCTAATCCCAGCAAGCCCAGGCAGAAGTAAGAATGAAGCAAAGAAAGCCATTTTGACAGTACTGGAAGCGCATCCTGAATATTATCTGATTTTGATGGATGAAATAACTGTAAAAACTTATCTTTTAAGCACCGAAAAGAAAGCAGGTGAGGTTCTTGGCTTTGTCCCTGAAAAAAGTATGGTGACGTTGTGTGCCTGGGGACTATGGGACGTGCAGATTTTTAAAAGCCGGGAAAATAATAGGATGGAAGTTGCCGTTGCAAAAGGAAACGAAAGTTTTGTGCAGTTTCTGAGGACAGCGAGGCTCCATCAGTTTTTCAGTACAAAACAATTGATCACCGACGGTATCTTTTATCTGCTGCAAAGTTATGGTTTTATGGAATTAGGTGCCCTTCATGCGAAATACCAAAAGGCATTCGGCCCCATATCCTATGAGGATTTAATGCGTTATCTCTATCTTGACGGGCGGTTCTATGCGGAATACATAACAGGAGAATGCCTGATAGATAATTCCGCCACCTCTTTTGCCGCGGTGAACGGGCTGGATCCGGAACAGGTACTGGCACAAATGAGTGAGTTTGGCCAGGATCTGGAATATGCCGATTTTAAAAACCGACAGCTTTTAAAATGGAAAGAAGGAATCGGCAGTTTTGTGCCGGAATGGGATAAACTGGCGGACACGCTGGTAAATTTGGATGTGGTATATCCGGAAGAATTAAGCGGATTTTTACCGGATTTGTATTTGGATACCTTATCAGGGCTGGAATTGGATGAACTTCTTTATATTATAGAAAATACTTTTATTGAGGGTCCGGAGGAACGCCGGAATATGCTGGCCCTTGCGATGATCTGGATAGATGTGGCTGCCTGCTGGCTGAATACGCCGCTGGCCTGCCTGAAGGGTTACAGCCGCGTGGGACTTTCCCGCCGGACAGGCAGGGAAGCATTTTCCATTGCGGTGGAGGAAGAGGAATATATAAATCCGGAGGAACTGGAGGGAGACGAACAAATCTATGAGCTGCCATGGAAAATGCAGCAGGAGCTTTATTATCTGCTGTCCGACCACTCAAGTAAAAAGGGCTGCAAACTGGCAGCGGAAGGGGTGCGGAAACTGGCACAAAGTGTTGGAAAGGAAATGCAGATTTTTGAAGTGCTGGAAGCTCTACTTACGCTGGAATAGATAAAGGGGAAACCCGGTATGAAGATAGAAGCTTATGATGTGGACTCTCTTAGAAAAGCAGTCAGGGATTTACAGGCGGAGGAATAAAGCACTACTTATAGAAGTATATACAAGTGCAATAATACAGAGAGAACGATTTGCGATTTTCTAAGATTTCATAGGTGTTGTGATGAAGAAACTGTTATCAGTGCCATAAAGAATTATTCACGAGATGAAAAAAGATCTAGATCTTCTGTATGAATATGCGAAGACGTTCAAGCAGCAAAAGAATTAAAGAAATATTTGGAGATACTGTTATGAGTTTAAAGGCAATGAGCTTTAAAGCAAAAATAAATAATTATGGGAAGTACAACAATATAGCTGTACAGGTTATTCCCTAAAATTATATTTGTACTGGTAAAAAAGGAAATGATAACAAGTGTGATCATGAACTGCATAAAACGATAAGGTTCGGTGTGGTTATAGAAGGTTTATGCGATAAATGTGAAGTAAAGATTGCGAGGTGCTGTAATTAATGAACACATTTTCTGAGAAAGACTGGAAGATATTTCGGAGTAAGATAGCCGGCTGGCAGGAAGCTTATATGAATAAGCTGAATAAAGAGTATATTAAAATCCTCAGCGGGGAAGGAAATCCATCGGATAAATTTTGGGAGCTTGAGAAACGGATTAATGAGGACAAAAAGGATTGTGGAGTCTGTTGTAAAATGAGCAGATCTAATCAGTTTTATATTATGATGTCACTGTTGAATGAAGGTGCAATTACCATGGAGGATCTGGAGGATTTTAGTGATGATTTGAAAGATACGATAAAACATTTTGCGGGGAGGTAATTTTGAGGTTCAAGGTGAATAACGACGCCTTCAATGCATTGGTAAGGGCAAACTACAATGACCTGCAAAATGGAGTTCATGCAACAACAAAGTTTTTGGAAAAGTTCTTTAGCAATCGGATTTTAGGAACGTACTAAGAGTTGAAAAGCAGATATATGCATGTGGATTGTGTTCCGAAGCAAGGTGAAAATATGGTGCAAAGTGCAATAGGAAACGGTTCAAAGGGCAAAATTTGCACTTTGAATTGCCCTTTTGATGGTTGGCTATCCTTCAGCTAATTATGGAAAAACCTAATATTACGCAGTAGAAAATGGCTGATAGAAAAGATATTGTGTTATTTGATACGAAAGATAAAAAATTTTATTGCCAGTATCAATAGAAAACGATACAGTATGGCTAAGCGCTAATCAAATGTCATATTTATTTGAGCGAGATTAAAAACAATAAGAAAACATATAAATAATGTTTTCACAGATGCAGAGCTGTACAAGGAGAACAACACGCAAAAATTGCGTGTTGTTGGAGTCAAAAAACCAGTCCCATTTTATACATTAGATGTCATTATCTAGGTTGGCTATCTTGAAAAGTCTAAAAGAGGTGTTGAATTCCGGCGTTGGGCGAATTCTATTTTAAAAGAGTAAATAATCAAAGGTTACGCTGTAAATCATAATCGTATGAATCAGCTAAATGAGGTAATGCGTGTTATGAAAAGGGTAGAAATCAGACTTGATACAAAACAAGTTTTGCCGGTGGTTGAAAAATATAGTCAGGCGCTGGAACTTTTGGATGCTTACGACCATCAGAATATGAGCCGCCCAACTGGAAATAAGGCAACCTATATCTTGACTTATGAAGAATGTAGAGAAGTAATTAACAGCATGAAATTTGGTGACAGCAGTTCTCTTTTCGGAAATGAAAAGATGTTTCCTTTAAGGGGAGTATTGGGGCAATTTATCAAAGTTTTGCAGGTGAAGATGTGTATACCACACTTGAAGAAAAAGCTGTAAATCTTCTATATTTTGTGACAAAGAATCATAGTTTTTCTGAAGGCGATGCGCGTGTCGAATTATGTCGTATAATGTAAAGCAAATAATGGATATGTGTTTAGTTTTGAAATTGAATAAAGAAGGTGAAAAACTTGTCAAAAGATTTAAAGATATTTAATGATTCATATTTTAAGGAATGGATTAAAAGCATAAAGCAGAGAATAAAACAGAGTCAATTAAAAGCTGCTGTGCGTGTAAACACTGAATTGTTACTTCTCTATTGGGATATAGGAAAAGACATTGTTCAAAGGGATATCGAGTCAAAGTGGGGTAGCAAAATATACTCTACATTGAGTGATGAATTAAAAGATGCTTTTCCGGGAATGAAAGGTTTTTCTGTTACAAATTTAAAGTATATGAAACGATTTTATCAGTTTTATTCAGTTGAACAAGAAATTGGTCAACAACCTGTTGACCAATTGGAGAACATTTATATAATTCCATGGGGGCATCAAATATTATTAATCTCAAAATGTGATACTGTGAGAGAAGCATTATTTTATGTTAATAAAACATTAGAGAATGGCTGGAGCAGAGCCGTGTTGTTAAACTTTTTGGATACTGGTTTATTTGAGCGACAAGGCAAAGCAATAACTAATTTTTCGAGGTTGCTGCCAGATATACAAAGTGACCTTGCAAAGGAAACCTTGAAGGATCCTTATAATTTTGACTTTCTAGCTTTGAGCGAAGGGTATCGTGAAAGGGAATTAGAGGATGCACTAACTTCAAATATCACAAAGTTTTTATTAGAACTGGGACAAGGATTTGCTTTTGTTGGAAGGCAGATTCCTATTCAAGTTGGTCAGAAAGAGATATATTTAGACTTGCTTTTTTACCATATAGAACTTCGGTGTTATGTGGTTATAGAATTAAAAGTATGCGAATTTGAACCGGCATTTACAGGTCAATTAGGTGTTTATGTAGCAGCAATTAATCACCAAAAAAAGAAGGTAACTGATAATGAGACGATTGGATTGTTGATATGTAAAACTAAAGATGACGTAATGGCAGAATATTCATTGGAAGCAAGTAGCCAGCCAATTGGAATTTCAGAATATAAGTTAAAAGATTTGCTGCCTATTGATTACGCAAGTTCTTTACCTACGATTGAGGAAATTGAAGAATCATTGAAAGACTTATAAAATTACTATAATAATTTTGTCCCATACTTGACATGAGCTGATGGAAATAAAAGAATAGCAGCTACAATGTGTCTTTATTTTTTGTACAAAAATAATGTGTTGTTCAAAAATGGAGACAAATTGATAGACGATCACACACTTGTCGCTCTTACAATCATGATTGCAGAATCCAATCAGGAAGAGAAAGAAATGATGGTGAGTGTGATCATGAATTGTATAAAAGGGTGAAATTGAACTACGACCAGTGTTGATAAAGTAATATGAATACCACTTTACTACACCATTTGCCAATGAATTTGCGTAGATTTATAAAGAATGGCGTAGGTTTGGGGTAAAATATGAGGAATGAAAAAAGTGCCATAAAGCCAGATATATCAAGGTTTAAAGGCTCATGAAAGGATATATTCAAGATGATAAAAATACTATTTATCTGCCACGGCAGGAATCGTTAGAGAGAAAGCAGAACTAAGGAGAATGGGCTTTTGAACATTTTGTAATTAAGTATTTACTTTTGTTTTACTTATTTACATTTTGTAGATAAGTGGAGTGGACTATTAGGACATATAATATTGAATTGAATGGACGTGTTTAAGACCTGAGGGGCTTTAAGGTGGTAAATATGGATTTTATAGAATGGGATAGAGATCTGTGAGGGGATAAGTAAAATGTTGAATTAAGGGGGACACCATGGGACTGAGGGAGGTATTCATTAGGAGTATAGTATATGAACGAGCGAAACGAGAGTTTTACATAGCATAATTTTGATTAATCATGATAATTAATGTATTAGATATCTGGATATAAAAAAGTAATACTTAAAAAGACGCTCCAAAATGATTATAGGTATCTAATTGAGAAAATGAAAAAAGTGTATTATACGACGCTTTATAAACGGAAAATTCGCTCTATTGTAACAGGTTTCCGGTTCTTAGAATCTGCATCAGCAGGGTGTGTCTTATTCGAACACAGGAAATTTCTCATTTAGAAATCCAGTGAGCAGGAGTGACGACAGTATGAGTGAAGAAAGGGTCGGCTATGTAAGGGTAAGTACGGAAGATCAGAATACGGCAAGACAGGAGGTATTAATGGAGCAGTTGGGTGTGGATAAGGTTTTTACGGATAAAGTTTCCGGCAAAAACACTGACAGACCGCAATTACAGGAAATGCTTGAATATGTGAGGAAGGGCGATACTGTTATCGTGGAAAGCATCAGCAGATTTGCAAGGAACACAAAAGATTTTATAGCACTGACAGAAAAGATTGACAGCATGGGAGTAAAGTTTATCAGCAGGAAGGAACAGTTTGATACAACCACACCGGCAGGGAAATTTGCGTTGATTATGTTTGCCGCACTTGCGCAGTTGGAAAGGGAAACCATTCTGGAACGTCAGGCGGAGGGGATAGCCATAGCAAAAGCACAGGGGAAATATAAGGGGCGTAAACCGAAGGAGCTTCCCGACTTTCTGGAAGTATATGAGGACTGGAAAAAGAAACGGATATCAGCGGCAGGGGCAAGCAGGGCATTAAATATCAGCAGGAGTACATTTTACAGGAAGGTAAAGGAGTACGAGGATAGCATGATTATAGATTTTGGCTGACATTCTTATTGCCTGATTAGACGTGGCAGAGTATACATAGGGTAATTTCTATCGGGAACAGTGTGGAAAAATAAGATACAGAGGAGACGGATTCAGCATTTTGAAGGAATTGTATTTTTGTGTCTGTAATTTATGGCAGTATGGAAAAATCAAAAAGTGCATGGAAATAAAAAGGGAAAAAAGTGCGTTACTATAAAGCTACAGTGGACAGTAATAACGATACATTCCGGTATACATTGCAGTTGCTACATATAGTTTTAAAATTTTGAAAAAAATAGTTGTAATGAAGGGCGGAAAAAAGGAAGGGGGGATTTGTGGGGAAGAAAATTTGGTAAGATAAAATGAGTGAATGGTAAATGGATTTTCAGCATGTGTATGAAAGCAAAACAGGGCAGTAGGATTCTACAATAAGTAAGAATGCTACTGCCTATTTTTGCGAAACATATAGGATAGCAGGAAAGTAGCATTTGCAGAAACATCTATGAAATAGGATGATACAGTTAATGAATAAAAAAGAAACGTTTATGACTGCGGAGGATTGGCTTCTAAATATTTTCCATGAATATATAAAAAATACAATAGAGACTAAATTAACAGATAACCTGAAACAGCAGACAAATTAATTGTTTTCAGATACAAAAGAACTAATTCTTATGACAGCAGTATATAGGAGATACAAAGGAGATAAAATAAACAGTTAACCTATAATAGCAGGCAAGTTAAAATGACTGATACATAAGAATTAATTCTTATGACAGCAGGGCAGATTATAATTCTTTAGAAAATGTATTAATGCTACAGTAAATATATAAGAAAAACAATTATGTAATATCCCACACCTTCCGGCAGTTCTGTAATTGGCATTTAATTTCCCCGCACAGACTATATTTCCAGACTGTAAAAATAGGATAATCAGGTTCTGGGAAGTGAATTTATGGATAAATCCAACATAGCAATAAGTATAACCAACAAAAGCAATTTATTAATGTACAATAGAAACAAGTAGTTAAATACTTTATTGTTAAATAAGTATGAGAGGAACAGATAGTTTTATACTGTTTATCATTAATAAACCTGCCATTGAAGGCGTCTAAGAATAGAAAGATACAGGTAATGAATAAAGCAGAAAGCGTATTATTTAAGGTTAAGTGCATGTTAATTGAAGCAGACAGGCAGGTATATCATTCGGGAATACATATTAAGTAAAAATGAGTGACCGGGTAAAGAAAGAGAACAATTAAGAAGGATTAGGGATACCTTCGGAACCTCCCACCACCTCCCGGTAAACCTGTTACAGCAGGGGTATGTTTTTACTGGATAAGAAAAACAGGCTTAATAGTGAATAGATACATACCCATCCACAAAGTATGAAAATAGATAAATGACAGGAGGTATCTAAAGGGATCGGGCTGTAAAGTGAAATTAGTTTATTTCCTCCTTGTGTATTGTTAGTAACAGCGTTACAATCCACCCCTATCTTAAAAAAGAAAGGAGTGGTACGGGAATGGAAGACAGGATTAGAAATATTGACGTGTTAACAGAAATCAGAAAAGCACTGGAAGATTTATGTGCAACAATGGCAGTAATCTATGAGGGACTTTATAAGGGAGGTATGACAGAGGAAAGCCCACACTGCATTCTTCTATTGCAGTCAGCAACAGAAGCAATAATAAGAAGAATAACAGAGGAAGAGGAAAAGATAAAGAGAGAAGGGGATGAGAACTGACAAAGTTTTCATCCCCCTGTCATTAATGAAGAAAAGGAGGGGACAATCGCATGAATAGGCAACAGGAGCAGTTAGAGGAAGTCAAAGAAGAAATACTGGATATTGAAATTCTTTTACAGCTGTTAGAAATCAATCTAAGCGAAGGGGAAGAGGACAGTTATATAAAACGGTCAGTACGAATGGCAGAAAGAATGTTAAGGGCAACAACGAAAAAGCTTACTGAAATCACAGAGGGTTCCGAAAGCAATTAGCAGTATCAGTAAGAACTTTTATCTGTTTGTCTGACAGTCCATCCAGTGAAAGCTGTTTTCGGTCATTTAGATTGATATTCAACAGGTAATCAGCAGAAACTTTATACAGGGTGCAGAGTTTAACAAGGTTAGTAAGTGTAGGGCAACGTACTTCTGTTTCATAGAAACCAATCTGGCTTTCAGAGATTTGAAGAAGTTCAGCAACCTGTTTCCGGGTATAGTTGTTCTGAATACGAAGCTGTTTTAACTTTGCACCTAAGTCTAAGTTTTCAATCATATAGTTAATCTCCTTAAACAGTTATTTAAAAAGAATAACTTATTGAAAACAACAAAAGGTAGCAATGGACAACTATATGTATTATAATGAGAAAAAAGCAACAATGAGTTGCAAACATATAACGAGGGGGATAAACATGGAAAAATATGCTAAAAATTAACTATAGAATTGTAGTACAGTGATTTGTATAATTAAGAAACAGCTTTATGACAATAATTTAAAGGAAGGAAAAGAAGGAATGAAAAAGAAAGTGATAGCAGGATTAGGAATCATCATAGTAATAGGAGCAGTAGCGGGAGGAATATTTTTGTTTAGAGGAAAAGGGGAGGATAACAGCATAAATGAAGTAGCTTCCATGGAAACATCTTCTACTATGGAAACAGAGCAGGAGGATAAAGAGGAAAGCATGGAAAGTGAAACGGCAGAACCAGAAAGTGTTGAGGAAACAAGTTCAGAAAGTGAAGAAGCATCAGAAGAGTTTATCCCAGAAGATATCACCTCCCAAAATGAGATAGAGGAAGCGGAGGTCGAAATAGTAGGAGCAGAAGCCCCAAATGTAGAGGAATCCGACATCGAACCCCTAGATACCACAATGTACAGCAGAGGAACAGTCAACGTTCGCACCGGAACCTCCTCCACCACAGCGAAGCTAGGAACCCTGACCCTCAACGAATCCGTCACAGTCACAGGCCAGTCCAAGTCTACGAACTGGTACCGAGTAAGTTTATCGGATGGCCAAACGGGCTACGTTCATCCAGATTACCTAAGTACTACGAAGACGGAGGTCAAACAACCACCCAAAAACACCAACACAAACAACAGTACAGAGAACAGTAATAAAGATAATAACGGTGGCAATAGTAACAATAGTGGCAATACTTCCAATGAGACTAACCAAAGTCAAAATACCCCCACTACCCCACCAACTAATGTACCTCAAAGTCCCGGTGGACAAGGAAAACTCAACATCTCACATGGTGACTTACCTTTAGATGATAGCAACGTAGGTCAAGGAGTAGGAGCACATTAAATTGAATCCCTTTTACCTTTTCATTATACAGCTAACTTAAATTAAAGTCAATACCACATCATATACATTTATCGCATAAAAGGTAACAACCTATAGATTAAATGTATTAATCACCAATTTCCTGCATTAAGTTGAAAAAGTATTATCCACGGTTTTAAATCAAGAAATGGGAGGGTAGCCGATCACTACCCTCCCACATCTTTAAAAGAAAGAAAGGAACAAAACATTATGAACGCACAGTATTATGAAAACATCGTCAAGGTATTCACAGATTCAGCCAAAGACATGCTAAGTAGAGAAGAACTAGTGTTTATCAGTGTTTAAGGCTATTTTTATTAATCAGAAATTCCATTATACATCTATAAATAAATGTAATTAAGGTGATAATAAATTGATTGTATGTTTAATAGAAAACGAAATAAAGAATATACAATATGCGAATATATGAGCAACAAAGAACGAAGTTAAGAACATAATAAAATGTTTACAAGCGCAATATAATACGTATTTAAGACTATGAAAAAACATGTGTGCATGGGTAGCAGAGACAGATAAAATGTATAAAAGCATGAGCGTAAAATTAAATGTCAATAATGTTTAAAAGTTAACTTTGCTAATTTTATTAACTATATCAACAGAAAAATGCAAAGTAAAGAATATAATGAAACGGAATAATATAAAAATATGCTTATAAATATAATTCTGATAACATTTTATATTTAAAACAACAGAAAGATGGATTATAATAGACCAAAAGGACAGGGGGCATGTTTTTATGAAATATGTTGTGAATAGAATAGATATGGGAACAAAAAGGGTTTTAGGCTATGAAATCTTTGACGGTAAACAAATGGTAGAGTTTACAGGCAGGCAGATAATGGACAGGATTAAGGCAGGGGAAGTGTTTTGTGGATTAAAGCTTTCAGAGGATGGCAGGAGTCTGGAACTTGACAGGGAAAATTTCTTCACTACAAATATGATGGTTCATACCCATATAGACCAGTTCAGGCCTGTCTTGTCAGGAATTACAGCGGCAAATATCATGTATGTGATAACAGACGTTTATAAAGAAGGAAATGAAATGGTTTATAATGCCATATCATCAAGGTTTGAAAGGACTTCTTTTAATAAGATGGAAGTGAAGATGCTGTTAAATATGGGACTCGTCACAGGGGGCGTAAAGCTGTTGAGGAACGGAAAACTGGAACTTGCGCCAGCTATCAAAAATATGAATAAGGAAGAAGCAGACAGTGAGGAAGAGTAGGGTTTACAGGTAAGCCAGTAGAACGGGTATCAGTTTAAAAGTGAAGAGCAGAGGAATGGTTAAACACATCCAGTACAGAGGGTGTGTTTATTTTTTTGTTTTGCAGGTGCACTTCCAAGAAAGGGGAAGTCTTTTTGTAAGTGCACTTCCAAGAACAGGAGGGATACTTTGTAAGTGCATTCCCAAAGGCTTTCAAGTTGGAAGTGCACTCCCAAGAGGGGAGCATGGAGGGGAGGGAGAGGAAAAAAGGGGTGTATAAGGAATGCTGAAGGACTACCAGTCATTATTGGAAAAGGCTTTTGATATTCTGAACAGGGTTTATTTTGACAGTGAACTGCCGCCTGTCGTAATCAGCATCATGTCAAGCCCAAAAACCAACGGGCATTTTACAGTAGGGAAGGTTTGGAGGGCAGAAGAAGAGAAATACAATGAAATAAATATCAGCGCGGAGCATTTAGACAGACCGATCGGGAACATACTGGCAACACTGACACATGAAATGGTTCATTATTACTGCCAGTTAAAGGGAATACAGGATGTAAGCCAAGGGGGGAGGTACCATAATAAGCTGTTTAAGCAGGAAGCGGAGAAAAGGGGGCTGAATATAAGCTATGCAAAATATATAGGCTACAGTGTGACAGAACCAAGTGAAAAATTTATCAGGTTAATAGAATCGTACGGATTGGCAAAACCCATAGACATAAACAGGGACGGGGCAATGATTTCATGGGGAGCAGGAGGAAGCGGAGGGGACGGGGACGGCGGAACGGATGGAGGGAAGGGGGTTCCTGTTGCAAAGAAGAAAACGAGCACAAGAAAATATGTCTGCCCTGTATGTGGGAACAGTTTCCGGGCAACAAAAGATATCCGTGTGCTGTGTATGGACTGTCAGGAGCAGTTTATAAAAGCAGGGACATAAAAAAGGACAGGAGAAGAAACAGGAGATATTAGACATTATGATAGGAAGGAGTTTTTCAAAATGGAAGGGAATTATGAGGTAACAATAAATGAAGTGGTGGCAATGGTAAATAAAATGCTGATGGATGAAAGTATTACGCCTGTGCAGTTAAGGCAGACAGGGAGTGTTTTATTACAGGCAGGGGAAATGCTGATGCAGGCATCAGATAATCGGTTTCACTTCTTCTATTAAATGAGAAGCCGGGATTCATTTATGATTGATTGGAAAGCAGAAACAGTTCTACAACATCCTTAATTTATAAGGTGTTGCAGGGCTGTTTTTCCGTACAGTATCACGTCTTGTAACCCACAGCCACAGCGTTAAAATGTATTTAGAGTTAAGGGAAAAACAAGTAACTTAAAACTAAAAAACATTTAAAACGGAGGAAGAAATTATGTGTAAAGTAGCAATCAATCGTTTATTCTTAGGGGCAAGGGAATTAGGATGGGAACTGTGCGACGGAAAGCAGGTCATTGAAATGACATCCGGGCAAATTAAAGCGGCTCTGAAAAATGGGAAGTCGGAGATATTGGGTTTATGTCTGAACGAAAAGGGGGAATTACAGCTTGATAAGGACGGCTACATGATGCAGAACATCATGTGTAAAGTCCACATCGGAAAGCTTACCCCCATGATTGAGGATGAACTTGTGATGATGAATATTTTCTATTATGTGACGGGTACGGAAGAAGCAGAAGGGGAAATCCTTTATCATGTAGTTTCATCAAGGTTTGCAAGGGAAACATTACGGGCTGAAAAACTGCTTGCCCTTTATGAACTGGGGGTTATAGCAGGCGGCATGAAGGTGGAGGGCGGAAAAATCATCACTTTTGACCGAAAGGCGCAGGAAGGGAAAAAGGAGGTACAAGCCGGGAAAGGGGTACAGACCGTGAAGGAAGAAAAGGATTCCAAGGACAGGGAACAGGGGAAAAAGGTTCCGGCAGTCAAAAATGAAAAAACAGGGGCATGATTGTGGAAACGTATTTTTGAATAGGGAGAATATGGGAATGGTTTGTCAGGCATATCTGACAGGCCATTCTTTTTTTCTGCCAGCATTCAGGGGAAAAGGTGTGTCAGCGGAAGGTATTGTCCAGGAGGGGAGGGAAAACGGGACAGCTGTCTATCAGGGAAGAAAGAAATCAGGGGGAGCATGTGAAGATACATTATATTGAAGAAACAGAAATTAATTTTTCAGAAAGGAGAAAAAGAGAAAGCATGAAATACATCAAAACGGACATAGCACAGAAGGGAAAAGCCTTATTAAGGAAGGACAAAGATTCCTGCAGTATTGTCCTGCTTGCATATACGCCAAAGCATTCCACGGAAAAGGAAGACGGACGCTTAATAGATAAGCTGACAGAAGTTTATCTGAAGTATATGCAGAGAATAGGAGAGGGCAACAGTGAGGAAACAGGAGGGAAGGAAAAATGAGCATAGAACAAAATTTAAGTACGATACAAAAGGAACTGGATAACCTGCAAAAAATGGTTATAAAACTGCACAGCCTGATAGTAACGCAACAAAGGGGAGAAATACAAATAGTGGAAAAAGCGGTCATAGTCCCTGTAAAAAACCTTACGCAGGAACAGATGTATTTTGCATATACAAAGCAAAAACTGACCATTCAACAGATCGCAGAATTATCAGGGCATAAGTTTTCAGAAGAACAGATTAAAAGCAAGATTCTCAAAGAACACACCAAGTATGAACATATATAAAGAATACAGGTGTAAGGAAAGGAACGGGGAGCAGGGACAGCCCTGTTCCTTTTTTTCTGCTGATTAAAAGGTATTTTTCAAACATTATGCTGACTGGTGGGAAGAAAACGGCATATGACTGTAAATCACAGAAAGGAAAAGATATATAAAAAAACGAATACAGAAACTGGACTGGTGGGAAGGACAGGGAATACACGGGAGTATGTTTAAAATAATTTACAGCAGTTCCCAAAATAGAGGGCAGTTTTTGGAAGCTGCTGATACATGAAGTGCAGACAGACATATGTATGAGTATAAAATATTGAAATAGAAAAATTTAGTTTTAATTTTTTTAGATTGAAACTCAAATTTCCTGAGAGGAGGTATAATTTTTTTATTCAAAAAGGCTTGTATTTCCTGATGTTTTATATTAATTTCAAAAAAAGTAACTCGGGTAGGGAACAAAAAATGAAAACTAATTTTAAAAGATTGAATTCGGAAAAGAGAAAACTAATATAAAAAGATTAGAAACTGAAAATCAGCATGGGGAAGGTCTGATTATTCAGGCAGAAAAGGGACTGGTTAATAAACGATCAGAGCATGAAAGATAAAGCGGAGTCCCAAAGCAGTTACTAAAATAAGGGATGATTTTTGGAAACATTCTTTATATAATGTAAGAAAAAAGGAGGTTCAGGGCATGGGGAGATATACAGGCGATTTTATGGATAAGGACAGCGGGTTCCATGTGGGCGTCAATATGTATATTATAAGGCACTTATATTCACATATGGAAAAGGATAGTATCTTTTACAAGACAGACGGGGAACGCAAACCCAATATAGACTTTTATGATTCTGTAGTAGGGATAAAAAAGAGTCGCATACAGAAGATGTTCCGTAGGGAGAATTTCTGGATATTCAAGGAAGATAAAGAACGCTTGGTAGAGAAATTCAATATCAGCAGAACCTATTTTGAGAAGAATGGTACAATGATAGAAATTAACACACTGGATGAAACGGACTGGAAGTGCCTGTTTAATGTAAGGCATTACGCAGGGTATCCATTGAAACTGGCAGAAAAGGCAATGGAGGACAGGGCGGATAAGGTAATCAACGTATTAAATGGGCTTCTGAAAAAAGGGGTAATAGAAAACGCATATGATATGGAAAGCCCCCTGTACCGTATCTGGTATTACTTCCATAAAGGATATGCCTTTATGGAGGAAAGCAGGCTGGCGAGGTTTTTAAAGGAACTTGAAAAGTTGGAGATAAAGGACTGGGATGAAATTACAGGCAATATGGTAAAGCTGGAGCACTACAGGGAACTGCTGTCAAAGCACTGTGATTATATCAATGCGGTTACAGCAGTAAGAAAAATGAGGGAAAACTGAGGACAAGATATAGAATAAGGGGACGCATATACATTACATGGAATGTATATGCGTCCCCTTATTATGTCATACAAAAAATACGGATAGGACATACATATAAAATTTAGCGAGATACAAATAGATACATAAATGTGCCTTAAATGTATGCTTTATGAATTTTAATATAGATTCAAATACATATAGCAACTGGATATAATAATTTCATAAGGTACAGGAAACGAGGTGGTCAGAAAAAAGAAGGGCAATAAAGACTTATAACCATATCTTGACAAAAGTTTACAATCTGCAGGTTTATGGATATGCACATATTTCGCAGATTTGTGGAACGCATAGAGGTTCTAAAAATTTAGAGGAAGCCCGGGCATATACGGGCGGATTCTACTCAAACGAGCTATAAATGTTTTTAAAATAAATAAAAAATTAATATTATATTGTTTTAGGAGGTGCTAAAATGTTCAATTCCTATATAAATTCTGCTGAAAAAATTTATGAGGTAGGCAATAAAAAAATAATTGCGTATTCAGTCCAAAAGAACAGCGGCAAAACAGATGTTCGTTTACATGTAGTAGATGAAAATGATAATATCAGTGCTCCTATTGAAATTAGTCGTAGCAAAATATTCAATGTGCTAGAAATTGTAAATTATGTAAACCTGGATGAAAGACGTGGAATAAACGCATTAAAGAAAATTATAAACGCAAGGTGGTTTTCATTTCCACGGATTGCTGAATGTACCAACGTTGGATTCCAAAGAAATAAAGATAACGAAATTTTATCTTACATGGGGGCGAGGTGCTTTGACAATATGGGCGGCAAGCTGTTTAAAGATGAATTTTCTTTACTTCCAAAGTGCAAAGGGAACGTAACAGCGGTTGTTTCTATCATAAACCAGTTTATGAAAAAAAAAATAAAACGACAGATTATTCTTGCACATGCCCTCTCAGGGGCGCTGTGCGGATTGATTGGAAAAAACATTATCCTATCACTGATTGGTCAAAGTAGCAGGGGGAAAACATCAATTCTCAAATTAGGAGCCAGTTTCTTTTCGCAGACAGATTACAACGGGACTATTTTTAAATGGTCTGCCACTCAAAATGCTCTCGTAAAACGAATGGATGGGCTTAGCGGCGTTAATGTATTGGTAGATGATACTCAGCTTAGTAAGATTAAACAGTTTGCTCCCATAATATACAGTTTTGAAAATGGACAAAGTATCGACCGTTTGGTGAAAGGAAATGAATTGTGCGAAAGCTACCATTGGTCTGTGTCCATTGGCATTACCGCGGAACGTTCTCTCCTTGATACTTTCAATGATTTGGGAGCGGTAGCACGAATTATTGAACTAACTGGTTATAAAGACGATCTCTTTGATGATGTGGAGGAAGTAGATGCAATCCAAAATTTGTATAAAAATAATTATGGGGTTGTTGGAACTACATTCGTTAAATATTTACTGTCCTGCTATGGAAAAGAAAATATTGAAAACCGGATTAATAAGGAAGGACAACGGCTTTGTAAAACATATCAGGAAAGAATCGCTGACAATAATATTCTGAAAAGGCATTTGCAAGGGGATATTGCAATACTTGTTACAACTGCGGCACTGGCAAACAATTGTTTGGGTTTCTCGTTTCAAATTCCACTACTGCGTTCCGCATTGCTTGCGTTGTGTGAAGAAAATTACAGAACTTTTGAACAGAATCAGTTTGAGTATATCGTTTCCCATACAATCTATCAGGACATTTTGTCTATTGGCAGAGAATGTGTTCCAGAATATGAGCGGAATAATACCATAATAATACCGTCAAACATAATGAAAACGATACTGTTAAAATATGCCGCACTGCTCAAAGTAAAATCAGCGAGAATTAAAGAAGAACTGGCTACACAGGGTCTGCTTTCTGAAAGAAATGGTACTTATTGTTGGAATCACACCTTTAATGGCAGTGATGTGACTGGTTACGAAATCATTATAAAAGAGGAGAAATAATTTATGGAAAAGCTGTTATCAATTACACCGCACATTGGTGGTAAAAATGGCGTACTGGGAGAAGAAATTGCTTCTCTTCTCCCTTGCGAAAAACCGGACATTTATATTGAACCGTATGGCGGCAGTTTCGGAGTGGGTATACAGTCCGATTACGATACGGAAAATACTTTACTTATCCACAATGATATGGATATTGTTCTACACTCTATTTTCAAGGCTGTTACCCAATTTCCAGAAGAAACGCTAAACTGTGTTTATGAATTATTGGAGAAGTATGACTATGAGCAGTCAACGGTAGATTATTTTCGATTCGTCTGTGATTACAAGGCTCTTACTGATATTAATTTGTTCCGTGATGACATTGTTTTAGGAGCGGCGGCGTGGATATTGAAAATGATTACAAGAAATTCTGATTGTAGGTATTTGAGAGAACTGCATTCCGACAATGAAATAGAAAAAATATATGCAAAATTTGAAAGAAAAGAAGCGACAGCGTTTAAATTACAAGGGGCATTGACACTTCGCATGGACGCAATGGAACTTTTAAGAAGAATAAATCGGGCTGGCAGGTCACATCCATATAATATCTTTCTATATATAGACGCGCCCTATTCACATAGCGGAAAACGAACAACCTCACAAGACCTGTATCTTGTGGATATCAGTAAAGATGACAGAGAAATTATCGAACTTGCAAAGCTATTAGAAGAGATTAATTACAATACTGACTGTAAAATGTTAGTTTCAGAATATGACAACCCAATTTATAATTCTGAACTAACGGCTGAAAAGGGTTGGAAAAAGCAAAAAGTATGTGATGTTTACAAATCAATGTCTTATTCAGCGGTCGGAGATTGTAAACCAATTGAATCAGAATGGGCGTGGAAAAATTACTAATACCATGCACAAAAATGAAATAGTAAATTATGGAGGTATAGATTATGACAGATAAAGAGAGGGTTCCCTTATGGGAAAAATACACACTTTCCATAAATGAAGCCGCGCAATATTTTAATATCGGTGAGAAAAAAATACGGACACTGATAGAACAGGACAAAGACAGGGAATATAGCATGACCAATGGAAGCATGGTAAAGATTAAAAGAAAAATGTTTGAACATTTTCTTGATAATACATCAAGTATTTAAAATGCCTTGCATTATGAAATTATTTCTGGTACACTCCCCATCCCTGAGGGGTGTACCAAAAAGTAAAGGAGGATAATTGTATGAGTGAGAAAAGAAAAGACAGCAAGGGAAGATTATTAAGGACAGGCGAACAGCAGAGGGCAGACGGAAGATATCTGTATGCGTATAAAAACAAAAGCGGAAAAACAGCTTATGCTTATAGTTGGAGGTTAGAGCCTACAGATAAACTCCCTGTAGGTAAAAAATCCTGTTTATCCTTAAGGGAAAAGGAAAAGCAGATTCAGAAGGACATGGAGGACGGTGTTGCTTATCGTGGTGGCGATTATACAGTGATTGAACTTGTGAAAAGATATATCAGTACCAGGACAGGGGTTCGTCATAATACCAGAGCAGGATATAAAACAGCCGTCAATTTATTGGAAAAAGAAGACTTTGGGAATAATAGGATTGATGAAGTAAAAGTTTCGGATGCAAAGCTGTGGCTGATTAAATTACAGTCGGAAGATGGTAAGAGTTACAGCAGTATACAAAGCTTACGTGGCGTTGTTAGGCCCGCTTTTCAAATGGCGGTGGATGATGATTTGATTCGTAAAAATCCGTTCAATTGGGAGTTAGGGAAAACGTTAATCAATGACAGCATTGCGAGACAGGCAGTTAAACCGAAGCAGGAAAAATCATTTATGGAATTTATACAAAATGATAAACATTACAGCCAGTATTACGAAGCCATGTATATTCTGTTTAAAACAGGAATACGAATATCGGAGTTCTGTGGTTTGACTTTAGCTGATGTTGATTTGAAAAGGAGAAAAATCAACATTGACAAACAGCTACAGAGAACAAGGGAAGGGGAATATCTTATAGAAGATACAAAGTCTACATATGGAGAAAGAACTTTACCAATGGAAGAGGATGTTTATCAGTGCTTTACAAAATTAATTGCAAAACGTAAGAAGCTGAAAAAAGAGCCTGTGGTGGACGGTGTCAGCGGATTTCTTGTGTTTGATAAAAATAATAAGCCCTATGTGGCGAATCACTGGGAAAAAAGATTTCAATACGCATTAGGCAAATATAACCGTACTTATAAAGATCAGTTGCCTGAGATTACTCCTCATGTGTGCCGCCATACTTACTGTACCAATATGGCTCGAAAGGGGATTGCCCCAAAAACCCTGCAATACCTTATGGGACATGCCGATATAGCAACTACGTTAAACGTTTACACCCATATATATTATGAGGACGCAGAAAAAGAAGTAAAAAAACTGGGGAGAAAAAAGATTGCAGTAGGAGAGTGAGAGTAGGTTTGTACCTTTGCCGTAGGTAAAAATTTAGGTTTTTACCTACGGTTTTACTCTTTTTGGTGGCTAAGATATACCAAGATATGCTATGATATGCTGAGAAACGGTTAAATAGAGGGTATGAAAAAAAGCCTTATAAACGTTGATAATACCAAGAAAAACCAAGATATGAAAGGATATACCAGGGTATGTTAAAAATACTATTCGTATGCCACGGCAACATCTGCCGCTCCCCCATGGCAGAATTCGTCCTGAGAGACATGGTACGTACCAAAGGCATCGCCGGCGGGTTCCACATCGAATCCGCCGCCACCAGCACGGAAGAAATCGGCAACCCGGTCCATCACGGAAC
Source organism: uncultured Lachnospiraceae bacterium (assembly GCA_900548905.1). Taxonomy (GTDB): domain Bacteria; phylum Bacillota; class Clostridia; order Lachnospirales; family Lachnospiraceae; genus Eisenbergiella. Next base: position 126,313 of record URMK01000003.1, on the reverse strand, counting down.
CCGCCGCAAGCTTCTGGAGCATGGGATTTCCAAAGAAGAAATCTCCTTTAAGAAGGCCCGCCAGATGCGGAAAGAAGATTATGCCAAATTTGACTATATCATAGGCATGGATGAAATGAACCTGCGCAATAGCATGCGTATCCTTCGTTCCGATCCGGAAAACAAAGTCCACCTCCTTCTTGACTATACGGATCGCCCCGGAGCCATAGCCGATCCCTGGTATACCGGCAATTTTGAAGCCACCTACCGGGATGTATGCGAGGGCTGTGAAGGGTTCCTGAAAAGCCTGGGCTTCTGACCGGGAATGGCTACTCATCCCCATAATTCCCCGCAACCCGCCTGTACTGCAGCGGCGTCAGCCCGGTGGTCTTTTTAAACTGCCGGCAGAAGGCCGGCGAATCCGTAAACCCGCAGGAATAGGCGATTTCCGTGATATCCCTTCCTGATTTCTTCAGCATATCCATAGCCGCGGTAAGACGCAAATCCGACAGATACTGCTGAACGCTTTTTCCCGAATGGGAAATGAATATTTTATACAGATAAGTACGGCTGACCCCGACCTGGCGGGCCAGCTGTTCTATTTTGACAGGGTAACTGAAGTTATGCTCCAGATAATCCACCGCCTGGCGGTAATACAGCTCCTGCAGCGTGCCTGCAGGCGCCGATTTCCGGGAAGGCGGCAGAAGCTGTATCGGCAGCTGCTCCTGATACATGCAGGAAAATAACAGATAGAAATTACCCATAATCTCCAGAAGGTTCTGGCAGTTTTCATGGAAGCTGTTTTCAAATACATAGGTTTGTGACAGGAGCTTTGCCACACTGCCTTCATCCGGGGAGCGGTAAACCACCTGGGTATCCGTGAAACCGCAGTGCTTCAGCAGGGTTTTTGCGTCAGGTCCGTCAAAAGCAATCCAGGTATACTCCCAGGGGTCTTTTTCATCCGCGATATATTTAGTCGCCTCTCCGGGAAGAATCAGAAAAGCATCCCCCTTTTCCAAATCATATACGCTGTCCCTGCGAAGGTATCTTCCCCTGCCGCTGCGGATAAAATGAATCAGGTAATGAGGCCGGATGGCAGGCCCGAAAAAATGGCCGGGCGCACAGGATTCACTGCCGGAATAATAGAGCCGCAGGGCGATGCGGGTCTGGGATTCGGTTAGCAGCCGAACCGTCTCTCTCGTGTTGTTTTTTTCTGAGGGATCCTTCATGATAAAAATCTCCTGAGGAAACAATAATTCAAAAATAAGAAACAATAAATAAAGAAAATATCCTGAAAAATCGTAAAATATAAGCAGATACTTCATTTTACAGGAATCATTTCATAAATTCAATCACAGGAGGGTTACTTTATGATTAAAATCACATTTTTAGGTGCAGGCAGCACTATTTTTGCCAGAAATGTTCTGGGCGACTGCATGTGTACACCGGTACTCCGGGAGGCGGAGATCGCACTGTACGATATCGACGCCAAGAGGCTTGAGGATTCGGAAATTATTCTCAGGGCCATCAACCACAATGTGAATGAAGACCGGGCGGTAATTAAAACGTATCTGGGTGTGGAAAACAGGAAGGAAGCGCTTAGAGACGCCAATTTCGTGGTGAATGCCATACAGGTGGGAGGTTATGAGCCCTGTACCGTCACGGATTTTGAAATCCCTAAAAAATACGGCCTTCAGCAGACCATCGGCGATACCCTGGGAATCGGCGGAATCATGCGCGGCCTTCGTACGCTCCCTGTCATGGAAGGTTTTGCAAGGGATATGGAAGAGGTATGCCCGGATACATTATTCCTGAATTATACCAATCCCATGGCAATTCTCAGCGGTTATATGCAGAGATATACCAAAATAAGGACCGTAGGCCTTTGTCACAGCGTGCAGGTCTGCACCGAAGGGCTTTTAAAAGGACTCGGGATGGAAGACAAGCTGGAAGGGGCTACGGATTATATCGCAGGAATCAATCATATGGCATGGCTTCTTGAGGTAAAAGACAAAGACGGCAACGATCTGTACCCGGAAATCAAAAAGCGTGCGCTGGAGAAAAACAGCAGGGAAAAACATAATGACATGGTTCGCTATGAATATATTAAAACATTAGGCTACTACTGCACCGAATCCAGCGAACATAATTCCGAATACAATCCGTTTTTCATCAAATCCCGTTATCCGGAAATGATCGATAAATTCAATATCCCGCTGGATGAATACCCCAGACGCTGTATCAAGCAGATTGCCGAATGGGAAGAGGAAAGAAACAATATTCTGAAGGACGGAAAGATCACCCACGTTCGTTCCCGGGAATATGCTTCTTATATTATGGAGGCGGCAGTGACCAATATTCCTTACCAGATTGGCGGAAATGTCCTGAATACCGGACTGATTGACAACCTTCCTGCCGATGCCTGTGTGGAGGTACCCTGTATGGTAAATGCAAAGGGAATCAATCCCTGCCATGTGGGACGCCTGCCTGTACAGCTTGCCGCGATGAACCAGACGAATATCAATGTGCAGCTGCTCACCATAGAGGCGGCCAGGACGAGAGACAAGAACTGCATTTACCAGGCCGCGATGCTGGATCCCCATACCGCAGCAGAACTGAATATCGATGATATCCGCAGTATGTGTGATGAATTGATCGATGCACATGGGGAATATATGGCAATGTATAAATAATAGGATTACAAGTTGCAACAGAAAGGACTGCACATCACGCGTGCAGTCCTTTCGTGCAAAAAAAAGAAATAATAGTGCACATCATCCCCTTTTGTGGTAAAATGGCAGACGAACCGCATAGTATGAATGGTTACCATTTGTCCGGTGCCGCCCCGGCGGCATGGCCGGAAGACGGATAAAAATGTGCAATCCGCCTTCTGAGGAATAAGCGGCGACAGCCGTATGCGTGCCGCAGCGCGCGGAGAGGTGTAAGATGAAATATTTTGGAACAGATGGATTCAGAGGAAAAGCCAATGAGGTCCTTACAGCGGACCATGCCTTTACAATCGGAAAATTCCTGGGCTGGTATTTTACGGACGGTGCCCATAAGAAAGCCAGCTGTGTAATAGGGAAGGACACCCGGCGTTCCAGCTATATGTTTGAATATGCCCTGGCTGCCGGCTTAAGTTCCGGAGGCGTGGATGTCTATCTGCTTCATGTAACCACCACACCCAGCGTATCCTATGTCACAAAAAGCGGTGACTTTGATTTCGGTATTATGATTACCGCCAGCCATAACCCCTTTTACGATAACGGCATTAAAATAATAGATAAAGACGGCTACAAAATGGAGGAAACCGTCCTGGAAAAAGTGGAAGAATATCTGGACGGACAAGTGGAAATCACCTGTGCCCGGAATGAAAATATCGGTAAAATTACGGATTACATCCAGGGACGGAACCAATATATCAGCTATCTGACCTCCACCACGATCCATTCCTTCCGCGGCTACAAGGTGGGGCTGGACTGTGCCAACGGGGCCGCCAGCAGCATAGCCAAAACCGTATTTGAGATGTTGGGAGCCAGAACCTACATGATCCATGATGAACCGGACGGCCTGAACATCAATGTGGATTGCGGATCCACTCATATAGAATCCCTGCAGAAGCTGGTGACGGAGAAAGGCCTGGACGTGGGTTTTGCATTTGACGGCGATGCGGACAGATGCTTTGCGGTGGATGAACAGGGAAATGTGCTTGACGGGGATTTGCTCATGTACCTTTGTGCCGTGCATATGAAAGAAGCGGGCGCGCTGATTGACAATACCGTGGTTGCCACCATAGCCTCCAACATGGGCGTGGAAAAAGCCCTGGAGAGGCAGGGGATCCGCATGATACGCACCCCCGTAGGGGATAAATTCGTTTCTCAAAAGATGCAGGAACATGGCTACAGCATAGGCGGAGAGGAATCCGGCCACATTATTTTTAACAAATACAGTACCACCGGAGATGGTATCCTCACCGCAATCCGTGTGATGGAGATCATTGTGGGCAAAAAGACCATGGCTTCCTTCCTTACCGCAGGGGTCAGCCTGTTCCCCAAGGTACAAATCAATAAGCGGGTGAAGGATGCGTCACTGGTTCTGGAGAACCCGGCTGTCAAAGAGGTTATTGACCAGGCGGTTTCCCGTCTGGACGGATCGGGACGTGTGCTGATCCGCAAGAGCGGCACGGAGCCGGTTATCCGTATTCTGGTGGAGGCCCGGGAGGAAGAGCTGTGCCGGACTCTGGCGGAAGCAATCGCCGCCAAAATGGATGAAACAGATCAATAAAAAGGACCGCAAAGGACGTATTTCTGTAAAAAAGGCAGGATACGTCCTTTTTCCTTTCAAACAATTATTCCCGGATTATGTAGAAAGCTGTACTTTTTGATGCTATACTTCTGGTAGGACAGGGGAAAGGAGAACGGGAATGAACCGCAGAAAATACGCGAAACGAATGGAAGCGGCGTTACTGATAACGTTTCTGCTTATCACCGCCGGCTGCGGGAGGCAGGCGGCTGTGCTTTCGGAAAAGCCTGTGAGGACCGTGGTAACCCTGTGGCATTATTGGGATATTCCTGCCTGCCAGAAATCTATAACGAGGCTTGCCCGGGAATTCAATGAATCCCAGGACCGGATTACAGTGGAGATCAAATACGTGCCGGACGAGGACTTCAAAAAGCAGCTGGCGCTGAGTATGGCGGAAGGTTCCATGCCGGATATTGCGCTTGTGGATTCTTCCGATTTCCAATTTTTCCATACTATGAAAAGCTTCCTGGATCTCACCGATGAGCTTCCGGAGCTTGCTTCTTATATGCCGGAAGCCCTGGCACCCTGTGAAACCGGAGGCAGGATCTACGGGCTTCCCTTCGGAATGAACTGCCCTGCCCTCCTTTATAACGAGCAGATGCTGGCGGAGGCGGGGTGCAGTGTCCCCGGGACCTGGGAGGAATTCTGTAATACGGCGGTACGCACCACAGGGGAATCCCACTACGGTTTTGCCATGGCCGGTATCCAAAGTGAGGAGAGCCTATATGCGTTTCTTCCCATACTTTGGTCGATGGGCGGTGACGTGAAGGAAATCAGCAGCCCGGCAGGGCAGGAATCCTTCGGTATGCTGGCCCGCCTGGCGGAACAGGGGGCGCTGAACTGCCAGAGTGTCAGCATGACGCTGGCAGATTTGATGTACCAGTTCTCCAAAGGCAGGGTGGCAATGATGTTCAATACCAGTATGTCGGCGGTCTATATCAGAAAGAACGCCCCGGAGATCGCGTTCGGTATCGCTCCGATTCCCTCCGACGGGGAGACCGTGACCGTTATGGGAGGCGAAATCATAGGGGTTTCCCCGGAAGGCCATGCGGAGGAAGCGGTGGAATTTCTGCATTTCCTTGCGGAGCCTGACAGGATGCGGAGGTATCTGGATGAAGCCGGGTTCCTGGCCCCCAGGAAGGATGTGATGGAGCGGCAGTTCCCTGAGGACGAACAGATGCAGGAATTTATCCGTATTTTTTCCGGGGCAAGGTGCCGGGAATTTACCCCCTGGTGGCCGGAGGTGTCGGCCGCGGTTACCTCCGCCATGGAACAGGTCATACTGGGAGAGGATATTGAAGCCGTCCTTCAGGAAACGGACGGCGAAATCGCTCTGGTTCTGGAGAGGGGAGGCGTCCGATGAAAAAACCGGGAGGGATCCGGATCCGCCTGATTTTCATGCTGATCCTGCTTATTTTTATTCCTATATTGCTTTTCGCCGCAGTTTCCCAGCTGCGTCTGAATTCCGCCATGCGGGAAAGCCTGGATAGCCGGGTACAGGCCGGTCTTGAAAAATCAAACAAGAGCCTTACCCTCACCCTGGAAAAATACAATACGCTCCTGTACGATCTCAGCACCGACGACGATATTATTGAAATGGTGGAAAGCCTGAATACAGGCGGGGAAGACCGGGAAACGATGAAAATCAACCTCCGCCGGGAGCTGAAGCATATCTGCAACCGCAATGAGGATGTGGCAGGCCTGGCTGTATTCACGGCAGACGGCAGCTGTGTTTATTATGACGGCTTGTCCTCCTCCTCCACCGAGAGCCTCTGGATGAACGGCAGCATGGATCTTCTGGAGGAGGGAACAGAGATGTACCAGCCCGTCAAATATGCGATGGCGGCCCCGGATGCGCCGGTCTATGTGTTCTCCATACAAAGAAAGCTGATAGATTACCGGGATATTCACAAAGAGGTGGGAAGTGTTCTCATCTGTGTGAATGAAAAAGTGCTGCAGAAAACCATGGAAAGCACATCCAGTGAGATTTATTTCCTGGAACAGGAAGGACGGATCCTGAGCGCGCCGGACGATTCCCTGATTGGAGCAACCATAAGCTGGGAAGGGGTGGGGCGTATCGGAAATAAGAAATACCAGGACTATGTGGTCGCCTCGGTCATGAACGAAGAGAGCGGCTGGAATATTGTGGAATTTTATTCCATGGCCCATTACCGGGCCACCATGCACGACCAGTTCCTGCTGCAGGTCTGCATGGTTCTGGGCGTGTGGGCCGTCCTGGTTGCCGCAGTGATACTTGTTACCCGCCCTGTAATCGTTTCCGTGGAGTCCGTCCTGAATGCCATGAACCGGGTGGAGGAGGGCGATTTTTCCATACGGGTGGAAAAGCAGAAATATATGCCCGCCGAAATGGCGGAAATTGCCGATGGTTTTAATGAAATGGTAAAACGGACGGATTTATTGCTGGGACAAGTAAGACAGGCCGCACTGGAACAGAAAAATGCCGAAATATCCGCGCTGGAAGCGCAGGTCGATCCCCATTTCCTCTATAATACCCTGGATACCATCAATTGGAAGGCCATTGAAAAGGAAGAGTACGAGATCAGCGAAATGGTGGGGGATCTGGGCGATATCCTGCGTTACGCCATCAAAAATGCCGGCGGTATTACCACCCTTGGGGAAGAAATCGCCTGGCTGAAAAAATATGTGCGCCTGCAGCAGGAAAAGCTGGGCCAGGAAATCCAGATTTTCTGCAGCCTGGATTCGGCAGCGGCAAAAGCCCCCATGCATAAGCTGCTTCTCCAGCCCATTGCGGAAAACAGCATTAAGCACGGCCTTCACGGAATAACCAGGGCACCTCTTCTTATCCTTACGGGAAAACGGGAAAAGGACGGCCTCATCATAGAAGTGGAGGACAATGGGAAGGGTATGCCGCCGGAGCTTCTTGACATCCTGAACCGGAAGGACTTCCACCGGGAAGATCATTTCGGGATAGAAAACACAAGAAAACGCCTGCGGCTTTACTACGGCGATGAGGCTGCACTTCATTTTGAAAGCAGCCAGGATAAATATACACGGGTAACATTACGCATTCCGATATGGGAGGGACAAAAGAGTGAGAATCGTGATCGTTGAGGACGAAGCGCCGATACGCGAGGGAATGGAAAAGATCCTGACAAAACTGAATCCTTCCTATGTGCTTGCGGGGAAGGCTGCCGATGGACTGGAGGGGCTGGAAGTAATCCGCAAGGAAAAGCCGGATGTAATCCTGATGGATATCCGTATGCCGGATATGGATGGACTGACCATGCTGGAACAGCTGCGGAAGGAAGGAATTGCCAGCAAAGCGGTGGTACTGAGCGCATATTCCGATTTTACCTACGCCAAAAGGGCCATGGAGCTGGGCGTGAACTATTATCTCCTGAAGCCGGTAAAAATCCAGGAGCTGCGGAAGGTATTGCAGCAGACGGAAGAGGAGGTCCGGGAGGAAAACAGCCGGGGAATGCTTCTGAATCTGGAAAGCATAGCCCGCAGTGCCCTTACCGGTATTCTGGAAAAATCGGATGAGACCACCGCCGCCCTGGAAAAAAACTTCGGCGTTGGCCCCAGTGACCCCATGGCACTTTTTATTGTATGGCTGGACGGCTATTATGAAGAACGCAAGGATATTGTGCTGCGGATTCTCCAGGAAGTGGCGGATCATGCGGACGGGTTCCGGAGTATTGTAACGGCTTTTGGAGAGAGGAGCCAGTGTACAATGGTGCTGTATCACATGGATGCTTCCCATGATTGGGAGGAATATTTCGACAACTCCGTCGTTCCTATGCTTCTGTCCAATACGGAAAATAAGGCGTTATGCGTGTGGGACGAATGCAGCGGCTTTTATGAGCTGGAGGAGGGGCGCAGACGCATCCGCCGCCTGCTGGACTGGAGCCTCGCCCTGGGGAATGAAAGACTTATTTCCCGGAAACGGATCGAAAGTATCTCTGTCTCCCCCCTGAAATATCCGCCGGAACTGTCCCTGCGGCTGAAGCAGTCCGTGATAAAAAAAGAAGAAAAGGAATTTGCCGCCTGCTTCACCGAATTCCTGAATTACTGCCGGGATCAGGTGCACAGGCCCAGGGATATCAAAGAAGCCTGCATCACGTTTCTGTGGACGGTACTGAATACCGCGAGGGAATATATCTCCTTCGAAGAAAATGAGCTTGAGGTTCAGGAACTTCTGGAAGCTATCATGAATGCATATACCTGGGATGATGTGGGTGCCGTCATGCGCCGGCTTTATGACAAGGTGATGTATGGAGGAAGCGGGGAAACACAGGAGATCAGCCCGCTGATCCAACGTGCCAGGCGTATGATAGAGGAATATTACAGCCAGGGCATTACCATGGAAGAGGTTGCCAGGAAGCTGGGAGTATCCCCGGAATATTTGAGCAGGCAGTTCAAAAAAGAAACCGGCATTTCTTTTACAGAGGAAATCCGTAATGTAAAAGTGGAGAAGGTTAAGACACTGCTGCTGGGAACCAGCCAGAACCTGACCCAGATAGCCGCGATGACCGGCTTTTCCGATCCCAAATACATGAGCAAGGTGTTTAAGGAAGTGGTGGGTATTCTCCCCGCAGAATACCGCCAGATGAACAGTTAATGCAAAAAACAGGCAGAAAAGTACAAATATTTCCCCCTATGTTAAAATTTTCCTCCTAACATAGGGGGCTTTTTTTTGTATGATAAGGAAAATAAAAATGCAGAGTTATACCAATGAGAAAATACAGGAGGTATCATATGGATTCCGTAAAAATTTATTTGGAAAACACAGCGGCAGCTGAGTCATTTGTACAGACAATGAGACAGTTTGAAGGAGAATACGACCTGGCGCTTGGCAGCTATACAGTTGATGCCAAATCCATTTTGGGAGTATTTGCCCTCGGTATCGGTAAAGTACTGGATCTGGTATTCGTTAACTCCAAAGGAGAAGATCGCGATGTGATGAATGCGGTGGAACGGTACCGCATGGCGGCATAGAAGGTTACCCGGCAGGACGGGCCGCCGTATTTTTATCGGCTGCTGACGAAAATTTCAAATACAGAAAATCGAATGAGGAAGCAGTGGCTCCGGGACCCCGGATGCCGCCGCTTCCCTTTTTTATGATGGAATCGAATTGTGGAAAGGAAAAATCAATGATAAACTTAAAAGAGGCATAACAGTAGTAAAAAGCGCCGTCAACAGCGGAAAAAGAAAGAAAAGGGTGGGAAAATGGAGAGGTACCGCGTTTTTTTGGTGGATGATGAGCCGTGGGCGCTTGTCTATCTGGAAAAAATAGTTAAATGGGAGGAGATGGGGTTTTGCATAACAGGAAAGTTTGAGAATTCGGTGGAAGCCTTTAACCAGGCTGTATCGGATCCGCCCGATGTTATTTTTATCGATATACGTATGCCTGAACTGGACGGGCTTGGTTTTATGAAAAAGGCGCTGGAGGCAGGACTGCCCTGCCGGTTTGTGGTAGTCAGCGGATTTGCGGAGTTTGGCTACGCACAGGAAGCGATACGGATGGGGGTGGTATGCGATTATTGCCTGAAACCCATTGCCAGAGACAAGCTTACCATGCTTCTGTCCAGACTTCATAAGATACTGAATGATCAGAAACAGCCGGAACCTGAAAAGGATGAGGTCCCGCTGACGGAAAATCCGGTATTCCAGCAGTTGTTAACCTATATGCACAGGCATTTCCAGGACAAGCTGATATTGAAAGAACTGGCGGAGCAGTATCACCTTAACGCCAATTACTGCTGTGCTCTCTTCAATAAGGAAATCGGGGCCTCTTTTTCCGAATATCTTACCTCCATACGTATGAGGGAGGCGGAGCGGCTTTTGACCCATACCACCTTGTCTCTGGAGGAAATCGCCGTACAGTGCGGAATCCAGGATTACTATTATTTTAACAAGGTGTTTAAAAAGTACAGCGGTGAGACACCCAGCCAGTACCGGAAGCAGAAAAAGAACGCAGGCAGCCAAAATGCGTATGGGGGATGCTATGAGACTGAGCTTTAAAAAAAGTATTGTGCTGATTATTCTGGCCGCTATTCTGATCCAGGTGGGAAGCCAGTTTATCTATATCAGGAAAATTGCTGAGAATTCCGCCGAACGTCTGCTGGCCTATACCAATACTACGGTTAAGCAGATAGAAAACAATCTGGATTCGGCTTTTAAAAGCATCGCTTATACCACCACCTATTTTTCCATCAATTCCGCCGTACAACGTTTTTTGACGGAAGAAGAGCAATTGGAAAAATACAAGCTGCTGACCTTTGTGAATGATACCTGCCAGGCGGCCATGGCTATGAACTCCCAGATCCAGACGGCCCTGCTGTTTGATAAGGAAGGAAACTGTGAATTCAGTTACAGCTCTTCCGAAATGAAATTCCATGAAGAGCTTCAGAAGGTGGAGCGGGAATGCTACAGGGAGGCAGTGAACAACCGTTTTATCTTTTATAAAGGAGAGGATGGCAGGGAAATACTGCTGTGCATCACCCCCATATACTCCAATAAAGCGGCTATTTTTACGGAAAGCCAGCGTATCGGTACGGTGATGCTTGTCATACGCCCTGATTCCATCATGAAGGTGCTGGAGGAAACAGGAAATGCACAGGAGGTGGAATTTTACCTGCTGGATCCGGAGGGCAGTATTATGGCTGCCAATTCCGGGAAAGTGGTCCTGGAAAGAGATCTGCCGGGATATACTTATCTGGAACGGGAAATATGGGGAGGCCAGGGTTTCCGTATTGTAGGAAAAATAAACAACCATCAGGTGGTCAGGGAATATGATTTGTTCAGAAGCCAGATGCTGCTCAGCTGTGCCGTAATGGTGGGGATGCTTCTTCTCATAGGCTGGCTGTTCAACCACACCATTGCCCATCCCATCGACAGGCTGATTGGGGAGGTGGCCGAGCTGGGAACAAACCGGAGGAAGAAGCAGATAACCGGGAAATATCATTTCCAGCTTACCCCCCTTGTGGATAAAATGAATGAAATGCTCAAAAATAACGCACAGATGTCCCGGCGTATTTTTGACACGCAGAAACGGTTATATGAAGCAGAGCTATTAAAAAATGAGAGCGAGATTTATGCCCTCCGAAGCCAGATTAATCCGCACTTTCTGTACAATACCCTGCAGTGCATGGGAGGAATCGCCCTGATGAACGATCAGCCTGTGGTGGCGGAAATGGCTTCCAATATGGCGGAAATCTTCCGGTATTCCATTAAGGAAGGGGATAAAGTGACGGTGGCGGAGGAGACGGATTTCCTGAAGAAATACCTGGATATCTGTGACGTAAGATTTAACGGGAGATTCCGCTGGGAAATGGAAATGGAAGAAGGGGTGGAGGATCTCTGTATTGATAAAATGATATTACAGCCCCTGGTGGAAAATGCAGTCTATCATGGACTGGAAAAACGTACCCAGCCGGGAGGGATGCTTTGGATAAAAGGAAAACGGGAAGGAAAAAGCCTTGTTATTTCTATCGTGGATAACGGAGGGCAGTTGAACCCAGAGCGGCTTGTCAGGCTGCAGGAAACACTGGAAAACAGAGAACTTCTCGATCAGGAAAGACGTGCCAGGAAACGGATCGGGCTTGTCAATATCCAGAGCCGGCTGAAGCTGATGTATGCCGGGGAGGGAGGGCTTACGATTGAAGAAAGCACAGGAAATGTGACGGTGACTGTGAGATTTCCTGCAAAAGAGACGGATACCCGGCAGTGAGCATGCCGGGAACGGTAGGAATCAAAAAGCGCGTGGGTGCAGCAGACACGCGCTTTCTTATATGAAAACTGAGTTTATTACAAAAAATGCTGATTTCGTTTCATAGGCGTATTCCCATTCCTTTGTTACTATATGTTTATCAGAAAAAAGAAAGGAATGAGGGGCTTTGAAAAACAAAGGAATGTTCAGGAAAAACCTGAAAAAGAATGGGGTGTTGTATTTATTTCTGTTCCCCATGATCGTCTATATCGTTATCTTTCATTATATGCCTCTAGCAGGTCTGCAGATAGCTTTTAAGGACTTCGTGGCAACCAAAGGCATCTGGGGCAGTGAATGGGTGGGTTTCCGGTATTTCCGGCAGTTTTTTGACTCGCCCATGTTCTGGAAGCTGCTGAAAAACACTCTGGTAATCAGCCTCTACCAGCTGGTATTCAGCTTTCCCATCCCTGTCATACTGGCGCTGATACTCAATTATACGCCCAGCGGAAGGCTGAAAAAGATAACACAAACTGCGACTTATGCGCCTCACTTCATATCTACGGTAGTGCTGGTAGGCATGATGTTCGTTTTCTTTGACCCGGCATCGGGAATCGGTTCCGCCATATTGAAGGGCCTTGGTATGAATAACCCCCAGGTACTCACGGATCCGGCGGCCTTCCCTCACCTGTACGTCTGGTCCGCCATCTGGCAGACCACCGGCTGGTCGTCCATCATTTATATTGCGGCGCTTTCCGGTGTCAGCCCCGAGCTGCATGAGGCGGCCATAGCGGACGGGGCCAATAAGCTGCAGCGGATTATCTACATAGATATTCCCATGCTGATACCCACAGCGGTGATACTGCTCATACTCAACTGTGGGAATATCATGAATCTGGGTTTTGAAAAGGTATATCTGATGCAGACAGCGCCGAACCTTTCCACATCGGAAGTCATAAGTACCTATGTATACAAAATCGGCCTTCAGGGGCAGCAGTACTCCTATGCTTCGGCTATTGGACTATTCAACAACGTCATCAATTTCACCATCCTGGTTCTTGTCAACCGGATTGCAGGGAAAACGACGGAAAATTCATTGTGGTAAAGGAGGACGGCTATGGAAACCAAAAAAATCAAAGCCGGAAGGGAAGACCGGATATTTAATATCACAGTGACGGTGATATCCCTTATCGTTCTGGTTATTGTGTTATATCCCCTGTATTTTGTTGTCATCGCTTCCATCAGTTCCCCGGAGGATATTTCCCTGGGAAAGGTGGTATTCCTTCCGTCGGGCATTAATTTCTCAGCGTATAAATTCGTGCTGGAGGAGTGGAAAATCTGGAGGGGTTATCTGAATACCTGTTTTTATACCCTTTTCGGAACCCTGCTGGGAACCGGCGTTACCCTGATGGCGGCCTTTGCATTATCCAGAAAGGATCTGTTCGGACGGAATGTAATAACGAAGCTTTTTGTATTCACCATGTTTTTTTCCGGCGGGCTGATTCCTACCTATATGGTGGTTAGCGGAATGCATCTGGTCAATACCAGAACCGTACTGGTGGTGATGGGAACGGTTACCGTCTATAACATGATTATAGCCAGGACCTTCTTCCAGAACAGCCTGCCCGAGGAGCTTTTCGAAGCAGCGGAGTTGGACGGGTGCGGCGTGGGAAAATTCTTTTTTAAGATTGCCTTACCCTGTTCCAAAGCGATTATTGCAGTTATCGCCCTGTACGTGGGAGTCAGCCAGTGGAACTCTTACTTTACAGCCATGATTTATGTTACGGACCAGAAAATATACCCGCTGCAGCTGGTACTGCGGGATATCCTGATTCTGGGACAGCAGTTGACACAGATAACGGATCCGGCTGAAATAGAAGCCCTGGTGGAACGCCAGAAGGTAGCGCAGATAATAAAATATGTGGTAATTATTGTTTCTTCACTGCCTGTCATCTGTGTGTATCCATTCCTGCAGAAATTTTTTGTAAAAGGTGTTATGATCGGCTCCGTTAAGGGATGACGGCAGCCTGGCATATAGAGAACATGATCAGAAAAATGGAGGGAGAATGTATGAAACGGAAACAATTAGCCGCAGCGGCGGCAGCAGCAGCTCTTGTGATATCCTGCCTTGCGGGGTGCGGAAACACAGCGGCATCGGAAAGTATGGAGAGTGTTCCGGTAGGAACAGCGGAGGAAAGCGGTACGGCCCGGGCAGCCGAGGCGGTAAATAAAACCGGATACCCTATAATGAATGTGGACTACACGTTTAAGATTGTGTACCCGGTAGCTTCCACTGATAAAATCGGAGGCTGGGAAAATAAAGATTTTGTGAACAAGCTGGAAGAAGAGACCGGCCTTAAAATCCAGTGGGTGGGCATCCCGGAGGCATCCTATAACGATCAGGTGGCTATCATGATTGCTGCCGGGGATTTGCCGGATGCTTTTATCGGCCAGATTCCCAACTTTGCGCAGTTCCTGGATTCCTTTGTCCGGATGAATGATATGATCGATGACTATGCACCGTCTGCAAAAACGTTTTTTGACCAGTACCCCAATATTAAACTCGCAGGCATGTTTCCTGACGGCTCCATATATGGATTGCCGGAAGTGCAGCTGGACGGCTATGTGGCGGGTAAGAGCCTGGCAATCAATCAGTCATGGCTGGAGGCCGTTGGTATGCAGATGCCTGAGACGGCGGACGAGCTCTTTGAGGTTCTCATGGCGTTTAAAACCCGGGATCCCAACGGAAACGGCCTGGCGGATGAAATCCCCTTTGCCTTTTATAAAGACAGGAAATTTGATCTTCTTAAGTCGGCTTTCGGGTTTGCTGGTTATGATGAAAAGGATTACAAATACCCTTATTTACAGGTAGTGGATGGAATTGTGGATTTTTATCCGGTTTCGGACGCTTATTATGAATACCTGAAATATCTGAATAAGCTGTACGTAAACGGCCTGATTGATCCCAACGGGTTTATCCAGGAAGAAGTGGATATGATTGCAAAGGGTACCAATGCCCAAATCGGGGTTTTTCCCAATTATTCCTACGATGATATAACGGTGGGGGATTATGCGGAGGACTATACCTACCTGCTTCCCTTAAAGGACAGCAGCGGCATAAGACATTATCAGCCCAGCGCGTGGTCAGGGACCGTTATAGTGAACCAGTTTTCCATAACCAATAACTGCCCTTATCCGGAAGCTATGCTCAGACTTTATGATTACATCAACAGCTCCTTTGACAACAGGCTGTTGTTTGGCTGGGGACCCAGGGATATGGCTTGGGTGGACAACGGGGACGGAACCATTTCCAAAAAGGCCGATCCGGTTCTGGAAGGCTATAACAGCTATGCGGAGGTGCGACATACCTTATCCATGGGCATAAAGGGTGTTTTCTTATGGACGGAAGAGGATAATGCCAAATTCGCTGTGACTTCTGACCGTGAAATCAAGTATATGGAGAGGCAGGATCCATACATGGAATGCGCGGTGGAGGAGTTCATACCGGATGGACAGGATTATCCGGAAAATACACAGGAAATCAATGTCCTTCTTACGGAGCTTCGAACCTATATGGATAACTTTATGGCGGAAAGCGTCATGAACGGAATCGACGATGCCAAATGGCAGAAGCATTTGGAAGACTGCAAAAAATTCGGCTATGAAAGATATACTGTGTTGAACCAGGAATATTATGATAGAATGAAGAGACTGGCGGAAGAATAAACATAAAAAGGCCATGCCACTCTGGCGGTTCTTGCTCCGGTTTGTGTATGGTGGTGCCGCGGCCTATACCGGCATCCGTCCCCGGGCAGTCAGTGTTCCTCACAGGGGATGCTCTTGCTCGGCTGAAAACGCAGCACCATCATACACAGACAGGAGAAAGAACTACACTGGTATGGTCATGACCTGTATTCCGGAACGCTGTAAACATAACAGAAATGGAGAAAACAGTATGAAAGCAATCATGATCATGTATGATTCCCTGAACCGTCACATGCTTTCCCCCTATGGCTGTGACTGGACAAGCACGCCCAATTTCCGGCGTCTGGCGGACCGCTGTACCACCTTTGACAAATGCTACGTGGGAAGCCTGCCCTGTATGCCGGCCCGCAGGGAAATCCACACCGGACGCTATAACTTTCTGCACCGCAGTTGGGGGCCGATGGAACCCTACGACGATTCCATGCCGGAAATATTGAAGAAAAACGGGATTCACTCCCATTTGATCAGCGACCACTACCATTATTGGGAGGACGGCGGCTGTACCTATCACAGCCGCTACAGTACCTGGGAAAATGTGCGGGGGCAGGAAGGGGATCATTGGAAGGCTTTTGTGGGAAATAAGGATCTTCCTCCCCATCTGGGACAGTGCATTAAGCAGGATATGGTAAACCGGGAATATACGGATACCGAAGATAAAATGGCACAGACGGCAACCTTCCGGGCCGGCATGGAATTCCTTGACCGGAATCACGGGGAAGACAACTGGTTTCTTCAGGTGGAAACCTTCGATCCCCACGAGCCTTTTTATGTGCAGGAGGAGGATCTGCTGGGCTTTGAGCCATCCTATGACGGCCCCTTCTTCGATTGGCCGGGATATCATCCCGTGACGGAGGAAGAAAGACCTTATCAGCAGCATGTACGCAATAAATACGCGGCGCTGCTTCGGATGTGTGACCGTAACCTGGGCAGAATCCTGGACAAAATGGACGCTTACGATCTGTGGGAGGACACCATGCTGATCGTCAATACAGATCATGGTTTTCTGCTGGGAGAACATGACTGGTGGGCGAAAAGCAATGAAATCAATTTCTACGAAGAAATCGTACATACCCCTTTATTCATCTATGATCCCAGAAGCCGGGCATCCGGCCGCTGCGATTGCCTGGTACAGACCATTGATCTGGCGCCCACCCTGCTGGAATATTTCGGCCTTCCGATTCCGGAAGATATGCTGGGCTTTTCGCTGAAGGAAACCATTGCGGAAGGCAGGCCCGTGCGGGAAACCTGTCTTTACGGGACCTGCGGCGCCCAGATCAGCTGCACGGACGGCCGTTATGTCTACGTGCTGGCGCCGGTAAGCAAAACCAATGATCCGCTGTACAATTACACTCTGATGCCCACCCATATGCGGGAAATGTTCCCGCCCGATGAACTGCAGGAGCTGGAACTGAGCGATCCATTTTCTTTTACGAAGGGCTGCCGTCTGCTGAAAATCAAGAACAGGGAAAAATCCCAGTATCTGGATGAAAAGGGGGAGCATACGTATCATACCATGTTCTTTGACCTGGAAACGGATCCGGGCCAAACAAATCCCCTGTCCGATCCGGAACGGGAAGGATATTTCCGGAAGGAAATCGTCCGGCTTATGAAAGAGAATGACGCACCGCCGGAGCAGTATGAGAGAATGGGACTTCAGGCAGAATGGGAATAGGGCCGTCAGGCAATAAACTGACAGACAATAAAATAGCATACAAAGATTTGAACGGGACTGTTATCTGCACCTTTTGGGGATAGCAGTCTTTTTTTGCGCTTTTACTTATTCGTCCGATAAAAATACCAGCAGTAAGGTAGTACATTTGTACAAAAACGGACAATGATTTTTGTGCACAGGCATGAAAAGTAAAAAGGGGACAAAAACAGGTTGATTTTTATTGTTAAGTATATTAATATTAACTTGCAAATGTTGCTGATATGATTAATAAAATTATAAATGATATATTTTGTATCTTACTATTTGTTTTTGTCAATTTAAGATGATTTACGATCTCTGCAGATGATTCTGCGAGAGATTTTGAAAAAGGCGTTATGATAGGAGCAGTTAAAGGATGAGCGTATGTGACAGGCATATCTATGAAAATTATTTGAAAATACTGCATTCGGAGCTGATCCCGGCAATGGGATGTACGGAACCAATTGCCATAGCGTATGCGGCCGCCAGGCTCCGGGAGGTGCTGGGTAAGATCCCGGAGAGTATGACGGCTTCCTGCAGCGGTAATATTATCAAAAATGTAAAAGGGGTTGTAGTGCCCAATTCAGGCGGTTTAAGAGGCGTGGAAGCAGCTGCCGTACTGGGGGCGGTCGCGGGAAAGGCGGAACGGGAGCTGGAAGTGGTCAGCCAGGTGACACCCGAAGAGCAGGATGAGGTGAAAAGACTGTGTGAAAAAGGAATGTGCAGCTGCGCGCTTGTGACGGGAGAAGAGAACCTGTACATCAGGATAAGCGGAAAAGCCGGTAAGGATCAAGCTTCGGTCGTAGTGCAGGGAGCGCATAACCATATTGCGCGGATTGAAAAAAACGGAGAAGTATTGTTTGAACAGCCCCAGATTCAAACAGAGGAATCCGGGGATAAATCACTTCTGAATATCCGGGACATTCTGCAGTTTGCTAAAGAGGTGTCTGTGGATGAAGTAAAGATGCTGCTGGACAGGCAGATTTCCTTTAATTCCGCAATTTCGGAAGAAGGCCTTTCCCATAACTGGGGGGCACAGGTGGGCCGTACCCTGTACGAAATGGAAGGCAACGGCCTGAAAACCAGAATCAAGGCTGCCGCGGCAGCAGGGTCGGATGCCAGAATGAGCGGGTGTTCCCTGCCGGTGGTAATTAATTCGGGTTCGGGAAACCAGGGCATCACCGTATCCATGCCCGTTATTGTGTATGCCGGGGAAACAGGGGCGGAAGAGGAAATGCTCTACAGGGCCCTGATCGTTTCCAACCTCATTTCCGTACACCAGAAAAGGTATATTGGTAATTTATCCGCATATTGCGGAGCGGTATCCGCGGGAACGGCGGCAGTATGCGGGATTGCTTATCTGGATGGGGCCGATTATGACATAATCGGCCGGATTATCATAAATTCCCTGGGTAACGTGGGCGGAATCGTCTGCGATGGGGCAAAGTCCTCCTGCGCGGCCAAAATAGCCAGCGCTGTGGAAGCCGGGCTGCTCGCTTATGAAATGGCGAAGAGCGGAAGAACCTTCGCTTTCGGAGAAGGGCTGGTGGAAGGGGATTATGAACAGACCATACGGAATATCGGCAGAATGGGGAGAGAAGGAATGAAAGCCACCGATGAAGAGATTCTTCATATTATGATAGGCGCATAGGACAGCATACATAGCGGACTGTAAAAGCTTTCCGGACAGCAAGAAGCCGGGAAAAACAAAAACGAGTTCAGACCGTCCCCGGAAGGACGGTTTGCATATAAAAAGGAGGAAATGAAAAATGGATAAAAGAACAAGAGTCTTAAACGCAATGAACAAAAAGGAGGTGGATCACGTTCCGGTGGGCTTCTGGTTCCATTTTGGCGGAGAAGAAGCCTCCGGCCAGGGCTGCATAGACGCACATCTGAAATACTACCGGGAAACCGATCTGGATTTTGTAAAAATAATGTGCGACGGTTATTTCCCTTATCCCCTGCCGGAAATCAAAACAGCGGCGGACTGGAAAACTTTACAGCCGTTAACAGCGGATCATCCCTTTATCAGGGAACAGGTGGAAAGGGCAAAAGCTATCGTGGCGGAAATCGGAAAAGAACGCTGCGTATTCTATAATGTATTCGCCCCCTTTTCCTCCCTGCGTTTTGGTGCCGAAGCAGTGGGTGTTACGGATGCCGGGGTAATGGAATACATCCGGGAAGATAAAAACGCGGTAATGCAGGCGCTGGATGTAATTGCACAATCCAATGCCCTTCTGGCACAGCTGCTCATCACAGAAGCGGGCTGCGACGGTGTTTATTACTGCGTGCAGGGCGGGGAATACGATCGTTTTACCCCCGAAGAGTACCGGAAAATCATCACGCCCAGCGATAAGTATGTCCTGGAGCATGCAAACCGTTTTTCCGACAACAACATCATACATATGTGCGGTTGGGCAGGTAACAGGAACCAGATGGCAATCTGGCAGGATTATCCGGCCAAGGTAGTAAACTGGGCTGTGTTTGTCGAAGGGCTTTCCCTGGATGCAGGACGTTATTTTATTGGCGGAAGAACCTCCCTGGGCGGATTTGAAACCCATTGGGATGAACATACCCAGCAGGGAATCCTCTATACCGGAACCAAAGAAGAGCTGCAGAAATATACGACCGACTTGATTATTAACCATGGAAAAATCGGCCTGATGCTGGGCGGGGACTGCACCATTGACGCCAAGCTGGACTGGGAAAGAATCCGCTGGATTGTGGAAGCTGCAAGGAGCATCTGAAAATAGAAAGGAAATGGATTATGAAAAAGTGGAATAAATTAATGGCACTGGGAATGGCATTATGCCTGGGTTTGGGGCTGACCGCATGCGGAGGCCAGACAACGGGTAGTACCGGCGAAGCCGCCGCCGAACCACAGAGCGCCGCGGCATCCACGGCAGCGGAAACGGCGGCTTCCGGGGCGGCGGACGGCGGGGAAAAGACCTATGAGCCAACCACGCTTACCTTTTGGAACGGATTTACCAGCACGGACGGCGAAGTGCTCCAGCAGATTGTGGATGACTTTAATGCTGCCAATGAATGGAACATCACCATTGAGATGGATGTAATGCCCTGGGCCACCTTTAATGAAAAGCTTCCCGCAGCCATAGCTGCAGGCAATGCGCCCGATTTTGTCCTTTGTTCCTCCGGCTACTATGCCCCCTATGTGGAAGCAGGCAGTTTCCAGGATGTGGCGGATTTCTATGAACTGCCTGAAGTGAATGCCGATGATTTTGACAAGAACGTGGTGGATCTGCTGTATTATGACGATTTATGCGTAGGTATCCCCATGCAGATGGTTTCCCATTATTTCTATTGGGATAAAGACCTGTACGAAGCGGCGGGCCTGGATCCGGAATCCCCTCCGGAAACCTTTGAAGAACTGGTGGAAAATGCAAAGCTGCTTACCGATAAGAGCAAAAACCAGTATGGCTTCTGTGTACCCACGAACAACAACGTAACGGCCCAGTACACCATGTATGCGTACGGCGGCGGTTATGTGAATGAGGACGAAACCCAGGCGGTATTCAACTCCGAAGAAAATGTAAAAGCCTTTGAAACCCTGAAAACCCTGTATGAATGCTCTCCCAAGGATTCCGACGATAATACCTACATCAGCGGCCAGCTGGGCCAGTTCATCAACGGACCCTGGATCATCAACGGCCTGCGTGAAAACGAGATCAATTATGGGGTAAAAGCTGTTCCTTCCTGTGTGGGCGTAGAACAGGATGCGGCAGTCATCCCGGTAGGTTTTTCCATTCCCAAAACCACCTCTGAGGAGCATAAGGAACTGGTTTACAAATTCGTCAACTACTGGAATTCCGAAGAAATCGGCACCAAATGGACAAAGGAATGCGGCACCCCTGCCTACCTGCTTTCCGCACAGGCTAATTTTGCCGATGATCCGCAGACGCTGGCACTGTCCGAGCCTCTTTCCTATGGACATATCGAATGCAAGAAAAACGGCGTGAACACAATATCGACAGATGGCTTATATCCTGCTATGGAAGAAATTTTCGCAGGAGCCGATATCAAGGCCACACTGGATAAATACAACGATGTTATCCAGGGGATTTTAAAATAGTAAAGTCTGATGTAACTGTGAAGGTACTGAACAGTTACAAGTCTGATGTAACGGTGAAGGTACCGGAACAGATACATGCAGAAACGTTTTGATAAAGAATGCTGCTGCCGGCACAGTACCCTGTTGGCGGCGGCAGCCTTTCTGCAGAAGGGAGCCGAGGATGGAAAAGAGCAGCCCGATCAAACGATTTACAGCGAAATGGACGGGAAAGGACAGGGTGGGATACCTGTTTATTTTTCCCGCAATACTCGTATTATTTGTATTTACCATTATCCCCTTAGTGATCTCATTCATTATCAGCCTGACGAATCTGGATATTTTCCTGGCAATGCCCGATTTTGTAGGGCTGGAAAATTTCAAGCGCACACTGGGGGACGAACGGGTCTGGAATGCATTTAAAAACACTTTCTATTATGTGGTGATATCCGTGCCGATCCAGCTTATTATTGCGCTGGTACTGGCTTACTGGCTGTACAAACCCACCCGTTTTAATAAAATGTGCCGATCTGTCTTTTATGTGCCGGTGCTGTGTTCCTTTACGGCCATCGGCATCTTATTTAACCTGATACTGAATTCCACAGTGGGTTATATCCCTTACTTAATAAGCCTCGTATGCGGCGAACCCATAGCCCTTCTCAGTGAAGTGCGGTTCGCAATGCCTATCATTATCTTTATATCCGTTTGGAAGGCCTTCGGCAAAACACTGATTATTTTGGTAGCCGGTATCAATGATATTCCGTCCACCTATTTTGAAGCTTCGGAAATCGACGGGGCCACGAAAACACAGCAGTTTTTCCATATCACCCTGCCCAACCTGCTTCCCACCATTAATTTTACCCTGCTGACCACCATAATCGGGGCTTTCCAGGTTTTCGACGTGGTTTATGTGACGACAGGGGGAGGCCCTCTTTACAAAACGGAGACGGTGGTGCAGTACATCTATAACAGAGGTTTTTCCGCACCCTATGATCTGGGCTACGCGTCGGCTATGTGTATTGAATTATTCTTTGTCATCGCCGTCATCATTTTAATTTTCAAAGGGTATATGGAACGCAAAATTGCGAAAAACATGTAGGAGGAGACAGGATGAAGAAAAAAATAAAAGGATATGACATTATCAGGATTGTTCTGTGCCTTTTCGTGCTTTTTCTGATCGTGTTCCCGTTTGTCTGGCTGCTCTTAAGCACCTTCAAGCTGCAGAAGGATATCATAAAGTGGCCGCCTACCCTGTGGCCCAAGGCGTGGACAATTAAAAACTACATACAGGTATGGTCCAGGATCCCTCTGGCGGATTACATAAAAAATACGGTAATTTTCGCCGGCGTGGTGTCGGTCTGCTCCGCCCTCCTGGATTCCATGGCCGGCTATGCCTTTGCACGCCTGGAATTCAAGGGAAAGGAAATGATTTTTAATATTGTCCTGCTCACCATGCTGATTCCGTTCCAGATCATCATGATCCCCTTGTATCTGGAACTGCACACCTTCGGAATCCTGAACACCTATATCGGGCTGATTCTGCCTCGTGTGGCCTCCGCATACGGGATGTTTTTCATGCGATCCTTTTACATGGGGCTTCCCAAGAGCCTGGAGGAAGCGGCCAGGATCGACGGGATGAATGAATTCGGGATATTTACGAAAATCATGTTTCCCTTATGTAAACCTGCCTTCGTAACCTTTTTCATTTTCTGCCTCACATCCAACTGGAATGATCTGATTTATCCGCTGATGATGACCAATTCCACCAAAATGAGGACGCTCTCCGCGGGACTTGCCATGTTTGTGGGGGAAGGCGTGCGGGAAACCGGGCCGGCTTTGGCGGGCGCACTGATATCCATGCTTCCGCTTCTCCTCTTATACTGCTTTGCCCAGGAATTTTTCGTGGAAGGAATTGCCGTTTCCGGCATGAAGGAGTAAAGGAATGTTTGAGAGAATCGGAGAAAAACTGTCCGCTATGGCGGCAATCCCTACGGTAAGCGGAACCGGGAAGGAAGAGGATTACCAAATAGAGAAATACAGGGCATATCTGAAAACAGCCTTCCCGTCCCTGTTTGCTTCGGTATCCGTGACACCCGTAGGGGAAGCCCTTCTTCTTTTGCTGGAAGGGACCGGCAGGCAAGCCCTTCCGGTCCTGTTCACCGGCCATATGGATGTGGTTCCGGCTGACGGTACAAAAGGCTGGAACTATCCGCCGTTTTCCGGCAGGATTGCAAACGGCTGCGTCTGGGGAAGAGGCACGCAGGATATGAAAGGGCCGCAATGCGCGTTATTATCCGCTTTCGATACCCTGCTGGAAGGCGGCTGGAGGCCCGGGCGGGATATCTGGCTTTATCTTTCCTGCGATGAGGAAACCGGCGGCCTTACCACAACCCGGGCGGCAAAGCTTTTACAGGAAAAAAAGCTGCATTTTGAAACGGTATTCGATGAAGGCGGCACTATCTGTGAAGATTTTATGGGGCTGGTCAGGGGGAAGGCCGCCTGCTTCGGCATCTCTGAAAAAGGCTCTCTGGAATACCGGTTTACCGCCCTTTCCCAGGGGGGACATTCCGCCAATCCCCCGGCCCATTCGGCTATTGTACGGCTGGCGGACTTCATACATGAAGTGGAATATTCCGGTTTTTTCCGGCGGGAACTGAGCGAAGGCAACCGGACAATGCTGCGCTGCGCGGCCCCATATGCGCGGCCGGAAATACGGGAAAAGCTTCTTCTGGCGGCAGACGAGCAGGGGAGTTATCCGGTGCTGCATGAAATCTGCAAGGATGCCGGTACCCTTCTGGGTGCCACAATCGCTTTTACTATGATAGAAGGAGGGACCGCTTTTAACGTGATGCCCAAAAAGGCGGTGCTGACAGCTAACGTACGTGTGCCCTCCACGGAAACGACGGAAGAAATCACCGCAAAACTGGAACGGGCGGCCGGGAAGCACGATCTGCTGTGTGAGCTGGCGGGAGGCAGAGGGGCCGCGCCGGAAAGCCGCACGGACGGGCCGGGATACCTGGCGATGAAGGCTAGTGTGGAAGAAATCTGGCCGGATCTGCCGGTCATCCCCTTTGTCCTGAGCGGCGGGACGGACTCCGGACATTTTCTGGAGCTGACGGATGAAGTACTGCGTTTTTCTCCCATGTATGCCGCCCCGGAACAGGGAAGAGGCGTCCATGGGGATAACGAATACGCCTCCATACAGGCTGTAAGAGAGGCGGCAGAGTGTTATACCGTCCTTCTCAAAAAAATGTAGCGCGCTTGTGGTGCGCGGATAGGAGCGAGTATGGATAAAATAAGCAGACTGCAGCGGGCCATGCCTTCTTCCATGGAGGCCGTAATCCTGCGGGACGGCGCCAACCGTTTTTACCTGACGGGTATGAAATCCTCCGCGGGCACGGTGTTGATCACCAGAAAGAAAGCCTGGCTTCTCATTGATTTCCGTTATTTTGAACAGGCGCAGGCAAAAGTGGAAAACTGCTGTGTAATCGAAGAAAAAAATTGGTGTTCCCAGGTAAAAAGCCTCCTTGGACAGGAAGGTATAGCATCCCTCTCCCTGCATACCGGGCAGGTAACGTTAGAAGAATATAGACAGATGCAGGCGGATCTGGCAGGAATCACCCTGGACGCTTCGGACGGCCTGTCCCAGCTCATGGATTCGCTGAGAAGGGAAGAGGACGAGGAAGAAATTGCCTGCCACAGAAAAGCCCAGCAGATTACGGATCACACCTTTTCCCACATTTGCGGCATCATTAAACCCGGCATGACGGAAATCGACATAGCCGGGGAAATCGGCGTTACTCTGACCAGGCTGGGTTCGGATGAGAAAACCTTTAACTTTATAGTCGCCTCCGGGCCGAACAGCTCCCTGCCCCACGGTTTTGCAACAAACCGGCTGATCCGGAAAGGGGACTTTGTCACCATGGACTTCGGGGCGGTATATGGGGGATATCTGGCGGATATGACCCGGACGGTGGCCGTAGGTAACGTGACGGAAGAGCAGCGTAAGGTTTATGAGACGGTCCGGGAAGCGCAGAAAAAGGCTTTTGATGTAATCCGTCCCGGAGCGGTATGCCGGGAGGTGGATGCCGCCGCCCGGAATTATATCTATAAAGAGGGCTATGAAGGCTGCTTCTCCCATGGGCTGGGACACAGCGTGGGTGTGGAGGTCCATGAAAATCCCCGGTTTAATGAGGTATGCGGCGACCGGCTCATTCCGGGCATTGTGATAACGGTTGAGCCGGGCATCTATCTGAAAGGGAAATTCGGAGTCAGGATAGAAGATATGATCGTGATCCGGGAAAACGGATTTGAGAATCTGACCAATAGCCCGAAGGAATTACTTATATTATAAGGAAACCCGGTTTTGCCGGAATAAGAAAGGGAACAACCATGAACGGATTTGAATTTCAGTGTGCTACAAAAATGATTTTTGGCAAGGAGAAAGAGCTGTGTGTGGGAGAAGAACTGAAAAAACAGGGAGCTTCCAGGGTTCTTCTCGTTTACGGCGGCGCCTCCGTTAAAAAAAGCGGCCTGTATGACAAGGTGGTAAAAGCCCTGGAGGAAGCCGGACTTTCCTTTGACGAGCTGTCCGGCGTAGTGCCGAACCCCAGAGTATCACTGGTGAGAAAAGGGATCGGATTATGCCGGGAAAAAGGGATTGATTTCCTTCTCGCCGTTGGGGGAGGAAGTGTCATTGATACGTGTAAAGCCATATCCTTCGGGGTTTTCTATGAAGGCGATGTCTGGGACCTGATATCTGGAAAGGTAAAACCCGGAGAAAAAAGGATACCGGTGGCGGATATTCTCACCCTGCCTGCCGCAGGCAGCGAAGAAAGCGACAGCTGTGTCATCTCTGATGAAACCATTCCCATGAAAACCGGCTTCGGTTCGCCGCTGATGCGTCCGGTTTTCTCCATAATGAATCCCGAGCTGACCTATACCCTTCCTCCTTACCAGACCGCCTGCGGCTGTATGGATATCATGGCCCATGCTATGGAACGGTATTTCAGCCGGACGCAGCATGTGGAAATGACGGATCGGGTGACAGAAGGTATTCTGGCCACCGTAATCCACAACCTGCCTATAGCTTTGGAAACCCCCCGGGATTACGATGCAAGGGCGGAAATCATGCTGTGCGGCACCTGGGCGCAGAATGACATGACAGGCTGCGGAAGGCAGCAGGACTGGTTCAATCACGGTTTGGAGCACCAGATCAGCGGCTTCTATGATATCGCCCACGGAGCAGGGCTGGCCATATCCTTCCCCGCCTGGATGGAATACCTGTGCGCCAAACAGGAATGCATTCCCAAGCTGGCCCAGATAGCGGTTCGTGTATGGAATGCCCCCATGAACTTTGAAAACCCTGCGGAAACGGCAAAAGAAGGGATAAAAAGACTGCGCGGCCTGATCCGGGAAGCGGGCCTGCCCTTAACCCTGAGCGAAGCCGGCGTAGGGACAGAAAAGTTCGAAGAGATTGCGGATGCCATGACGGATAAGGGAAGCCATACCTGCGGAGCCTTCTATCCGATGAACAGGGAAGATATTCTTGCTTTGCTTTGGAAAATGGCATAATAATAGCGAAAGAGGATGGACTCTTACCGGCGCCGGTAAAATCCCATCCTCTTTTTTCATAACATTTCATTACATCAGATATTCTTCCACGTAGTGGGAGGCGGTGGCACCGTCGGCTGCTGCGGTTACGATTTGGCGCAGGGCTTTGGTACGCACATCCCCTACGGCGAAAACGCCGTCCCTATTAGTACGGGTGCTTTCATCCGCGATGATATAACCCTGGGGATCCAGCTCTAACTGGCCTTTGAACAACGCCGTGTCGGGGACACGCCCCACAGCGACAAAGACCCCGTCAACGGGAATCTCCCTGGAAGTGCTGTCTTTTACATTCTCCACACGCACGCCGGTCACCCGCTTATCGTGCAGGATTTCCGTGATTTTGCTGTCCCATATGAATTCGACCCCGCTTTTTTCCAGAGGTTCCATATAGATACGGGAGGCCCGCAGGCTGTCGCGGCGGTGTACCAGATACACCTTGCTGCATAATTTGGAGAGGAACAGGGCATCGGCCGCGGCGCTGTTTCCGCCTCCGGCAATGACTACGGTCTTGTTCCGGTACATCTGGCCGTCACAGGCGGCGCAGTAGGCCACCCCCCTTCCCCGCAGCTGCCGTTCCTCCGGCAGCCCAAGCTCCCTGGGGGAGGCTCCCGTGGCCACAATCACACTTCTGGCGGATACCATTCCGGAGGACGTGGTGATTTGTTTGACTTCCGGTACCAGATCCACAGAACTGACCTCCGCATATTCAGTCTCCACACCGAAACGCTGGGCGCCGCGCTGCATCTTTTCACCCAGTTCAAAACCGTCAATACCCTCATCAAAACCGGGATAATTATCCACCTGCCCCGTAGTGGCCATCTGGCCGCCTGCGGAAAGCTTCTCAAGGACTAAGACGGAGTAACCGCTTCTGGCACAATACAGCGCCGCGGAATATCCGCCCGGCCCTCCTCCTATAACCGCCACATCATAAAGGTCTTTTTTCATTCGGATTTCCTTCTTTCTACTATATAAAACGGATACGTTATCATTTCACAGAAAGCGTAGCCGGTATCACTCCACGCCGTTTTCCTTCAGCCAGTCCGTAACCTGTACCTTTGCCTGGGGCGCTACAAGGTATACGGGTTCTTTCCCCTTTTGGAATAAAAACAAAGTGGGGATGGTTTCCACATCATAGGAATCAGCCAGCTCCGGCTCTTCGTCAATATCTGCCTTACGAATGGAAAGACGGCCTTCATAAGTGCTGTCAAGCTGATCGATAACCGGGCTGAGCCTGCGGCAGTATCCGCACCAGGGCGCCCAGAAATCCACCAAAACGGGAATATCGGACTGCAGTACCTCTTGTTCAAAATTTGCTTTACTAATTGCTGTAACAGACATATAAATATCCTCCTTATCCTTTGTTGTGTTTATATCAGTTCTGTAAAAAAAATAATTACAGTTTATACTGTAACTATAACGTTTACAGAAAGACTTGTCAAGAGGAGATTAAAAAAATTTATAAGAATAGGGATTTTAATGTCGGCACATACTATCATGAAAAAGATCCTGCCATTCACCCTGCGGGGAAAAGGCGGCATGTCCGCCTGACGGACAGAGGGAGAAAGAATATGAGAAAGCTTTCCTCAGAGATTGATACAAACATACAGACAGCTAAGGAGATCCTGCCCATAGGAGCCAGTTTTGACATCATAACCAGGGATTTGTTCCTGGGAGACACAAGAGGTTATTGGATCGGCATTAATGGTTTTTGTAAGACGGAAATTTTGCAGCAGATTTTTTCAGACCTCCAGAATCCTCTTTATATGAAGGACTCCTGCATTGAAGATATCCGCCATTATATGAATGCCAAAATCGGTTATGCCCAGGCAACCCTTACTGAGGACTGGGAGGAAATCGTCAAAAATGTCCTCAGCGGGCCATCCGTCCTGCTAATCGACGGCTTTGCCCAGGCTATCATTATAGATGTACGTACCTATCCTGCCAGAGGCATAGGGGAACCGGATACGGAGAAGGTTACCCGGGGAGCCAGGGATGGTTTTGTGGAAACCATGCTGTTTAATACCAATCTGATACGGCGCAGGATCCGTTCCCCCGAACTGACCTTCGAAGTGAAAAGCGTGGGCTCGGAAAGCAAGACAGATGTGGCAATTGCATACATGAAAGAATCCGTAAATGAAGAGCTGCTGGATTCCCTACGGGCAAAGCTGGATAGCCTGCAGGTGACCGGCCTCACCATGGGAACCAAAAGCCTGGAAGAGCTTCTGGTGCGTAAAAGATGGTATAACCCCCTGCCCAGCGTCCACAGAACCGAACGGCCGGATGTGGCCTGCAGTTTTCTGATGGAAGGGCATCTGCTGCTTATTGTGGACAATTCCCCGGAGGTGCTTATACTGCCCTGCACCATATTCCAGTTTACCCAAAGCCCGGAGGACTATTACAAAAGCCCTGTGGTGGGGAATTACTTCCGGCTGGTGCGCTTTGGCTGTATTTTTATCAGCCTGCTCCTGATGCCTCTCTTTTTGCTGATAACCGCATATTATCCCCACCTGTCCGATGAATGGCAGCTGCTTTCCACCGGCAAATGGCCCGCCCCCACCCTGATTTTTTATGTGCTTGTAGTGGAATTCGGCCTGGATCTCTTTAAAAATTCCGCATCACTGAGCTCCAGCCGTTTTTCCGGTTCCCTGTCCGTGGTGGGCGGACTTATTATCGGCGATATTGCAGTCAGCTTGAACTGGGCAACGGTGGAGGTACTATTTTACGGGGCTATCACCCTTCTTACCAGCCTATCCCTTTCCAGCATGGAATTCGGGGATGCCATCCGGGTTTACCGTATATTTATTATTGGTATGACCGCTGTTTTCCATCTGTGGGGTTTCCTGGGAGGGCTGCTTCTCGTACTGTTGTCCGTCATTACCACCCCTACTTTCGGCGGATCCAGTTACTTCTGGCCGCTCTTCCCTTTTAACTGGGCCGCACTGAAAACCCTGCTGTTCCGTTATCCTACGTACCGGGCCCAGCCCAGCCATGTTTGGAAACATCATTAACCGAAACGTATCTGCAGTAACAGTTCGGACTTGTCCGAACTGTTACTGTATTGAATTTCTTGATTATAAACCCGTAGATAGCAGATGTCTCTAACGTTGTTGCATGCTGTAACTTATGACACTCTATATTATCATGCTCATTTTATATACGTTTAAGGTCAAAATACTACTTTTTAAAGACATACAAACTTAAAAAAAGTAAATGTGATACTATAAGTTTATTAATGATTGTTTCTATTGGAGGGGGTGAATCCAATGATAAAGTGTATTTTTATGACGATACAGACTCTGTCCGACTGACAAATAAAAAGTATTTATTACTTTTGTGATTCATGTACCTGTACACTCTCATAGCTGGGAAGACATGATGGAGATAGTTGAATATTAAGCTGGTCATTGGATTATGCAAATGATATTAAAATTCTTTAAGCAATTTTATATTACATCAAGGACTTTATATGAATGCTAAAAAAAATATTACCACGATAGTTTTTCTTGCTTTTCTTTTTCTTCTGACAAGTTGTTCTGGTAAAAAAGATCAGCTGACAGAAGAAGTTATCTCTGCTTTAAAACAAACGGATCGACTTGAATACAAAATGGTTTCTAACGTATCCGAAACATATACAATATATCCTGAAATGGAAGAACGAAGTTCTAAAAGTAATCAGAATTACTGGCAAAGTAGTGATAATTATATAATGGAACTTATCTCTTATAATAATGATGATAGTGTTTCGTCAATGTCTGTCTATGCACTCATAGGGAATCAATTTTTTAGTAAATTTAATGATCAATGGCAGGTATCTGAAACCACAGGTATCCCAATAGACTGGTCGGCAAGAATCCCAGAACTTGACAACCATAATGACTTTTCTATTAAAAAAGAGGATAATTCCTATATTATTATAATATCAGGAGAAAAACGGAAAAATATATTAGAAAAACAGATTCAAGATGCCAAAGATCAGGAAGCCGCTTACCTATGGGAAGGGGAAGATAATGGCGCAAATATATATAAATCTATTATTGATATATTAGAGAGATCGGAAATTAAGGAACTTACTTATACAGTTTATCTTGATGATATGGGAATGGCTGTAAAATGTATAAACCGGAAAATATTCCAAACATTTTCTTATCAGGATGATGTTTTAAACAATGGAGATACTGAGATACCAGTAACTATCGTGGATACAAACACATGGAAACTGGAAGAAAAAGATTCATTGCAGATTTCTAACAAGTTCAGGGAAATTAATTATGATATTCAAAAACAACTAAGTAATATGGAACTTTAAATAATCTTATATTAAAAGAGCGCAAATTTTGCTGGAAACATTAATTCTATCTACTTAAAGAAGATAGCATGGGAACAGGAGTCTTTTCATCCGGAACTCATGCTTTTTTCTTTCATATGTTTCCCTTCACTATGTAAGTACTGTTAACACTTTCGGACTACCAGCTTTCACAGGTATTCCGACGCAGGCAATCGGACATGCGAACTGTGCCGAAAGATTTCTTTTATTACCTGTATTTTTCTGTTACAATAACTTTATGGATATAACAGGCTAAAGGTTATCTAAAAAACAGGCCGGAAAGATATATCGTATGAAAAATAAAAGGACAAACAGGAAAATGTGGATAGCCGTATTCTTGCTGCCTGCACTTATACTAACCGGATGCGGCGTCCGGGGCAAAGTGGAGACCTATGCGGAGAACGCCGGCCCCCGTGTGGAGCTCACGTTCTTCGGAAATAAATATGAACCGGAAAATGTAGTGGTTATCGAGGAAATCCTGACTACCTTTATGGAAGAGAACCCGGATATACGCATTTCCTACGAAAGCCTGAAGGGAAATGATTATTATGATGCCCTTATGAAACGGATGAATACCGGCAACGGGGACGATATTTTTATAGTAAACCATGATACGGCGCTGGAGCTGGAAGAGGAAGGAAAGCTTATGGAGCTGTCCGGTCTGGAAACGCTGCCGGATTTTTCCGTCCGTGTCATGGATCAGATGGATAAAGACGGGAAAATCTATTGGGTGCCCACCACGGTTTCCGCATTTGGATTATACTGCAATCAGGATCTCCTGAAGGAACATGGACAGAAAATACCCCAAACCCTTCCGGAATGGGAACAGATATGTGATTATTTTGTGGATCAGGGAATCACACCTGTCATCGCCAACAACGATATTTCCTTGAAAACCCTGGCGATCGGCCGCAGCTTTTATTCGATGTATCAGGAAGGGACGCAGAAGGAGGTTTTTGACAGGATTAACAAAGGGGAAGAATCCCTGGGATCTTGTCTGGAGGATGGGTTTTCCATAGCGGAAGAATTTCTGGAAAGAGGATATATCAATGCAGAGGAAGCCCTTAATACGAAAAAAACTTCCGATGATCTGGCACTTTTTGCAGAAGGAAATACCCCGTTTATGCTGACAGGCGGCTGGGCCGCCGACCGTGTGAAGGCCATGGAGCCCGGCTTTGCCTTTACCGTGGTCCCCTATCCTGTTCTGGAGGAGGGAGCAGTTCTGGTGATTAACGCGGATACCCGGATTGCGGTAAACCAGGACAGCCGTTACAAGGAGGAGGCGGAGCGGTTTGTGGAATACTTCACCACACGGGAAAATATTGTGAAGTTTGCGGATAACCAATGCTCCTTCAGTCCGTTGAAAGGAGGGGAGCCTGCATCCTGTGAGGAAATACAGCCGCTCATCGATACGTATCAGGAGGGGAAAACAGTAATAGGCTCCGACAGCGCTTTACAGATGCCGATATGGGATCTCACCGCAGACTGTTCCGTGAAGCTGCTTTCCGGTGATGATCTTTCCGAGGTTCTGGCGTGGCTCGACGGACAGCTGGCAGCGGGAGGAGAACAACAATGAAAAAGAATGAGACGCGGGCAAGAAGATGGTTCCTTTTTGCCGCCGCCGGGGTAGGTATTTTGCTGGCAGCGCTTACATTCGCTTTTATAAATGAAGTGAGGGAACAGCTGTGGGAGCAGTCTCTGCGTGCGATTACAGAGAGCACCAGTCAGGGTGAGAACGCTCTGGAAATACAGTTAAGAGAAGATTTTGAATCGGTTTATGCGGTGAAGGATTATCTGGAGAGCCTGCCGGCTGATAAGATCGGTTCAGCCGGAGAAGTCATAGAGGCATTTTCGGTTGCCGAGCAGGGCGTCCGGCTTTATTTTCCCGACGGCACCTGTGTGCCGGAATATGACGGTGCGGATCAGAATCTGCTGGATCAGTTCAGCGGGGATTCCGGCGTGATCGATCCCCACATCAGCAGTGCAACCGGAGTCAATGTCTTTAATCTGTATTTGAAAGTCCGATTTGCAGACGGCAGTGTCAGTTATCTGGTGAAGGAATACACGGTCGCAGCCATAGCGGATGAATTCAGTCTGTCCTTTTATAATGGCGCCGGTTTTTCTTACATAGTGGATGCACAAGGAGAAATCCTGATCCGTTCCCCTCACCCCGGCAGCAACAAAACGGTAAAAAATATATTTGATATGCTTCCCCGTGATAAAAATGACAGCGGTGCCATAGAAGAATTCCGCCGCTCTCTTCTTGACGGAAAAAGCGGCTGGGCTGCTTTTGCCTATGGGGACACCGGTATGGTTTTCTGTTATGTTCCCATGAAAGGGTTATCGGACTGGTATCTTCTGTCCATGATACCGGAAAATGTGGTCAGAGCCCAGACAAATGATATATTGCGGAGGACGTTCCTTTTTGTGGGGGCTATTTCTTTGGCCATTATCCTGCTGGCGCTTGTCTATATCCTGCAAATGAAAAAGGCACATAGAAGGCTGCGTACCCAGGCATCCTATATTGATCGCCTGTACAATGCGGTTCCCGAAGGCGTCGCCCTGGTTTCCCGGGATATTCCGCTGCGTTTCCTTCAGATAAACCAGGAAGGCCTGCGTCTGCTGAATTTTCCCCGGGAGGCCTCCCAGGAGGCCCTTACCGGGAAATATCTCAGCGAATGGATCCATCCGGAGGATTGGGAGGAGACACGGCGCTTTTTCCAGGAGGCTATAGAAACGGAACGAAAAATCACTTATGTCAGCCGTTTCAGCCGGCTGGACGGCACCTACTTCTGGGCCTCGGGCATAATTGAAAAAATGCTGGATGAAGAAGGGGAGACAATCCTCATTGCCACCTTTCACGATATCACCTCAGAAAAGCTGGCCCAGGAAGAGGAAAAGAGGGAGAAGCTTCTGGAACGCAGTACGCTGATCCGGGCCATTTCCGATACCCATGCGGTAATTCTCAGTGTAAACCTGAGTATGGATGCACAAAAAAGCATCTATGCGGCCCCCGGATTTCTGGAAGAGCTTCAGGGGTATGGCAGCTATTCCTCCCTTTTGGAGTATATGGACAGCAGGCTTCATCCGGACTATAAAGAGCGGTTCCGCGTGCGTTTCACGCCGGAACACGTCATGCAGGCGCCGGACTCCCGATCCTCCGAAGTATTCGCCCAGTGCCGGCTCCTTTTGGACGACGGCCAGTATCACTGGGTGCTGGTGCAGCTCATTCATGTGGATAATCCATATACCGAGGATCGCCTTGCTATTTTCCTCGCCCGCTGTATTGATGAACAGAAGTATGAGGAGGAACAGCAGAGACAGGCACTGCAGAGCGCTCTGGATACAGCCCGGTCCGCCAATGAGGCGAAAAGTAATTTCCTGTCCAACATGAGCCATGATATCCGTACCCCGATGAATGGTATTATCGGTATGACGGACATAGCCCGTGAGCATTTGGACGACAGGGCGCGTATAGAGGACTGTCTGGATAAAATCAGCCTGTCCAGTACCCACCTGCTGAGCCTTATCAATGATATTCTGGATATATCCAAAATTGAAAGCGGTAAGTTCGCGCTCAAAGAAGAAGCTTTTTCTTATTACCGGCTGATTATGGAAGTGGCGGAGCTGATGCGGCCCCAGGCGGAAGAAAAACAGCTGACGCTGGAAGTAAATATCCCCGACTACACCCTGGACACCGTGATGGGAGATCCCCTGCGCCTGCGCCAGGTCTATGTGAATATAATAAGCAATGCCATAAAATATACACCGCCGGGCGGCAGGATACGGATCGATGTATGGCAGGAGGATGCCGTGAACCGGGGATACGGAAACTACGGCTTCCGGTGTGCCGATACGGGGATCGGAATGACCCCGGGTTTCCTGACAAGAATCTTCGCCCCGTTTGAACGATCCCGGGAGAATGAAGTGGAAAAAATAGCAGGTACCGGGCTGGGAATGGCCATAACCAAAAATATCATTGACATGATGGACGGAGATATCCAGATTGAAAGTACGCCCGGAAACGGCTCTGTTTTTACGGTTATGGTAGCCCTTTACCAGAACGGAGCGCTTCCGGATCAGGATAACTGCGCCCTGCCGGAATCCTCCGGCTTGGGAAATGCCAGGACACCCCGTTCTTTTAAAGGAAAAAGGCTGCTTTTGGCCGAGGATAACGAACTGAACCGGGAGATTGCCCTGGAAATGCTCAAGCCTGCCCAAATGGAACTTGAGACGGCCTGCGATGGGAAAGAAGCCCTTCAAATGGTGGAAGCCTCTCCGGAAGGATACTATAATATCATTCTTATGGATATCCAGATGCCCCGGATGAATGGATATGAAGCTGCGCGGGAAATACGGAAGCTCAACCGTCCCGATGTCTCTGTCCTGCCCATCGTGGCAATGACCGCAAACGCATTTGCCGAAGACGTGCGTGATGCGCTGCGCGCCGGTATGAACGCTCACATATCCAAACCAATTGAACGGAAGAAGCTGCTGGATACCATTGACAGTCTGTTATAGATTACTATAAAAAGGAACTGTCTTTCCGATTTTGCAATTGCAATACGGAAAGACAGTTCTTTTATTCCCGCGGAAAACCGGCCAGACACCTGAATCCGCGGAACTGACAACGAAAATATGTGTGGAAGATTCGCGCAATTCGGCAGAATCCGGCACTTACGATCCGGCCAAAGCATATGTTAATACGGGATGCATAGACACGCATCCCCCAATATTCTCAGACTGGAGGTAATTTGATGTTTTATAAAGATCGTCCGGATATCCGCCGTGACGGATGTCAGACTAATAACAACTGTAACAACAATTGCTATCCACCGCAGGCAGCCTGCGGCCCGCCGTGCTGTACCGGAGTAACAGGTCCGCCCGGTCCCCGGGGTCCCCAGGGCATACCAGGACCACAGGGACCGCAAGGACCGCGGGGGCTGCCTGGAGCGCAGGGAGAACCGGGTCCGGAGGGACAAAAAGGTGAGCCGGGATTACAGGGAGAACCGGGTCCTCAGGGCCTGCAGGGCCAGCCGGGATTACAGGGAGAACCGGGTCCCCAGGGCCTGCAGGGCCAGCCGGGGTTACAGGGGGAGCCGGGGCCGCAGGGCCTGCAGGGCCAGCCGGGGTTACAGGGAGAACCGGGCCCCGAGGGGCCGCAGGGCCAGCCGGGATTACAGGGAGAACCGGGTCCCCAGGGCCTGCAAGGTCTGCCGGGATCCCAGGGCCTGCAGGGAGTCCAGGGAGAACCGGGTCCCCAGGGACCACAGGGCCAGCCGGGGCTACAAGGCGAACCGGGTCCCCAGGGCCTGCAAGGTCTGCCGGGATCCCAGGGCCTGCAGGGAATCCAGGGCGAGCCGGGTCCCCAGGGACCGCAGGGCCAGCCGGGAATCCAGGGCGAACCGGGCCCCCAGGGGATTCAAGGCCCCCAGGGACTGCGGGGACCGCAGGGCGAACCGGGGCTGACCAGAAATGTTGTTTTAGCATACGGGTCGCTCAGAGGAATCAGCAATGAAGTTCCGGGAAATGGATTTGTGAGCGTACCTTTCAGTGTGCCCGGACCGTTATCGGCTTCAGTAACCGTGAGCCAAACCGGAAATGAACTGATAGTTGGAGCAAGCGGCATTTATCAGATCACGATCTCCATCAGTGCAGAGGCTACCACGGAACCGGACGAAGAGCAACCATATCTGAATGCAATAATCACCGTAAACGGCCAGCCGATTTTCCTGGATCCCTCTACATTCTTTAAGATTGCGAACAGAAGCAGTTCCACGTTCGTTGTTCAGGCATACCTGAGTGAGGGAGATGAGATAGGAGCCAGTATCAGCACGACTTTTCCGGCTTTGGGATATATGAGTCGATCGTTAACCATTGTTCAGCTGAATAACTAAGTAAGTTCTGCCCCCCTCAAGTTTGAGGGGGGATTTTTTAAAATACAAACCCCATTATAGGTGCCCCATACTATTGCTTTTTATGTCAATGCAGAACCGTAGAAGGATATTATATATTCAAACCAGTGTTTTTTTATTTGCTCGTCCAAAGGCTGGTATCCGGCATTACCGTTTCTGATTTCGCCGTGAACGCGCACAGACAATGCCTGATCCATCCGGATTAGATGTTGACATTGACGCAAGGTCAAGTGGTATTATAAAAATATAACGTTACAGGAATATTAAAGGGTAACCGTTCAGACTTATCTGAGCGGTTGCATAAAATCTGACTTTTGGTGGTTTTATGGGACTAATAAAAATAACAGACCTTGTAAATAAACTTAATATATCCTCTCGTAGCCTGCGCTACTATGAACAGGTTGGCTTAATTCATAGTGTGCGTTCCGATTCAGAGCGATACCGCTATTATAATAGTGAGAATATTGAAAAACTGAAACAGATTCTGATCCTGCGCAAAATGCAGATTCCGGTTAAAGATATCATCCGTATTTATGAAAGTCCAAATATGAGTACGGTTGTTGCTGTGTTTGTTGATCGTATCAATACGATAGATAAAGAAGCAGATGCCTTGATAGAACTCAAGCATATCATGAGCGATTTTTTACGGATCATGTTGCAAAACGGCATAACCAAAATATCCGCTATCCCGTTTTTATATGAAGAAATGGAGAAACATCTGAATGCTTTGGAGGAATACGGGCCGGTAACTTTCGACGATTTATCGTCAGTGAGCGGGAAGCTGGATAAACCTTTAGAACCCGCAATTATTTCTTTGCCTTCAATGCGTGTTATTTCATCCTTAAAAAAAGAAACGAATGAAGCCGATACAGAAGGTTTTTGGCGATGGATACAGGCACAAAATATTCCTTTCGGCGAACCTGGACGGCATGAGCGGTTTGAATTTCAAACCGATACGGATGATATCATCATACAACGGATCCCGGATGATTTCCAAAACGGCGGCAGCTATCAGGACTATATATTTAGCGGAGGGCTTTTTGCTACGGTCAGTATATATCTTGATGAAGATTTACGTGAGAGATTCCACTCCCTTGTGTCCTGTTTTAATCATAACAAATATTATCAGATTGATTATACCAGTAAGGGCAGGCTGCGCCATCCGGCCATGCTGGAGAACCTGATATCTCTTGACGATAAACGGGAGCTTGTTTCATTGTTTGTTCCGGTGAAAAAAAGAAAGGAGGATCCCGCACTGTATGATAAGCCGAAATTGGTAACGGATATCTCCATTGCTCAAATAGAAGCGGCCAACCCGGTTTTATGGGAAATTAACATTC
Organism: uncultured Lachnospiraceae bacterium; assembly: GCA_900548905.1. Taxonomy (GTDB): domain Bacteria; phylum Bacillota; class Clostridia; order Lachnospirales; family Lachnospiraceae; genus Eisenbergiella. The sequence goes on along the minus strand of URMK01000003.1, from coordinate 87,629 downwards.
CGCCGGACAAGCTCCTCCCTGTGTCGGACTGGAGTTATCGAGTAAACGGGAAAAACGAAGGAGTATACATTCCTGTCGGAAATCAGCATTACCTTTCCACCGGAGTTGAGGTGAGGCTTCCCTTCCGCATAGATATTAATTTTAAAGTGGATAATGCAACCGCGGCTTATGGTTATGGAGCGGATGAAGGAAACCTGTGTTTTCATCACGGAGAGAGTTTCTACGGCATAAATAAGGGGAACTTTGCAGCACGCCGGGAGGAAACGATTACCTTTACCCAGCCTGTTTTTGGAAACACTTATACTTACCCCAAACTTGGAAAAATAAATTATGACACTTATAATTGGTTGACATGGATAATCGGTGAGAAACACTTTGCGGTCATCCTAAATGATGAAATTCGTTATTGCGGTGTCCATTTCCCTTATATGTCCGCGGATTTGGCCAGACAACCGGATAAATTATTATTGATATCCGGAAGCGGAACCGCCACACGATTTATCAAGTCCGTCCGCATTTCACAACTTACACTTACACCTAAAGTAAAGATGAAAAATGGAGAATTAAAAATGATAACAAGGCAAAGTAATAACAGCATACCGCATATTCACAAATTCATTACTAACGAGAATGGCGAAAACTACTGGTTCAACGGCTGCGGACGCTACGTCATGAATGCGTTGGGGGAAAGGGATTATGACTATGAGTTTTTCGCTGGTCTGACAGGTGATGTGTTCGCCCAAATATACACTTATAACCATTTCCGCGGCGATGGCGTGACCGATTATATGCTTAGCGAAGGACAGTATTCTTTTATTGAAGAAATCTTTGAAAAATGCGGGTACGCTTCCACATTTGTGCAGGAGAAACAATTAAAAGCCAATAAAGAAATGTACCTGCAGACGCTTCTGGCCTATATTGACAAAGGCATTCCTGTGATAAGCAATTTGATGATAACGGGACATAGTGCATGGATTGTATTTGTCGGCTATGAAGAATACGGAGAAACACTGTTGTTTATGACCGACAACATGACCGAGCCTGAACGCGTTTCTACAGAAGATGTCTTTTGCGAAAATACGGACGATGAGGGAGGAAGATGCCGTGGCATCGTTTTTGTGGGAGAAAAGAAAGCGCAAAAGGAATTAAGGCAAATATATCGTGAAACAATCATAAATATTCCTGAGTTATTAACAACCCGGACAGAAAATTACTGCTTCGGGGCATTGGCTTTCCGTGCATGGGCCGATGAAATAGAAAGCGGCAGGTATGATAATATGAAACCCGAAGAATTCGACGCATGGTTTATGTACTCCAATTATGTTTGTGTCCTTGCCACGAATGGAAGCTGCTGCCATGAATTTTTGAACAGGGCAGAGAAACTTAACCCTGATTTTACGTTTATTGGGAAATTACATCAACTTTACTATAAAATGCAGCAGATGTGGGAAAAAGATCCGGACGGTCTGGAAGCGATAGGCGGTGGGTTTAATATCACGTTGGAAGCCTTGCAGGATAAGGCGATGCGTCATAAAATCGCTGCGAAAATCCGGGAATTTGCGGACTGTGCAGATGAGGTGGTGCGCATTATAAGAGAAAATTTAGAAACCTCATAGCGGTTTACGATGTTTCTTCATTGTACCAAATACAAAAACTGTACCGCCCAGAACGTCAAGTCACATGCCAGCGCATATTTATTTTTGTAGTCCGGCTCCAAGCGCACATCGGAATACGGCTCCGGCATTTTCAAGAAGGAAATCGATTGATTTAGTCAGATTCATATTCGGGTTCCTTTCCGGATGTGTTTGTTTCCATCAGCATCCCGCAGCCAGTTTTTTCTTACGAAAAGCAATTGTTATATTCGTTTGTATTCATCGTTGACTGGCTACACCGCGCCATTAGTTCCCTAAAAAAGCAGAGGCCCGACAGCGTCAGGCTGTCGGGCCTCGTAGCGGAGATGGTGGGAGTCGAACCCACGCGCCGGAAACCGACCTGCCGCATTTCGAGTGTTAAACGCTTTGTGCCATGCAAGGCAAACATAGAGAATGGAACGGTAAGTAAACAACCGAAAAAAAGCCCGTAAATCCTGATAAAATCAGGGTTTGCGGGCTTCGATTTTCATTCAGCCCAGGTGCCACGGGATTTTAGCAGAAATTGAATTTTTGCTAAAAGTCTGGCACGTTGGGCAGACCGCCGGGCAGACATCCGGCTATCAGGTGCAAAATGTGCCTCTAAAAATGGTGCTGCACCAAATCACTCACACAAGATATTTCTTTCGCAGAGCGTCACCTACTATTGACAAATACTTTTCCATTTGGAGGATGCAATGAGAAAGAAATACGAAAAGCTGAAAGAGCAATACCCGGAGTACATAAGCAAGATACAGCTATACAAAGTCTGCGGTATTTCACCGCGCACCGCTTCCTATCTCTTGAACAACGGGATAATTCCCGCGATTGATACGGGCAAGGACACATGGCGATACAAGATCAAGCTGGAGGATGTGATCGCCTATCTCGAAAAACGTGACGAGATCGGCAGCATGATACCGCCTGGTGCAGTGAGTTCAAGATATAAACGGCCAAATACCCAGCGAAAGTCTTTCGCCGCCCTTGTTGTTCCCGGACGTGAAAAGACTCTGGCCGAATACTTTGCTCACATATACGCCGAATACCCGGATGTGCTGACGGCTGCTGACATTGCTGAAATGACGGGCTTTAGCAAAGAAACGATATTCAGGGTAATCAGGGCGGGGTTGCTGAAAACGCTTGATATACAAGGCGTGCGCCGCTATCTAATCCCCAAACAGTACCTTATGGAATATCTGCAATCGCCCGCATTTATCGAGTCAAAAAGCTGCTCGGACGTGTTCAAGAAAGTTTTAGGAGGTTTTGAGTTATGGATAGCTGCAAAATAATTGCTATTGCCAATCAGAAAGGCGGAACGGGGAAAACAACGACCGCCTGTAACATGGGAAACGCCCTCGCCTGTGCAGGGAAGCGCGTTCTTTTGGTAGACTTCGACCCGCAGGCCAATTTGACAATGAGCTTTGGCATAGAACAGCCTGACGGATTGAATATGCCCATGCACAGTATCCTTGCGCTGGTGATGGATGGACAGGAGTTGCCGGATAAAGCCGAATACGTCCAGCACGGGGAGCGGTTGGACATCATACCCTGCAATATCAATTTGTCCATAACAGAAATCAATCTGCGGGACGAATTGGGAGGGGAACGCACCTTGTCGGACCTTTTGGAACCCCTGCGTACTGACTATGACTATATCCTGATCGACACCAATCCTTATTTGGGCCTTCTCACTATCAATGCGCTTGCGGCCTGCGATAGCGTGGTAATCCCCGTCAGTCCGCAACTTTGGTCTGCTACAGGTCTTACCGATCTGCTCCAGACAATTTTCAAAGTAAAGCGAAAAATCAATCCGCATATCACCATAGAGGGGATCCTGCTGACTATATGTGATGAACGCACCCGCCTGTTCCGAGAGGCAAAGGCTTTGCTGGACGACTTCTGCGGCGACAGAATTAAAATTTTTAATGCGCGTATACCCAGCACAGTAAAGGTGGGCGAAGCGAATTATTCCAGCACCAGCATTTTAGACTTTGCGGCAAACAGCAAAGCCGCTCTTGCCTACACAGCATTTGCGCAGGAGGTGATGACCGATGGCAACTAAAACCGCCGCACGGCCCCGCCTCAAAAACCTGGACGATTTGTTCATGCTCAACGGCGGTGTTAATCCTCTGGATGTGCCCGCCCCTGTAGAGCAACAACCAGCCAAACGGTATCAGTCTACCCTTGCTATTGCCAGTCTGTCGCCGTTTCGCAAGCACCCTTTCCGCCTGTATGAGGGCGAACGGCTTGACGATATGGTGGAAAGCATCAAACAGCATGGGGTGCTCGTTCCGATACTGGTACGGCGGTTAGGAGAAATTCTTGAAATCCTTTCCGGGCACAACCGGGTTAATGCGGCGCGGCTGGCTGGTCTGGATAGGGTGCCCGCGATTATCCTTGAAAATGTTTCCGATGCGGACGCATGGGTTTATGTCATTGAAACGAACCTGATGCAACGGTCTTTCGCTGATATGAGCCATTCTGAAAAAGCGGCTGTAATCGCGGCACACCACTCAAAACTGTTTTCCCAGGGTAAGCGCAATGATATTATTGCGGAGCTTCAAAAGCTCGAAAAACCGCATGATTACGGGGAAAATGGAACTTCTGTTGAAATATCACAGAAGTCCGATACACGCGAAATGTTGGCAAAAGAATATGGGCTAAAGCCTTTTCATGTAGCACAGTATTTGAGAGTTTTTAGGCTTGTCACTCAATTAAAGATGCGTCTGGACAATGGGCAATTTGCTATTACTTCTGCCGTGGCATTATCTTTTCTGACTGAAACCGAACAATGCCAGTTAGATCAGTGTATTGAACTGAATTGCTATAAGGTGGACGGTAAAAAGGCCGATCTACTGCGAGAGTATTCAGAAAAGGGCAAATTGAGCGAGGACAAGATATTTTTAATTCTGTCCGGCGAGCTGGGCAAAAAGCCCCAACCAAACCGCGCTCCTACGGTCAAGGTTGATAGAAAAGTTTATGCGCAGTATTTCCGGCCAGATCAACCGGCCAAGGAGGTACAGGACATCGTGGAAAAGGCACTGGCACTATACTTTAGCCAGACAGCATGAGCGGTTTCTGTAACCAACCAGTAGAAACTAAATAGGGCAAAAAGGCGCTCCGACCTGGGGCGCTTTTTTTATAGATATTTCCAGAGAAAGGAGGATTGCACACATGGCGGTATTTCGCGTGGAGAAAACCCGCGGCTACACGGTGATGTCGAATTATCACCTGAACGACAAGACTATCAGCCTGAAATCCAAGGGCCTGCTATCGCAAATGCTCTCCCTGCCCGACACCTGGGACTTTACTCTGCGCGGGCTGGCCTATATCAACAAAGAGAGTATCGACGCCATCAGGACGGCGGTACTGGAGCTGGAGCAACATGGGTATATCACCCGGCGCCAACTGCGGGGTGAAGGCGGCAAGCTCTCAAACATCGAGTACACCATTTATGAGCAGCCCCAGCAACCCCAGGCGGCAGGCGCTTCCTCACCGTGTTTGGAAAACCCAATCACGGCGCCTCCGTGTTCGGAAAAACCGTGTTTGGAAAATCCGAATACGGTAAAACCGCATACGGAAAATCCAACGCAATTAAATACTAATAGAACAAGTACCCAAAAACCAATTATGGATAAATCAATTACTCATACAGCAACTATCCATCCAATCAATCCTACCCCAAGGGACGCAGCGTTATCAGAGGGTCAGATAGATAGGGATAGGATTGATACGGCAGAAGTCTACCGGCAAATTATCAAAGAGAATATCGAGTACGACTGTCTGGTGGGCCAGTATGGGGCTGAACGCATGGACGAGGTTGTGGAGTTGATGCTGGAGGCCATCTTGTCCCAGCGTCCCTACATCCGCATTGCCGGGGATGACTACCCGCGGGAGGTCGTGAAGTCGCGGCTCCTTAAAGTATCGTCCTCCCATATCGAATATGTGTTTAGCTGCCTGGACAGCAATACCACGAAGGTCTACAACATCAAGTCCTACCTGCTGACCGCTCTTTTCAATGCGCCGGCAACGATGGACAGCTACTACCGGGCGGAGGTCAACCACGATCTCTACGGGGTATAAGGGCGCCGAAAGGCGTTTTTTTCATAACAAAGGAGTTTGAAAACTATGAGCAAGAAAAACGGGCGCCCGGTCTACTCGCCCCGCCGCGAGGCCGAGCGCCCCCAACAGGAGCAGGCGCGGTGTACCATCAAGCCGGAGTGCGAAGGGTGCCCATTCCCCGGTCACGGTTTTATCTGCTGGAGCGCGGACGGAAGCTGCCTGCGCACGAATATGAAAAAGCCAAAGGAAAGCAGATAAGCCGGGCCGGAGGTGTTGCGCCCACAAAGAACAGGGCGGCCATTGCAGGCCGCCCTTCCCGTGTTACCATTTCAAAATCAGGACAGTGATAGGATATTGTTAGCCTCACTCTGCCAAAGGGCATTAGAGGCAGAAGCAATCTCCACAGAGCACTTTGCAAAATGGTGTCAAATGTAACACTTCATAAGTATTATAGCATTAAATACTTCACCATGCAAGCAAGAAAGGAGGAAAAGCGCCATGAAATATGCAGCGGCGCGCGGGCAATGCCCGGCGTAACCAAGGAGCAGATCGCCCAGGCGCGGGAGGCGGACCTGCTGGCCTATCTGCAAACCTATGAACCGGATGTTTTGAAGCGGGACGGCCACGGCAGCTACCGCCACAAAGAACACGACAGCCTTGTGTATCATAGGGACTACTGGTACTGGAACAGCCGGGGCAAACGCCTCAATGCGCTGGACTATCTGGTGGAAATCCGGGGCTACGGCCTGGTGGACGCGGTGAACATGCTGATCGGAGGCAGCGCGCGGGCCTCCCCCTCGTATTCCGCCCCTTCCGTAAAAGAAAAGCCGCCACCTGAAAAAAAGCCGTTCCGGCTGCCCTGGGCCAGGCAGTGCGCAACCTTTGTGGTGTCGTATCTGCAACGCCGCGGCATCCATACCGATGTCATCCAGCGGTGTATGCAGTCGGGCAGCCTGTACGAGGGCCGCTACAACGGCGAGGCGGTCTGTGTGTTCGCGGGCAGAGACGACGCGGGCTCCGCCCGGTTTGCCTGCGTGCGCGGCATTGCCGGGGACCTGCGGAAGGACATCAGCGGCAGCGACAAACGGTATAGCTTCTTCTACTCACCAGAGCAACCGGGCAGCCGCCAGCTTGCGGTATTCGAGGCCCCTATAGACGTGCTTTCCCATGCCAGCCTGCAAAAGCTGGAGGGCTGGAAGTGGAACGGCTACCGCCTCTCGCTGGGCGGCACGTCCCCGGTGGCGCTGGTCGCGTTTCTGGAGCGGCACCCGGAGATCAGCCGTGTGGCCCTCTACCTGGACAATGATCGGGCCGGCCTTATCAACGCCCGCAAAATCAACAAATTACTGCGGGCGGACAACCGTTTTAAGCATATCCGGGTGTCCGTCAACCCGCCCCGCGTGGAGGGCGGCAAGGATTACAACGATAAGCTGCGCGCTGTCATCCGCCAGCGGCAGGAAGAAAATCAGATCAGCCGCCAGATGGCGGCTGTTTCCATCTAGGAGGATTTGAATATGAAAACCGAACAGACGGCCATTCAGGTCATCGCGGGGGCCGCCCGGTGCCCGGAGTACAGCCCCGCGGCTGTGAAGGCCCTGATGAAGAAGCTGGAAACCAACGAACGGGCTTTTGCCCTGCTGATGAATGTGTCGCCGCTTACCGTGCGGCTGTGGGTGACGGGCGCGGCCCGCCCCTGTGGGATGGCCCGGAGGCTTATGCAGATTTTTGAGTCCGGCCCGGAGGTGGTCGGCAAGATCGCCGGCAGAGAGGACGGCACGGAAAGGAGGGCCACCGATTGAGTGAACAGAACACGCCGCCGATTGCGGAAAATGAGTACGTCAAGGAACTGCTGGCCGTCTTGCAGGCCCATCAAGCCCCAGGGTATCAGGAGTTTGCCGAGGTCATCGGGCATGTCACCGAAATGGAGCAACGGCTGGCCGATGCTGTGGAGGAATTAAAAAATGTACGCCAGGAGCTTCAGGAGGTACAGAGTCATACCCTGAAAGCGTCCCTCCAGAAAACAAGCCAGGCGTTGGAGTCCAGCGTCGCCTCCATGCGCCAGCGGCTTGCCGCTCTGAAACAGAATATCGTGGAGGGCTGCAAAAACGCCCTGACCGAGTTTAAGGCGCACGGAGCCTCCGCACTGGACGGCATCGCGCGCTTTTTCCATATCAAGCCCGCCCTGGAGTCGATGCGCTCCAGCATGGATGTCAGCATCCGCACCGACGACAAGGCCATTGCCAAGATTGAGGCGTTCAGCGCGGAATACCACGAAGCGGGCCGGCATCTGAAAAACATGGGCCGCGCCCTGCGGGGCAAGGAAGCCGTGCAGGAGGCCAAGGGGGTCGGGCGGCTTGCAAAGACCATCCAAGCCCCCTACCGCGCCGAGCGCGCCTGCATGGTGGCGGCAAAAAAGTGTGTGGAAAAGGCACTGGACAGCCTGGCCCGTCTGGAGCAGTCCGCCCAGCGCAAGCCCTCCGTGCTGAAAACCATGCAGGAGAACGGCGAAAAAGTCCAGCCGCCGCAGGCCAAGACAGCCCCGACAGCGGACCGCGGCGAACGGTAGCCCCCGGCGCCCCTTGCAGGCCCGGTATGAAAGGAGGTCATTTATTGAGATCAGAATACCCTTCGCTTCTCTATGGTGTCAAAAATACCGACATCACAGACTTTGTGTATAAGCTGCACGCGCTGGCCGGCGACTACCTGCGGGACGCGGAGAATAACCTGCGTACCCTGGCAAATGAGGACTGCGCTGATTTTGTTGTCCTTATGAGCGACCAGTTTATCCGGCTGGAGGACGCGGCCTTTGCCTATCAAAGGGGCATGGACCTGAACCAGTCGCTTTTTACTTCCACATACCGCAATGAGCGCGCTTTTCTTCTGCATGTTGATAACCGGGAGATTGGGCAGGCCTATGGCGGCGTACTGCTTATGGACTGCGCAACCCTGCGCCGGGATGTGGAAAGGCACGCTCTAACGCCCATCGGCATTACTGCGGTGGATATAGACGGCTCCCCCCGCAGCATCAGCTTTCAGCAGTGGAAAGCTATGGGCCTGGGCGAAAAAGAGTCGCTGCGGAGCTGGGGCTATCAATACCTTTACACAGACGAGAAGGCGGAGATAGCGCAAATTTGCCACCGCTTTTTCAAGCAGTGGCAGGATAAAGCGGACTATATGCTTCCTGTTGACATACTCCCAAGGCTGAACCTGGACTATATGCTGGACGCCGATCATTTCGTCGAGGATATGTACCGCATCCCGCGGGAAATTGCCAAGCAGATGCTTCTCTATAACGATGGGGAGGTTTACCGCCTCCTGCCGGGCGGCCCGGAACGGGTGCCCGCCATTGAAGCGGTAAAAAACGGCGTGTGGTATGACTCCAATCAGGTGTTTGCCATAGCGCCGAAGGACTGGAAGGGTCTGGACAGGGCTTGTAAACGGCAGACCGAGCGCATCATAGGCCGGGTGTTGAAGCACGCCGTCCCGGAGAAGCCCCGCCCCGCCCAGGAGCGGTAAGCCGCGCCGCACACTGAAAAAAGGAGGTAATGTATGGCGAACCCCGCACAGCATGAAGATTTTGGGGAGAAAATCGGCGGCGCGCGCAAGGACCTGTGGAAGGAACGGGGCCTGTACGCCGACGATCTGCTGGAAATGAACAGCCGCGAGGCTGAAAAGTACGTCAAGAAGGATAACATCTGGAAAAAGCCGGACTACGACGCTCTAATAAGCGCCGGCGCGCCGGTGGACCTGACCTATTTTATTAAGGTGGTGCGGGACAGCCTGGCGGCAGCCCCCCAATACTACCGCACCGACGACACCCCGGAAAAGCGCCTTGCCCGGCAGAAGCAGTATATTCAAACCGTCCGGGAGGTGCAGACCGTTGTGGAGAGCGTGAAAACCGTTGAGGACGCCTTTTCCGCGTTCGACAGGTGCATGATTGCCGGGGGATATTTTCAGCGTGAGGAACGGGTGATGTCTTATCGCCCTTCGATCACAGCCACCGAAAAGGGCCGTGAAAATCCGGTCATCACAGATAAGCTGGCAAATGCCCTGTACTTTCGCTCCGAACGGGATTACGAACAGAAGATTGTGCGCGAGGTGCTAAAAAACCAGTTTGGTGTGCCCAAGGAGCAGAAGGTGCCCAGGGGCTTTGAAATCCGCTTCAATGACGGTAAAAACACCTACTCCAGGGGCGACGACTGGCAGCCCAATACCTACTATGTCGCCAAGGGCTACAGGATCCTCAAAACCAACTTTGAAACACGCGGCGACGCGCTGAAATGGGTACAGGACTTTGCAAAGCAGCGCGCGGCCAGCGGGAAAAAGCGGTTTGTGCCGGAGCAGCTTGCCCATGTGCGCCGCGAGGGGCCGGACTACCGGGCCGGGCGAAATGTTGCCGGGCAGGACTATTTGGGCGCTTTCGGCTTCCGGGGCGGCGAGTTTGGAAACTGGATGTCCCAGGCAGACCGGCAGGCTTCCCTCAATATGGGCTTTGACGCACTCAAAGACCTGGCCGCAGCCCTCCAGATCAGCGAAAAGGATATTGCCTACCAAGGCGCCCTTGCCATCGCTTTCGGCGCGCGGGGCAGCGGCAGCGCCGTGGCCCACTATGAGCCGGAGCGCAAGGTTATCAACTTAACCAAAATGCGCGGCGCTGGCTCGCTGGCACATGAGTGGTGGCACGGGCTGGACGACTATCTGGGCGAGAAAATGGGGGTCAAGGGCCTTCTGTCCGAAACGCCCCGCGCCTACCCGCTGATGAAAAAGCTGGTGGACGCCATGAAATACAAATCCATGCCTCCAGAGCAGGCCGCGGAACAGGCTGTCCGGCAAAACGCGCGCTATATAAGCAATGCGGAAAACCGGCTGGACTCCGCTGTGCTGTACTCTCTCCAGCGCGCCGACAGCGACAAGGCGATGGAGGAATACGCGGCGCTGAAAAGCTCCTTTCTGGCCGGCGAACAGGGTGCGGTGGATAAGATCAGCGACTTCAAAAAATCCGTCACCGGGCGCGTCATTCCGAAAAGCGAGCGCGAAGCCCTCTACAGCTATGAGCACCTTCTTTCCTCTATAGCCGGGCAGACCGAGCCACCGGCAGCCCGCATGGAAACCGACTACTACCGCAATTCAAAGAAAATGGGGCAAGAGTGCGAAAAGGACGGCGGCTATTGGGAGAGCAACACGGAAATGACGGCCAGGGCCTTCGCCTGCTATGTCATGGATAAGCTGCGGCCTGAACGGTCTGACTATCTCTGCGGGCACGCCGAGTGCGCCGTGACCTTTGTTACCGACAAGGACGGCAACATCGACATCTTGAAAGCCTATCCCCAGGGTGAGGAACGCAAGGTCATCAATGCGGTGTTCGACGAGATTGTGGCCGACTTGAAGCTGGAGCAGATATTTACCCATTCCGACAGGCCCCAGCCCCTACAGGTACAGGAGGCCGCGCCTCCCGCCGTCCGGCAAGAGATACCGGCAGCCGTGGGCGATGAACAGCTTACGCTATTCGGCAGCGGGGGTAAGCCTTCTGTGCTGGGCCAGCTTGCGGCCTCCAAAGCGCAGAGCAAAGGCGTCCAGACGCAGGAGGCTTCCAAGAAACCCCGCGAACCAGTTATTTAAGATTGGAGGAATGAATTTGCCTGATAATGAGAGCTTTTATAAAATCGGCAACCATAACTTTTTCGAGCCAGGATATGAGATACGGATAAACCGCACCATTATGTTCGAGCCTGGAAAGGCCGACCTGTCCACCTACGCCGGCCTGCCTGTGGAAGAATTGCAGGCCATGTTGAAGGACAGCGCCGCCGCCGAGCGCGGCTTTTTTGCCAGCCTACAGCAAACGGCGCAGGAATGGGAAAAGTACAGCGCCAAGACGCTGCTGCTGGAAAAGGCGATTGAAGTGGCCCGCGTTCCCGCCGTGCGGCATACATCAAACCAATGGCAGAAAAGTGAGGACGGCTCCGGCAGCAAGATCAGCAATATGGTCTACAGCATGACGTATGCTTTGAAAGAAATAACCAAATATGACCCGGCCACAGAGCAAAGGCTGTCCAATGGGTATAGCGTTACCTGGAGTGTTACTGCTTTGGGCACCGCTCAAAGCAGGTACGGCGTGCAGATCGCCGGACAGAATAAATCCTTTTTGGATAAGGCTGCGGCGGAAAAGTACCTGCAAGGCCGGATTAAGACGTATGCCCACCTGTTCACCGAGCTTTCGCCGCCCATCCCGCCAGAGCACGCCCAGCACTTCATCGTCAACGGCCAGCTTTTGCCGGGGTACACCCTACAGGGCCAGGAGCCGCAGCAGTCCCACGCCGCCGCCGAGATTTCGGAGGGCGGCGCTTCTGCATCCGGGCGGGAAAAGCAATCTGTGCTGGGTAAACTGTCTGCTTCCAAGGCGGAGGGCAAGGAAGTTCCCGCCGTTCTGCCCAAGAAGGAGCGTGGGCCGGAGCTGTGAGTGTGGAGGCAAACAAAACCCTGTGCGGCGACGCCCTGGCCGTGCTGAAAACTCTGCCCGCGGATAGCGTTCACTGCTGTGTTACCAGCCCGCCCTACTACGGCCTGCGGGACTATGGCGTTGCCGGCCAGATCGGACTCGAAGAAACCCCAGGCGAATATGTGGCCCGGCTGACGGCGGTGTTCCGGGAGGTGCGGCGGGTGTTGGCGGCGGACGGCACGCTTTGGGTCAATATCGCGGACAGCTATGCCAGCCACCGCACCAAAGGGCCGGGCATTAAGCCCAAGGACCTGATTGGCATCCCCTGGATGCTGGCCCTCTCCCTGCGGGCGGACGGCTGGTATCTGCGCAGTGACATCATCTGGCGCAAATTAAACTGTATGCCCCATTCGGTGAAAGACCGCCCGGTGAGCTGCTACGAGCATGTGTTTCTGCTGGCAAAGTCCAAGTCCTATTACTTCGACTATGAGGCCCTACAGACGCCCGTGGCCGGGAGCAGCAAGGAGCGATACCGGCGCGGCTTCAACAGCGCCAAGTATACGGCGGGCGCGCCGGGGCAGGCGCCGCAGACCATCACCCAGGCGAGGCCGGGCGCGGAGGCCCCCGCATTGCGCCGGGGCCGGGACGTGTGGGACATCGGCACCAACAACTACCGCGCCGCCCATTTTGCCACCTACCCGGTTGCCCTGGTGCTGCCCTGCATCCTGGCGGGGTGCCCGGAGGACGGCATTGTGTTAGACCCCTTTTTCGGGGCTGGCACCACGGGCGTCGCGGCGCTGGAGTTGGGCAGGCGGTACATCGGAATTGAATTGAACCCTGAATACTGCAAAATTGCAGATCAGCGGATAGCTGAAAGGAGTGGATAACAATGCTTGTTGGAGAAAAAGGGCCGTATACGCTGGTGGTACAGCACGACGGCGACGCGGCCAGCCCCCGCGAGGACGACAATTTTGGAAAAATGGTGTGCTTTCACCGCCGCTATAACCTGGGCGACCAGCACGACTACCTGGATAAGGACGATTTTCTGCGGGAGCTGTACCTGGACACGGTTGGCAATGACGAACAGGGCGCGCGGCGCTATGAGCGGATGTTGGATATGGCCCATGCCCGAAACAGCGACCCCGCCCACCCCGGAAGCGTGGAGCGCGCGGTAGACGAGCGGATGCTGCGGGTGATCGAACAGAAATACATCGTTCTGCCCCTCTACCTGCACGACCACAGCGGCCTTGCCATGAACACCACTGGCTTTGCCGACCCCTGGGACAGCGGACAAGTGGGCTGGGTGTACGCCTCCAAGGAGGCCGCGCTGCGGGAGTTTGGCGGCGGCAAAGTCCTCACCGCTGAAAAACGCGAGCAGGCCGAAAATCTCCTGTGCGGCGAGGTGGAGGTCTACGACGCCTACCTGCGCGGGGAGTGTTACGGCTTTGAACTGTACAAAAATGACTTTTTAGAGGATAGCTGCTGGGGCTTTATTGGCGATCTGGACGTGGTGCGCAAGGACATGGAGGGCTACCTGCCCGCCGCGTGCCAGGGTATCACCGGCCACCTGGAGGAACAGGCGGACCGGGCATCCATGCCGCGAATGTTTCTAAAGCACGCGCAAATCCAGATCGACCAGGCAATGAAGGCGCTGGAGCGCGCGCCCCGGCAGCAGGCCATCGGCGCCGAGGCCCGATGACCGCGCTGAAAAACCGGGAAAGGAGGACACATGCAGGAAGAACTTGAACAACGGACCGTATCGATCACCGTCCAGGCCGCCAAGTTGACCGGGCGGGTGCTGAAAGCCGCCATTGCCGCCGCCCTGCGCAAGATGGAACAGGAACGCAACACCCCCAAGGTGGGCCGCAATAGTATGAAGCGGCTGGCGGGCAGGGATGGCGGATCCAATAAAATCGAGGTGCCGGGGCGCATCCGCTCCTTCGAGCGGATTGCCCGCAAGCATCAGGTGCGATACCACATTGATAAAGACCCCGGCGTTAAGCCGCCCAAGTGGACGGTCTACTTCAAGGCCAACCAAGCCGACGCGCTGACGGATGCCTTCAAGGAGTATACCCGCAAAGAGGCGGCGCGCGACGGCAGGCCGTCCCTGGTGGCACAGCTTCGCAAATTTAGGGAGCTGGCGCAGAGTATGGGCCGCGACAGGGTGAAAAACAAGGAGCATGGGGGGCCGGAGCTATGAAATTGACGGCTATTCTCAAAAAGTACGTCCTGCCAAACCTGCCCTATCTCCTGTTCCTCTGGGTGTTCGCCAAGCTGGGCGAGGCGATACGCCTTGCCCCCGGCGCGGACGCTTCCGCGAAGCTGCTGGGGCTGGGCGACGGCTTTTCGCTGGCCTTTTCCTCTATGTGGCCCAGCGGCGGCCTCGACTGGGTGGTGGGCCTTGCGGGGGCCGCGGTCATGCGGCTTGCGGTCTATGTGAAAGGGAAAAATGCGAAAAAATACCGTAAGGATGTGGAATACGGCAGCGCCCGTTGGGGCACGAAGGCCGACATCGCCCCTTTTATGGACCCCAAGCCTGAAAACAACATCATCCTGACCCAGACCGAGGGCCTTATGTTAAGCGGCAGGCCGAAAAACCCGGCCCACGCGCGCAATAAAAACGTACTGGTGGTGGGCGGAAGCGGAAGCGGTGGATAATCCTGGCGGCGCCTGTAATCTGTGAATGGGCACCGCCTTCGCCGCCTCAATCGAAGCCGGCAGGTAGATTGAGTGCAAAGCGCGGAAGAAATCTGGAAGGGGGTCACAGCCCGATCAGAGTGGAAGGCCGCCCCTAAAAAGGCGGTCACACGCAACGCATAGGGCCTGACCCTGCCCCACGGCAGAATATAACGGCCCCAAGAGTCCGCGCCGCCTGCCGGCCTGCGTCTTGCAGGGTGAAAAGATATGCTATGCCGGGCATGACGCGACATGCCGATGCGAATGGGCGAAAGCCCCGGAGGGGCGGATAAAAAGCCGCCCGGTAATCACAGATCAGAAAACCCGCTTCTTTATCAAGCCGAATTTGATGCAGATGCACTCGTCCTATGTGGTAACAGACCCCAAGGGCACCGTCTTAATCGAGTGCGGCAAGCTGCTCCAGCGCGGGGTGCCGAAGATTGGAAAGGACGGCAAACCTGTCCGGGGCAAGAATGGAAAAATCGTGTATGAGCCTTATAAAATCAAGGTTTTCAATACGATTAACTTTCAGAAAAGTATGCACTTCAACCCCTTCGCTTACATTCATTCAGAGAAGGACATTCTCAAAATCGTTACCACGCTGATTGCAAATACCAAGGGTGAAGGTAAATCCGGGGATGATTTTTGGGTGAAGGCGGAAACCTTGCTTTATACCGCGCTGATCGGCTACATCTACTACGAGGCGCCGGCCAATGAACAAAACTTTGCCACGCTGGTCGAAATGCTGAACGCGATGGAGGTGCGCGAGGATGACGAGTCGTTCAAAAATGCGGTGGACCTGCTTTTCGATGCGTTGGAGCAAAAGGATCCCGACCACTTCGCGCTGCGCCAGTATAAAAAGTACAAATTGGCGGCGGGCAAGACTGCGAAAAGCATCTTGATTTCCTGCGCTTCCCGCCTGGCGCCCTTTGACATCCGCGAGGTGCGGGAAATTACCATGTACGACGAGCTGGAGCTGGATATGCTGGGGGACGAGCGGACGGCCCTATTCCTGATTATGAGCGATACCGACGCGACCTTTAACTTCCTTATTTCTCTGGCCTACTCCATCTTGTTCAACCGATTATGCGAGCGCGCCGACGACGTTTACGGGGGGCGGCTGCCCATCCATGTGCGGTGCCTGATCGACGAGGCGGCCAATATCGGGCAAATTCCCAATCTCGAAAAGCTCATGGCGACCATCCGCTCGCGCGAAATTTCGGCCTGCCTGGTGCTCCAGGCGCAGAGCCAGCTAAAAGCCCTGTATAAGGACAACATGGACACGATCATCGGCAACTGCGACGCCAGCCTGTTCCTCGGCGGCAAGGAGGAAACCACGCTGAAAAGCTGGAACTCCCTGCTGGGCAAGGAAACCATCGACCTGTATAATACCAGCGTCACCAAGGGCACTCAGGAGTCCCACGGCCAGAACTTTCAAAAGCTGGGCAAGGATTTGATGACGGTTGACGAGCTGGCCGTCATGGACGGTGGGAAATGCCTGCTGCAAGTGCGCGGCGTGCGCCCCTTCCTGTCCCGGAAATTTGACATCACCCAGCATCCCAATTACAGGTACTTGTCGGACTTCGACAAGAAAAATGCCTTTGATATAGAGAAATTCCTGTCCACCCGTTTACCCATCAGGCCGGGGGAGGTGTTCGCGCACTATGAGATAGACCCGTCCGAACTTGCGGAGCAGTCCGCAGAGCAACCCGCATAAGGCCCGCCGAAACAGCAGTTTTTCCATTCTTTCGGCGGGCCTTGTTTTTTTGTGCCCATTTTTAAGGAGGTATGCCATGAGAGGCCGAGGCCCCCCTGAAAAACGAACTACCCCGCAGGCCGGACGCCTGCACCCGCCGCCCGCTGTTTTGCGCACCTTCCCCTTCAAAACAGCGGGCGGCCTTTTTTTGTGTCCAAATGGCCGAAAGTACGGCCAGATCAACCGAATAACCACACATTTTAAGGAGGTACTATATGAGTTTTTTTGCAAGTGCGATTGATACCCTCAAAATTCTCGTTATCGCTTTGGGCGCCGGATTGGGAGCCTGGGGAGTGATTAACCTGCTGGAAGGCTACGGCAATGACAACCGTGCGACACGTTCCTGATTGAAAAGATCAGGCGTGCGGAAGCCCAAAGGCTTCTGCATAGAACTGGCAGTCCGATGGGTGGAATGATGGGGTGACGCCCTGAAACGCCCACACTGATACTCCGATTGGCCGGGCGGCGCCGCAACCGTCCCCCGGTCAAAAGCTCGGTGAAGTCGGCAGAGAGTGGCCGCAGGCGGGACCTCCCGCGCGAAACCTGCCCGGAGGCGGGCAGCGCCACCTATATGCCGGGTGTCGGACCCTCATGGTGAGAATGTGCAAAGCACTGACGAACTTCCGAATGTACAAATCTATACATTACTTTTGTCGAAAGGCAGAAGCCCGCTCTGTGCGGGGCGCCCGTGGATGAGTAAGACTGGTTGTTATGAAAATCCACATATCATCTGCGCCCCGTCATGGGGCGCGGTCTGTCGATAAGGCGGGAACGCTGGGCGCAGGTTTAGAGGAAGCACCTAAAAGGATCCTAGGATAGGACTGTCGGAACGTGGAAAGCCGGGGACGCGGAGGCCGTTGCGGGCCAGTGAAGCGGCGGGCGGGAAAGCCCTTCGGGGTATAACCGTTCCCTGTCCCGGTGAGAGCAGGGGCACAGTACCGTGGAAGCGGCGATAACAAGCCGTGGAGGGATGGCCCCAAGTCGGGCGCTGGGCACATGCCCGCTCAATGCCCGATGGAGCGCCGGGTGCGCTGAAAAGCGCACGCCCGGTGCGGAGCGGGGGAAAATCCGGCGATGGCCTCAAAGGATTACCTATCGCTATCTGGCGCAAAAAGCCAGGGCATGAAGCAGTTGATGGCCGGCGGCGGCATTGCGTTGGTGGGTCTGACGCTGATCCCGCTGCTCTCCGGCCTGTTTAGCTAATAATGGGCCTATTTGAATGGATAGGAGATTGGATAAAACAGGGTCTAATTGAAGCGATCACAGGACAGTACAGCGGCATTTTCGAGTCCGTAAACAGCCAGGTCAGCGACGTGGCCGCGCAGGTGGGCCAGACGCCCCAGGGGTGGAACAGCAGCGTATTCAACATGATACGCACCCTCTCGGAGTCCGCCGTCATCCCCATTGCCGGGATGATTTTGACGTTCGTGCTGGTCTACGAGTTAATTCAGATGATACTCGAAAAGAACAATATGCACGACTTCGACACCTTCAATATCTTCAAGTGGATATTCAAAACCTTCGTCGCCACCTACCTGCTCACCAACTGCTTTACGATTGTCATGGCGGTATTTGACCTCGCGCAGAACGTGGTGTCAAACAGCGCGGGGATAGTCAACGGCAGCATGGATGTGACGGCGGCCCTGGCAGACCTGCAAACCCAGCTTGATGCGATGGGTATGTGGGAACTGCTGGGACTGTGGCTGGAAACGAATATCATCAACCTGTGCATGTGGGTACTGTCCATTGTGATTTTTGTCATTGTGTACGGGAGGATGATCGAGATTTACCTGACGGTGAGTATTGCGCCAATTCCGTTCAGCACAATGGTAAACCGCGAATGGGGAACGATGGGAACGAATTACCTTCGTTCCCTGTTCGCGTTGGGCTTCCAAGGATTTTTAATCCTCATTTGCGTTGCCATCTACGCGGTATTGGTACAGACCATCCCCTCGTCCGGCGACATACACGGCGCGATTTGGGGCACGGCGGGCTATACCGTCCTGCTGGCCTTCGCCCTGTTTAAGACCGGCTCGCTATCCAAGAGCATATTCAACGCGCACTGACGCGCGCCACTCTACCTATTTATAAAGGAGGATTATTTGCATGAGCAATTCTGTCAATAACACCCAGGCCGAAGCAACCGGGGCCATGCCCCTGAAACTGGATGTCCGCGTGCGGCCCATTACCCCGAAGGAAAACCTGATGGGCTTCGCGTCCGTCACCATCAACGACTGCTTTGTGGTGGAAGGGCTGAAAGTCTGCGCCGGCGAAAAGGGCCTGTTCATCAACATGCCGTCCCAGCAGGACGGCAACGGGAACTGGCGCGACATCTGCAAACCTATTACGGCGGACTTCCGCCGCCAGCTTACCGAGGCCGTGGTTGAGGGCTACAGCGTCGCCATCGAAAAGATGCAGGCCACCCTCGAAGCGGCCAGGGGCGCGGCTGAAAAGCCCTCCCTCACCGGGGCGCTAAAGGAGAACGCCGGCAAGGTGAAAAATCAGCCGGCGAAGCCCGCCGCCAAAAATGCCCCTTCGCTTTGATGCTGGAAAACGGTAAATACAGCGTCATCTATGCGGATCCGCCCTGGCGCTATGACATGAAGCGGGGCAACGGTGTGGCCGAAAATCATTACCCCACCATGAGCATTGAGGAAATCTGCGCGCTACCCATCGCTGACATTGCGGCGAAGGACAGCGCGCTTTTCTTGTGGGCCACCTTCCCGCAGTTAAAAGAGGCGTTCCGCGTAATGGAGGCGTGGGGCTTCCAGTACAAAACGCTGGCCTTCCTGTGGCTCAAACAGAACAGGAAGGCCGATACCTGGTTTTATGGGATGGGCTTCTGGACCCGCAGCAATGCCGAGGCTTGCCTGCTTGCCACCCGCGGCCATCCCAAGCGGCAGGCCAAGGGCATCCACCAGTTTGTGATCTCCCACCTGGAGCAGCACAGCAAGAAACCCGACGAGGTGCGGGACAAAATCGTGCAGCTCATGGGCAACCAGCCGCGGGTAGAGCTATTTGCCCGTGAAAAAACGCCGGGATGGGATGCGTGGGGCAACGAAGTGGCCTGCGATCTCTCCCTCCCGGCCAGAAAGGGGGATTTGGGTGGAGCGTGAAGCAAAACAACAGTTGATCGCCCGGCTGGACGAGTGCCTTCTGGAGCACGCCGCGGCCCTGGGCGCCAAGGAAGGCGCAACGATTGGGAATGTGTACGACTTGCAGGATTTGGCCGCTGTCCACTATTACCTGAAAGTGGAGCATGAATTTACCTCCGCCGAGGTGGAGGCGCTTCTTGGGTTTAAGGATCCGCTGGATGTTGCCCGGTGGTGCAAGGAGGACAACGGCCACGAACACAGCTTCCCCATCTGTGAACTGCTGCATGAAATCGACGCTTACCAGCGGTTTCCGCAGGTGATGGAGGCCGGGCCTCCGCTGGCCGTTCGGTTTGCGGAGCTGAAGGCGCTGCTGGACGAAAATCTGGCCGATTATAAAGAACACATGCAGGACTGCGACAAGTCGGAGCTGATCGAGCGCGCGGACGAAATTGCCGCTGCGGTAGCCGCCCATGAATACATGACGAAGGAATATGAGCCAAAGGCTGACGAGGTAGATTTTCTGCTTCGGCATGACGACCCCTTGCAGGTGGTGCGGGCCTTCTGGCCGGAGCGCCCATGTGAACTGATGCCGATGGATTTTGTCATGGAAAGCCTGATGGAGAATATGTACGCACCGCCAGAGG
Source organism: uncultured Lachnospiraceae bacterium (assembly GCA_900548905.1). GTDB lineage: Bacteria > Bacillota > Clostridia > Lachnospirales > Lachnospiraceae > Eisenbergiella. The sequence continues at coordinate 67,332 of URMK01000003.1, read as the reverse complement.
AACGGCAGTCAGCCGCCAGAGCAGACGGACCGCAGGAAAAAGCGTCGGTGCGGGAGCGTTTGCAGGAAGCGGCCAGGGAAGCGGGCCAGCGCCCGGCCCCGCAGCCGCAGATCAAGGGCGACGCCCGCTGATGCTGGAGCTGACCCCTGTTACCCTGAAAGAAGCCAACGCCTTTGTCGCCGCCCACCACCGGCATCACCGTCCCACCGTGGGGCACAAGTTTTCCATCGGGTGCTCGGCGGGCGGCACGTTGGTGGGGGTAGCCATCGTGGGCCGCCCGGTCAGCCGCCATCTGGACGACGGGTGGACACTGGAGGTCAACCGCCTGTGTACGGACGGGACGAAAAACGCCTGCAGCATCCTCTATGCCGCTGCCTGGCGGGCGGCGCAGTCGATGGGCTACCGCAAAATCATTACCTATACGCTGGCAAGTGAGGACGGCGCAAGCCTGCGCGCTGCCGGCTGGAAATGCGCGGGCATGGCCGGGGGCCTGCGCTGGACGGGCAAACGAAAACCGGTGCAGGACCTTTACCCGGCAGAAAAAAAGCTGCGCTACGAAAAGGAGGTTTCTATCCATTCTTGACGAATACACATGATTTTACTTTAGGCTCGCTGTTCGACGGCATAGGGGGCTTCCCCTATGCCGCCTCATTTTATGGCATCCGCGCGCTGTGGGCCAGCGAAATCCTGCCTGTGGCCGTTTCGGTCACAAAGCGGCATTTCCCAAACATGGCGCATGTGGGCGACATTACCCGGCTTCACGGCGGGACGCTGGACCCGGTGGATATTCTCACCTTTGGCTCGCCCTGTCAGGGCCTTTCAATGGCCGGGAAGCGGCTGGGCCTGGCGGATGAACGAAGCGGCCTGTTTCTGGAAGCGATCAGAATAATCAAAGAAATGCGGGAGGTGACTCATGGCAGATACCCACAAATTGCGGTCTGGGAAAACGTGCCCGGCGCTCTGTCATCCGATGGAGGGGGTGACTTTAAGGCTGTGCTCGAAGCGTTTACAGAGGCCCAAATTCCTATGCCTTCCTCTGGACGCTGGACAAATGCCGGCATGGTACGAAGCCGAGGCGTTGATCTCGCTTGGTGCGTGTACGACGCCCAATATTTCGGAACAGCACAGCGGCGCAGGCGCGTGTTTCTTGTCGCAGATTTTACAGGCCGACGCGCCGGCGAAATACTCTTTATCCCCCAAAGCCTGCGCGGGTATTTTACGGCGGGCGGAACGCCGCGGCAAGGCGCTTCCGCTTATGCTGAAAACCGCCCTGGAGCAGCAGGTGCGGGGATAGACTGCTGCAACGGCGAGATCACCGGCCAGGTGGCCGCCTTCATGGGCGGGCAATCCGCCTCCGCTGGCAGCATCGGGTACAGCGAACAGGTATCGCCAACGCTTCGGGCGGGCAACAGCGGTAGCAACCGCACGCCCTGTATCTGCGAACCCCAGCTTGCCCGGACGCTGACCGCGCGGGGGGACTCCAGCCCGTGTGCCGACCGGGGGCAAAACATTGTGGCTGTGGGCATCAACGGCGACCATGCCGGGCCGATTGCCGCCAGCTACTACAAGGGCACCGGCGCGCGAAGCGGCACAGAGCGGGACGTTGTGCTCTGCGCGGCCACCGGGCAGGCGGGCGCGGAGGTTTTGCCGGAGCAATGCCCCACCCTCAACTGCAACCATGAGCAGCCCTACATTACCCATCCCCAGGTGAGCGGAACGCTGTGCGGCTCCGGGGCCGGGCTGTCCCGGCCTGCCGGTATGGCGAGCGAGCCGGATTTCTGCGTCGTGACCGCCGCGGTGGACTGCCGCAACCTGCGGGAGACGCCGGAGATCAGCGGCACCCTGCAATCCAAGGCGCAGGGCTACTCTCTCAACTATCAAAATCCCGTCCGGGCCGGGTACAGCGTGCGCAGGCTGACTCCCGTGGAGTGCGAACGCCTGCAAGGTTATCCTGACGGCTGGACGGCATACGGCGGCGATGGGGCGCCCATCAGCGACACCCGCCGCTATCAAATGCTGGGCAACAGCGTGGCCGTGCCCTGCGTGGCCTATCTCATGCAGGGCATCCGGCGCGTTCTGGAAGGAAGGTGATTGTTTGCCCTATGTACCTGTTCCCAAAGACCTGACGAAGGTTAAGACAAAGGTTGCCTTTAACTTGACGAAACGGCAACTGATTTTTTTCAGCCTCGCGGGGCTGGTGGGCCTGCCCACCTACTTTTTTTCCCGCACGGCCATCGGCAATTCGGCGGCGGTGCTGCTGATGATCGGCCTGATGATGCCCTTTTTCTTCGTCGCCATGTACGAGCGCGACGGACAGCCAGCCGAGAAGATACTGAAAAATATGCTCCGGCACCGCATGTGGCCGCAGCAGCGGCTTTATAAGACCGAGAATTTCTATAAAGCACTCTCAAAAAAGGAGGGATTGGACCTTGCCCAAGACCAAGCAGCAGGAGGCGCAGGAAAAGCGCCTGCAACGAAATATTCAGCAGACAAAGAAAAACCGGGCCACGGCAAAAAAGGCCGGTAAGCCCGCCGCCCAAGCCAAGCCGTCCAATAAGGGCGGCTTTTTGCATGGGCTGAAAAAGGACGCGCCGCAGACCGCCCAGCAGAGCATCCCCTACCGCGAAATGTACCGGGACGGCATCTGCCGGGTGACAGATAAGCTCTACACCAAGACCGTCCAGTTTAACGACATCAACTATCAGCTTGCCCAAGCGGACGACAAGGCGCAGATTTTTGAAAGCTACTGCGATTTTCTCAACTACTTCGACTCCACCATCAGCGTGCAGCTTACCTTTATCAACCAGCGGGCCAATATGCAGGACTTCGCCCGCAGCATTGAAATCCCGCCCCAGGGCGACGAATACGACGACATCCGGCGCGAGTATGCCGAAATGCTCAAAGGCCAGTTGCAAAAGGGCAACAACGGCCTGACGAAAAGGAAGTACATCACCTTCGGCATTGAGGCCGACGACCTGCGCACCGCGAAAATGCGGCTGGAGCGCATCGAGGCGGACGTGACCGCCAATTTCAAAACCCTGGGTGTGCAGGCCCATCCGCTGAACGGGCTGGAACGGCTGGAGCTTTTGCACAGTCAGCTTCACCCCAGCGGCCAGGAGAAATTGCGCTTTGACTGGAGCGAGCTGCCGAAAACCGGGCTGTCCACCAAGGACTACATCGCCCCCAGCAGCTTCACCTTCTCCCGCGACGGCAAGACCTTCCGCATAGGCGACCATTCGGGCGCGGTGTCCTTCTTGCAGATTTTGGCCCCGGAGCTGACGGACCGCCTGCTTGCCGATCTGCTGGACCTGGATGACGCGGTGACGGTCAATCTGCACATCCAGTCCATCGACCAGGCGCAGGCCATCCGCAATATCAAGCGGAAAATGAGCGACCTTCAGAAGATGACGATTGAGGAACAAAAGAAGGCTGTGCGCGCCGGGTATGACATGGACATCATACCCACCGACCTTGCCACCTATGGGGAGGAAGCCAAGAACCTCTTGCAAGACCTGCAATCCCGCAATGAGCGGATGTTTCTGGTGACGGTGCTGATTAAAAACATCGCCCCCAAGCGTCAAAAGCTGTTTACCGACCTCTTCGCCGCCTCCGGCATCGCGCAGAAATATAACTGTGCGATTAAAAGGCTGGATTACCAGCAGGAGCAGGGCCTTATGTCCTCCCTGGCGCTGGGTCACAATCAGATTGAGATACAGCGGGGCCTCACGACCTCCAGCACGGCCATCTTTGTTCCCTTCACCACCTGCGAATTGTTCCAGGACGGCCCGGCGCTGTACTACGGCCTCAACGCCCTGTCCAACAACCTGATTATGGCAAACCGCAAGAAGCTGAAAAACCCGAATGGGCTTTTCCTGGGCACCCCCGGCTGTTTCGCGGGCGATACCCGGATTATGCTGGCGGACGGCTCCGCCGCTTCCTTCGAGGAGTTGGTGAGCAGCGGTGTGGAGGAAATCGAAATCAAAGCCTACGACGAGGAAACCGGCAAGATCGTGACCGCCAAGGCCAGGGACATCCGCATCGAGAAATACGCCAATGTACTCAAACAGATCACGTTGGAGGACGGCGCAGCCTTCCGCTGTACCAGCAGTCATTTGATTATGGATGCCGATGGGCGGTACATTGAAGCGGTGGACATTAAGGAAGGACAGCGTTTGAGCGGCGGCCATGTGGCCGTCCGCGTGTCGGTGCTGACCCTGCCAGAAAAAGTGCCGGTATACGACCTGACTGTGCCCTGGCACATGAATTTCCTGCTGGAGAACGGCCTGATCGTCCACAACAGCGGCAAATCATTTTCGGCAAAGCGGGAAATCGTGAATGTGTTTCTGCTCACCGACGACGATATTATCATAGCAGACCCGGAAAACGAGTACGGCGCGCTGGTGGAACGCTTCGGCGCCAAGGGGCAGGTCATCGACATTTCCCCCAACTCCACCAACTATATCAACCCCCTGGACATCAACCTCGACTACTCCGACGACGAAAACCCCGTCACCCTCAAAAGCGATTTTATCCTCTCCTTGTGTGACCTAATCATCGGCGGCAAGGAAGGGCTGTCCCCGGTGGAAAAGACCATCATTGACCGTTGCACCCGCCTGGTCTACCGGGACTACTTGCAAAACCCGTGCCCGGAGAACATGCCGATTTTGGGCGACCTGTACGAACTGCTGCGGGGACAGAGTGAGCCGGAGGCGCAAAACATCGCTACGGCGCTGGAAATCTATGTCAACGGCAGCCTCAATGTGTTTAATCACCGCTCGAACATCAACATGGACGGCCACCGGGTACTGTGCTTTCAGTTGAAATCCTTGGGCAAGGCGCTCAAAGAAATCGGCCTGCTGATTATGCAGGACTGTGTATGGAACCGTGTCACCGCCAACCGCGCGAAGCACAAAACAACGTGGTTCTATATCGACGAATTTCACCTGCTTTTGAAGGGCCAAACGGGAGCTTTTTCAGTAGAAATCTGGAAAAGGTTTCGCAAATGGGGCGGTATTCCCAGCGGCTTGACCCAGAATGTCAAGGACTTGCTGGCATCCAGAGAGATCGAAAATATCTTTGAAAACAGCGATTTTATTTACATGCTCAATCAGGCCCAGGGCGACAGGCAAATCCTGGCGAAGCAGTTGGGCATCAGCCCGCACCAGCTATCCTACGTCACCCACAGCGGCCCCGGCGAGGGACTTTTGTTCTTCGGCAATGTGATTATTCCTTTCATTGACCATTTCCCGAAGGACACCACCTTGTACAAGATTATGACGACCCGGCCCGACGAGGTGGCCGGCGCATGAGCGTGTACACCCGGCAGGATTTGACTGTCATGCAGGGCTGGGGTCTGGAGCGCAAAATCCGGGTAACGCAGACGAAGATCATGGAGTGGTATTTTCACTACGGCGGCAAGGTGGCTGTTTCTTTTTCGGGCGGCAAGGACTCCACCGTGCTTTTGGACCTCGCGCGGCGGGCCTTCCCGGACATCCAGGCCGCTTTTGTCGATACCGGCCTGGAGTACCCGGAAATACGGGCGTTTGTGAAAACCGTACCGAATGTGGCCTGGCTCAAACCCGATATGCTCTTTTCCAAGGTGATTGAGCAGTACGGCTACCCGGTGATTTCCAAGGAGGTCGCCCGGCGCATCTACTATGCCCGCAGGGGCGGGAAATGGGCTATCCAGCAGCTACAGGGCAAAAACACGGACGGCAGCTACTCCAAATTCGCACAGCGGTATACCAAGTGGGCGCATCTTGTGGACGCGCCCTTTTTTATTTCCGATTACTGCTGCCTTGTAATGAAGGAGCGGCCTCTGAACCGCTTTACCAAAGAAACGGGCCTCCAGCCGATTATCGGCACAATGGCCTGTGAGAGCATACGGCGGCAGATGGCCTATCTTACCACAGGCTGCAACGCCTTCACCAAAGCAAAGCCCACATCCCAGCCTATGTCCTTCTGGCTGGAGCAGGATGTTTTAAGGTATCTGCGCCTGACGGGGATTCCGTATGCCTCCGGCATTTACGGCGAGATCGTGGAGGACGGCGGCAAGCTGAAAACGACGGGCGCGGCGCGCACCGGCTGTATGTTCTGCATGTTCGGCGCGCATTTGGAGAAAAGCCCCAACCGTTTCGAGCGGATGGCGCTGACCCATCCCAAACAACACGACTACTGCATTCACAAAGTAGGGTGCGGTAAGGTGCTTGAATATATCGGCGTTCCCTATGGGCGCACAGGAGGTGATGAAGATGTCGCGGGACCAGGAATTTCGGGCCAAAGAAAAGAAAATCCATAAGATGACCCGCGACGGGCTGGTGGAGCGCGGCGCGGCCACCGGGGAGGAAACCCGCATCAGCCAGCGGGAACGGGAGTTTGACCTGCGGCAGGCGCGGGACGCCCCGGAGGACTTACAGCCGGGCCGCGGGCCGGAACCCGCCCACTCGGAGCGTCACCAGCGCACCGATCTTGCGTCGGACAGCGCGGGCAGCCCGCCCCCAGGGGATGAACAGCCCGCCTATTCCGCCGATGGAGCGCCGCCAGAGCAGACGGCCCGATTGGAGGGCGCCGCCCTCATGCGGGAGTCCGCGCAGGCGGTCCCTTCCGGGGAACGGCCAGCGGCGGCCAAGGCCGTGCGGCCTGCCCGCCTTCGGTTTGACGACGCCCCGCCGCCTGGCGGGGACGGCGCAGGCCAGCGGGAGCACTCCGCTTCCCAGCATGGCGCCCGATACCAGCAGCAGTTTGTAGACGATGCGGCCAAGGCCGAGGGGCAGGCCCCCCGGCAGGAACCGCAGCGGGCCTCCAAGCTGGAGTTTACCGCCGACGAGCTGCCCCCGGAGCCGCCCGGCAAGAAGCTGACGGACGCGCGGCGCAAAGCCGAGCGGACGGCGGAAAAGCTGGAGAAGGCGGAGCAAAGCCTGCCCGCCCGCCGCAAGCTGCGGATGGGCGTGGACTCTGACCCGGAAACCGGCAAGACCAAGCGCCGGCTAAAGTTTGAAAAAGAGGTAAAACCCCAGCACGTCCATGTCAAGGGGCCGCTGCCCCTGCGCCCGGTCAAAAAGGGCGCGAACGCCGCGATTGGCTTTGCCCATAAAAAGCTGTACGAGGTGGAACACGAAAATGTGGGCACCGAGGCGGCCCACAAGGGCGAGTTGTTGGCCGAGGGCGGCCTGCGCACCCTGTACCACCGCCACAAGACGGCCCCTTACCGCAAGGTGTCGCACCTCCAGAAAAAGGCCACGAAAACAAGCGCGCGGGCGGCTTACCAGCAGGTATTGCACGATAACCCCAAGCTGAAAAGCACCCTTTGGGGCCGGATGCTGCAAAAGCGCAAGATCAAGCGGCAGTACGCGAAAGCGGCGCGGGAGGCCAAGCGCACGGGGCAGGCCGCGAAAAAAACGGCTGTCACCACAGAGAAAATCGGAACCCATGTGGTGCTGTTTGTCAAGCGCCATCCCATTATCTTCGGCGTTCTCGCCCTGCTCCTTCTGCTGATCTTCCTGATAACGTCGGTCTTTTCCTCCTGCTCCAACATGGGCGTCGGCGGTTTGGGCGGCGTGGTGGGATCCAGCTACCTTGCCGACGATAAGGACATCAACGACGCGGAGCTGATTTACACCGAATGGGAAACGGATTTGCAAATGCGGATTGACCGGGCCGAGGCCGACCACCCAGGGTATGACGAATACCGTTACCAGGTGGACGACATCGGGCACAATCCCTACGAGCTGATGGGCTTCTTGACCGCGGCCTATCAGAACTTCACCTATGCGCAGGTACAGGTTGTCCTCCAGGAACTTTTTGAAGAACAGTATACCCTCGAATTTGTGGAGGAAGTGGAGATACGCTACCGCACCGAAACCCGTACCGACCCGGAAACCGGGGAGAGCTACGAGGTGGAGGTGCCCTACGAATGGCACATCCTCCATATCAACCTGACGGCCCGCCCCTTTGCGGAGCTGACCGGCGGGCGCATGACCGATGAACAACGGCAAATCTACGGATATTTGATGCAAACCAAGGGCAACCGGCAGTATGTGGCAAACGTGTTCGGAGAAACGAACTGGCTGCCCTATGTCACCAGCTACTACGGCTACCGGGTACACCCCATCAGCGGCGGAAAGGATTACCACAAGGCGGTGGACATCGGCATGGCCCAGGGCACGGACATTCTGGCCGGTCACGACGGCGTGGTGACGCAGGCGGGCAGCGCCGGGGACTACGGCCTGCTTGTGGTGCTGGAGGGCGAAGTGGCGGGCAGCCATACGCTGACGACCAAGTACGCCCATTGCTCCCAGCTTCTTGTGTCCCCAGGTCAGGAGGTCAAACAGGGCGATGTGATCGCCAAGGTGGGCAGCACCGGCAATTCCACCGGGCCGCACCTGCATCTGGAGGTTTTGGTGGACGGCCAGCACCTTAATCCGCTGTACTTTGCCGATACCGGCGACGACGGCAGCGGCAGCTTGCCGCCCGGCACCCCTGGCGGGCCTGAAATCCCTGCCTACCCCGGCGAACCGATGGGCGACGGCAGCTATGCCGCGCTCATGGAGGAAGCGCAAAAGCACCTGGGCAAGCCCTATGTATTCGGCGCGAAGGGGCCTGACAAGTTTGACTGCTCCGGCTTTGTCTGCTGGAGTCTGACCCATTCCGGCGTCAAGAGCATCGCCACCAACGCCCAGGGCCTATACAACGCCAGCACGCCGGTGTCCAGAGAGAACGCCCGGCCCGGCGACCTGATTTTCTTTAAGGACACCTATTCAACCCCCAACACTGTAACCCACGTCGGCATCTACATCGGCAACGGCCAGATGATACACGCCGGCAAGCCCGTCCAGTATGCCAGCATTGACACCCGGTATTGGACAGATCACTTCTACGCCTTCGGGCGCATCCATTAACCGAACGGGAGGTAATGACTTGAACCCCAAAATTGAAAAGCTCACAAAGGAGATTGAGAAAACGCGGGACAAAATCGCGGAATTGCAGGCCAAGCAGCGGGATTTGGAAAAGCAGCGCACAGAGTTGGAGAACACCGACATTGTAGCTTTGGTGCGCAGTCTGAACCTGTCGCCGGAAGGTTTGGCCGAGTTTATCAAAAGCCAGCAGGCCGGCCCCGCCGCGCGCGGCGGCAGCCCGCAGGGATTGGAGGATGGAACCCATGAAGAATAGAATTTTGCCCCTTTTGACGGCGCTTGTGCTCTGCATAAGCGTCTTTGCTTTGCCCCTGACGGCCTACGCCGCCAGCAGCGACGACAAAACCCCGCCGACCCTGACCGCCACACTGGAGAAAGGGAGGCTCACCGTCGAAGCCGAGGATGATATTTCCGGCGTGGAGGCGGTGTACATCGACGGGCGCCGCATCAGCACCCTTGTCAATGGCAAGGGGGATGTGGCGCTGAAAGACTATGCCGGGGACGGCAAGCAGATCACCGTGTACGCGGTGGACTTCGCGGGCAACCGTTCCAAGGAGCAGAAGTTTGATAACCCCTATTATAAGGCGCCGACTTCTACCCCCTCGCCCAATACGCAGAGCGGCGGCACGGCTTCAAAGCCGCAGACGACACCCACCCCTACGCCGACGCCCAAACCCAGCTCGACGCCCTCTGAAACGCCAAGCAGCGGAGGCGATGGGACGGTAAGCGCGGTGCCGGACGGCGCGTTTACCCCGGACGGCGCCGGCACCATCCAGGACTCCGCCACCGGGGAGGAAGGCGACAAGCAGTTTTATACCATCACCACCGAAGCCGGCAACACTTTTTACCTGATTATCGACGGCAAGCGCGAGGACAAAAACGTGTATTTCCTCAACACTGTCACCGAGGCCGACCTGATGGCTTTGGCGGAGAAGGAAAACGGCACCGTGAGTGCGGCGCCGGAGCCGGAGAAATGCACCTGCGGCGAGAAATGCGAGGCCGGCAAGGTGAACACCGCCTGCCCGGTCTGTAAAAACGACCTGACAGGCTGTACCGGCAAAACCCCCACGCCCGCCCCGGAACAGCCGGACGACCAGAAGCCGGAGGAAAAAGGCGGCGGCAATGTGGGCATGATCGTCTTTGTGCTCATTGCGTTTGCCGCGGTTGGCGGCGCCGGGTACTATTTCAAAATCGTGCGCCCCAAGCAGCAGGCGGCCCTCGACGACGAGGACGAAGGCTTTGAGGGCGACGAGTACGGCGACGGCTACGATCCCGGCCTGGAGCAAGGGGAGGAATACCTGCCGGACGACAATGAGGACGACGACCCGGCGCAGGGCGGCAAATAACGCCCTTTTTCTACCCATTATATATATGAAGAAAGCGAGGATGCAGACAGCGTGAACAAAACAATATCTGGCGGCCACGGTTTTCATAAACTGCTGGCCGTTTTCCTTTCTGTCCTGCTGCTGGCGGGGATGCTCCCCGTCAGCGCCTTTGCCGCGCCGGAGGGCCAGCGGGCAAGCTCGTCTTACGGCGATGTGGTGACTGGCTCGGATGGGCAGCCCTACCGCTCTCCCTCCGGCTATGCTTCCATGAACTACCACAGCGACGGCACCACCGAATACGTCAACCATTCAGGCGGTAACGCCTACAAGCATTATGTGCTCACCGACAGCGCCGGGGCTTCCCGGTGGGTGTACTGCGTGGAAAGCGGCATCCGCTTTGGGGACTCCGACGACGGCTATCTGTCCAGCCAGGGGCACAACAGCCAGTATTTCAACCAGCTTCCCGCCGCCTCCCAGCGAGGCATTATGCTCACAACCCTATACGGCTGGCAGCCGGGCGCGCCCCTTCCGCTCTCCGGCCTGAATGAAAACGACTGGTATATGGCGGCGCAGTGCATTGTGTGGGAATACCAGCAGCAGCTACGCAGCGACACCTACAGCCGCCACGACAACGGGCCGGTTGACGGCGATCAGTTTTATTCCGTGGTGAAGGGCCGGCCCGCGGAGCGCGCCTACGACTGGATTTTGGAGCAGACGGCCTCCCACTCCACTGTGCCCTCCTTCGCCTCTGCCGACAAAGGCGGCGCGCCGGTGCAGGAACTTGAATGGGACCCGGAGGCCAAGGTCTACCGGCTCACCATCACCGACACCAACAACCTGAATATCGACCTTCAGACGCTTGCGGGCAGCGGCGTGACCGTCACCCGCGACGGCAACCGCTACACCTTCACCAGCAAAAATATGATTGAGTCCCCGGTGACGCTCCAGTACCGCAAAAATGTCCCGGTGAGCGAAAACATGCTGATTTGGGGCAGGCCGGGCTATCAGACGATGATGACCGGGGCCAAGGATCCCGTCGCCTTCTTTGTGCGCGTCCAAACCGAAACCTACGGCAGGGGCGGCATTGTCAAGACAAGCGAGGACGGCGTTGTGGAGGGCTTTTCCTTCCGCATTACCGGCAGCGGAGTCGATCAGACCGTCACCACCGGCGCGGATGGCCGCGTGGAGTTGGACCTTCTGCCCGGCACCTACCTTGTGACCGAGCAGCCCATAGACCGCTATGTGACCCCCGCCGCGCAGTATATCACCATCGAGAGCGGCCAGACCTCCACCGTCCACTTTTCCAATATTCTAAAGAAATTCCGGGTGAAGCTGCAAAAGAGCGACGCGGACACCGGCACGGCCCAGGGCGACGCCTCCCTTGCGGGGGCGCAGTACGGCCTCTATAAGGGCGGCGAGCTGGTGGACACTTTTACCACCGGGCCGGACGGTGGCTTTCTCACCGGCTACTATGTCTGCGGCGACGACTGGACAATCCGGGAGATCAGCCCCAGCACCGGCTACCTGCTGGACGAAGCGGTGCATGAGGTGGGCGCTTCCCCCCGCCTGTACGAGGTGGAGCTGAACACCACAGAAAACCATGTCACCGAAAAGGTGATTTACGGAAATATCCAGCTTGTGAAGCACACCGACGACCCAGACCCGGATGTTTCCAATGAAGAACACAGCGAGGATGCCAACGCCGGCCAGATTGAAAAGCCGGAGGCTGGCGCTGTGTTTGAAATCTTCCTGAAAAGTGCGGGCAGCTATGAAAACGCCAAGGAGAGCGAGCGCGACCTGCTCACCACGGATGGGGACGGCTTTGCCGCCTCCAAGCCGCTGCCCTATGGCCGCTACACGGTGCATCAGGTGGAAGGCGAGGAAGGCAAAGCCTTTGTGCCCGACTTCACCGTGTTTATCAGCGCCAATGGCTACACCTACAGCTACATTCTCAACAACGACGCCATCACCGCGCGGGTGAAGATGGAGAAGCGCGACGCGGAAACCGGCGAAATCATCCCCATGCCGGGCACGGGCTTCAAGATCAAGGACTTGTCCACCGGCGCGTTTGTCACCCAACAGGTGTATTACCCCAACCCGGAAACGCTGGATACCTTTTTTGTTTCAGACGAGGGCTGGCTGATGCTCCCGGAACCGCTGCCTGTGGGCAATTTTGAGCTATACGAGGTGCAGGCCCCCTCCGGGTATGTGCTCTCCGGGGAGCCTGTGCCCTTTACCATCGACGGCGCCGAGGCCGTGGTGACGGTGGTACAGCACAATATGCCACAGAAGGGCCAGATCACCATCGCCAAGACCGGCGAGGTTTTCTACAGCGTGCAGGAAAACAGCGGCCTCTATCAGCCCGTTTACAAAGTCATGGGCCTGCCGGGGGCGGTCTACGACCTGATTGCCGACGAGGACATCACCACCGGCGACGGCACGGTGCGCGCGGCCAAAGACACGGTTGTGGAAACGCTCACCACCGGGGAGAACGGAGTTGCCACTGGCAGCCTTCTCTATTTGGGCCGCTACCGATTAGAGGAAAAACAGGCCCCGGCAGGCAAGGTGCTGGACACCGAGCCTGTGCATGTGGAGCTGGCCTATGCCGGGCAGGAGGTGGAAATCACACAGACCGCCACCGGCCTGTACGACCAGCGCCAGAAGGTGAAAATTGACCTGACAAAATCCCTGGAGGCTGACGAGGTATTCCAGATGGGCCAGGGGGAGAAATACAAGGATATTTCCTTCGGCCTGTATGCTGCTGACGCGCTGACTGCGCTGGACGGCAGCGCCATCCCCGCGGGCGGCCTGCTGGAGGTTGTTTCGATGGCCCCCGCGCAGGGCGGCGGGTATGCGGCGTCCTTTGCCTCTGACCTGCCCTTTGGCGGCTTTTATGTGCAGGAACGCGCCACGAACAACGCCTATGTTTTGAACGATCAGAAGTACCCGGCAATGTTCGAGTATGCGGGCCAGGACACCGCCACTGTTTCGCTCCATGTCAATGACGGCGGGGCCATCCCCAACGAGCTTATCCGGGGGAAGATCGACGGCGTGAAATACGGCGAGGACCCGGAGGGCGGCGACCCGCTGAAACTGGCCGGCGCGTTGATGGGCCTGTTCCCGCCCGACACGGAACACTTTACCAAGAAAAGCGCCCTGCTTACCACCACCACCGGGAAGGGCGGCGCCTTCCGCTTCGAGGGCATTCCCTTCGGGCACTGGATTGTGGCGGAGATTTCCGCGCCGGCGCTGTACACCATCAGTCCGGAGCAGCACCACGTCTATATCGGCGTGGACGGCCAGAGCATCGGCCTCCAGGTGGACAATACCCTAATCCGGGGCAGCGTGCAGGTCATCAAGACCGAAGTGGTGGAACCGTCCAGCGGGAAGAAAAGCAACCCCTTCCTGCGCAGGCTGCCCGGCGCAGTGTTCCAGCTTTACGAGGACACCAACGGCAACAAAAAGCTGGACAGCGACGACAAGCTGCTGGGCAAACTTGAAGAAACGGATGGCGGCCTGCATCAGTGGGACGGTCTGCTGGCCCAGGGCTATTTTGTAAAAGAGAAGAAAGCGCCCAAGGGCTACGAACTGGACAAAAAAGCCTATTACTTTGAGATCACCGAGGACGGCCAGACCGTCGTGATCGAGAACGAAGCGGGCCGCGGCTTTGTCAATGAAGCCCGCCGCGGGGATTTGAAAATAATGAAGGACTCCAGCGATGGGCGCAAGGACGGCTTTGCCTTTGAGGTAAAAAGCGCGGACGGCGCCTACTGCGAAACCTTCACCAGCGGGAAAAGCGGCATCATCACCGTGGAGGATTTGCGCATCGGCAGGTACACGGTGACGGAGGTGCGAAACAAGGCCAGCGAAAACTATATCCTCCCGGATCCCGCCACCTTCGAGGTCAAGACTGGCGAAACCGTGCTGGTACAGTTTTTCAATGAGAAGCCGGAGGATAAGCCCAAAACACCTACAACCCCCTCCACACCGCAGAACCCCTCCACTCCCACAACGCCCAAGCCTGTGCCGCAGACCGGGGATGATAACAGCCTGTATCTGTGGGTAGGGCTGCTGGGCCTGGCGGTGATCGGCTGCGGGGTCTGCGCCGTCCTGTATCTCCGCCCCGGCAAGCACAGAAAGAGCAACCCCAAGCGGCGCAAGGCTGCGTCCGTCGCCCTGCTGATGTGCGTGGCCCTGATTGTGGGCAGCGCCTATATGCTGGCGCAAGAGATCGGCCAGTACCGGGAAAGCGCCGAAGCCTACGACGGGCTGGCCGAATATCTGGCCGTCCCGGAGGCCCCGCCCGCGCAGGGCGGGGAGGCCCCTGCCGGGGAGAGCGAAGCGCCGGAGGCCAGCCTGGAACCCAGCGCCCCCGCCGTCATCCTGCCCGAAGTGGATTTTACCACGCTCAAAGAAAAGGGGCCGGATGTGGCCGCGTGGCTGGCCCTGCCCGATACGGCCATCAACTACCCGGTGGCCCAGGGCGAGGACAACGACTATTACCTAAAGCGATTGTATGATGGAACGAAAAACAAAGCCGGCTGCCTCTTTATCGACTACGAAAACGCGCCGGGCTTCGCGGACCGTAACACCGTCATCTACGGCCACAATATGCGGGACGGCTCCATGCTCGCCTCCCTTCTCTCCTACGCGGAGCAGGACTACTACGACGCCCACCCCTCCATGCTGCTGATGACCCCGGAGGGCGGCTATGTGGTGGAGCTGTTCAGCGCGTTTGTAGCAAGCCCCGGCGAGGCGGGAACGGACGCATCCCCCTGGGCGCTCACCTTCAAGGACAGCGGCGCCTATACCACCTGGCTCGCCGCCATGCAGGGCCGCTCGCTGTTCCAAAGCGAGGTGTCGGTGACATCCACCGATAACGTGCTCACCCTTTCCACCTGCACCAGCAGCGGCAAGGAGCGGTTTATCGTCATGGGCAAGCTCGTCCCTGTAACCTGACACTTTAATGAATGAAAGCGGCGCGGGAGTAAAATACTCCCGCGCCCGCTGTTTATGGAGGAATTAAACATGGTACACACCATTTTCTCTATCCCCGGCTATGTTCACCTGTACCGCTCCCTGCTGCGCTTTTATAATATGCCCAACGCGGAGGTCAAGGAACTGCTTTACATGCTCAACACCGCCAACCTGGACTGCTTTGCCTACTACCACCCAGAGGCGCGCGTGACGGAGAGCGGCCCGGTGGCCTTTTGCTCCTGGCTTGACCGCCAGAACAGGCGGCCCTACCGCACGGAGGTACAGCTTTACAAATCCCTGCTGGCCCTGAAACGGGGCGTTGACCGGGACCTGATCGTGACCGCCCAGCGCGAGGCGCTTGCCACCCTGCGCTGCATCACCGCCAATCTGGAGTACCGCTTTTACAAAGCCTATGGCATGGAGATCGAGGACAAACGCACCGTGTACAGCGAGTGCGCCTACCGGCTGGCGCCGCGGGAGGACGAACCCAGCGTGTGCCTGATGCACGACTGGATAACCCTGCCCAGCGCGTAAAAGGTAAAGAGAAAGAGCCGCTTGCGCGGCCCTTTCTCCTGTTCGGCTTCATCCTTTCGCGGACGACGAAACCTTTGCGTTTCAATCCACACTGCCGGTGCAGTGGCAAGGCGCCTTGTATGGCTTTACTGTAGCACAGCCCGGCCAGCGTTGCAAGAGGCAGGCGGGCCTATCTAAAATTTTTATTTTTGCACTGTACTTTCGTGCTAATATCCAGAGCGGTATTAGCATGAAAGAAAGGTGACTGTCCGCGCACAGAATTTTCAGCACGCCCTCCCACAATTTTTCCATAGCGGTTGACAACATGAATAAAATAGGATAAAATAAGGTATACTTTATATTGTCCTAAAAGGAGGGGCGCGCGATGCAGTATATTGAACGTACACTGGAAAGAAAGTTTAACCACATGAGTTCCTTTTTCAAGGCCGTCCTGGTGACAGGCGCCCGGCAGGTGGGAAAGACGACCATGCTAAAACATCTGGCCGAGGGGCAGAGCAGGACCTATGTTTCGCTGGATAACGCAATGGCGCGGACGCTGGCCCAAACGGATCCCGTGCTGTTTTTTCAAACCTATAAGCCGCCCATCATCATCGACGAGGTACAGAAGGCCCCCCAGCTTTTTGAACAAATCAAAATCATGTGTGACGAAAGCGAAGAAAAGGGCCTCTTTTGGCTGACTGGCTCCCAACAGTTTAACATGATGAAGAACGTCCGGGAAACTCTGGCCGGGAGAATTGGCATCCTGGAGCTTTACAGCCTGTCAAAGAACGAGATTGATGGGATTACCTTTGACTCTGATCTTAATTTTTCTCTGCCCTGCCTGCTGGAAAGACAAAAGCAGGTGAAGAAGAACGACATTGTGGATGTATTTGAGCATATCTGGCGGGGCGGTATGCCGCAGGTGCTTTATGCCGACGCGGAGCAGCGGCAGGAGTACTATAATTCCTATGTGGACACCTACCTGATGCGCGACGTTGCGGAGGCGGGCGGCATCACCGATACGGTGCGCTTCCGCAAGTTTCTGAACGCCTGCGCCGCGCTGGTGGCCGAGCAGATCAACTACAAGACGCTGGCCGAGGCCGCCGAAATCGCCCAGCCCACGGCAAAGGAGTGGGTGCGGGTGCTGCAAGGGCTGGGTATCATCTTTCTCTTGCCGCCGTTTTCCAATAATGAATTGAAACGGCTCACGAAAACGCCCAAGCTGTATTTCTGCGACACCGGCCTGTGCGCCTATCTCTCTATGTGGCTCACGCGGGACACCTTAATGAACGGCGCGGCAAATGGGCACTACTTTGAAAACTATGTGGTGATGGAGTTGCAAAAGCATTATGCCTATGCGAAAGCCAAGGCGAACCTGACCTACTACCGCGACTCTAACGCCAAAGAGATCGACCTATTTGTGGAGGAAAACAACCTGATACACCCGCTGGAAATTAAGAAGTCTGCCAACCCTGACCGGCGCGAAGTGAAAAAGTACACGCTGCTGGATAAGACCAGCCTGGAAAGAGGCTGCGGCGGTATTCTCTGTATGTGCGAGGAAGTCATGCCCATAGACGGAAAAAACTGCTTTATTCCCTGTAACCTGATTTAGGGGAACACGAAAAGGCAGCATAGAAAAACCGCGGGCGGCACAGCTTTTGTGCTTCCTGCGGTTTTCTTATAGCACATAAAACGGCCCTCCCACGGGTCGTTTCACTTTTTACCGTTCAGTTCCTTCATAATACCGAGAATGTAGGACAAGGCAGTTGCGTCCAGCTTCTTCGCCTCTACCACAAGCTCCTTTAACTGCTCCGGGTATTGATTGCCCTCGTCGAAAAATTCCTGGGGTGTGACGCCCAAGTATTCGCAGATGTAAAACAGACCTTGCAGGGAGGGAAGCGCCTTCTTGTTCTCAATTTTGTTGATATAGGTTACATTCTGCCCCAGGGACAAGGACATATCCCGCGCCGAGTCCCCTTTGATCGTGCGCAGTTTGGCAATGCGTTCCTGAACAAAATCTTCATACATGGGCCTCACCTCCTTTGAATAACATTATATGCTCTACTGTTCCCAATTCCGAAGCACTCCATACTTCTTGTCAAAGCAAGTGCAGTATGGTATACTGTCATTTGTGCAAATAGGAGCTTTTAATGCCTTGAAGGGGGAAAGAGAATGGACGCACAAGAGATAAAAACCTGCTGTATAACAGGGCACCGGGACATCCCCGCCGAGCAGGTGGATTATGTGAAACGGGAATTGGAAAAGGAAATTGATAAAGCCATAGCGGATGGCTTCACCAGGTTTTTAAGTGGCTTTGCCGAAGGCGCAGATCAATACTTTGCCGAAATCGTGGCGGAGAAGCGGAAAGAAAACCAAGCCCTACGGCTGGAGGCGGTCATCCCGTACCGCAAACGCTGTCTTACACTATTAAAGGATGACTATACAAAGCGGCTGCTGGAGTCCTGCACCGATATTGCAATCGCCAATGAGGAATACAAGCCAAACGTCTATAGCATACGCAACCGGCAAATGGTACTGTGGTCAGACCGGGTGATTGCGGTGTACGATGGCCGGCCAAAGGGCGGCACGGTGTCCACTATCCGCATGGCCCACGTTCAGCGGAAAGAACTGCGGGAAATCCCTGTGGGGCTTTCCCTGCCGAATGACGGGGGGTTAAAGACATGAATATGCAGATGACCGAACAGGAACAGGAGGTTTTGCGCCTCCATGAGGACGAAAAACTGTCCTTCCGAGCCATAGCCGAACGGTATGGAGTAAGCCCGCACCGAATATCGCAGGTCTACCACGACGCAGACCGCAAGCGTCGGCACGCCTACCAAATGGAAATGCGGCGGGAGGAAAACAAAAAGGAAATCTCCCTCGTTCTCACAAGGGGCGAACTGTTGATGCTGTGGGATATTTTGGACGAGTATGTGCATCTGGCGACCAACAACATCCGTCATACGTTGGATGAACTTAACCGTTTAGAGTCCGACCCCAGGTATCAGGAGGCGGAACGTCTGCGGAAGCTGTTCTACTCCAGAGCAACCGATGACAAGCCATAATGAAATTGCCGCCATAGGTATTTCCCTATGGCGGTTTTTATGAGAAAAAGCGCGTGGGCAAAGCCTCCGCGCTTTTTTTATATCTAATGAAGGAGGATCCAACATGAAATTAGTGATTGCTGAAAAACCCAGCGTGGCGCGCTCTATCGCCGCGGTGCTGGGGGCCAAAGAGAAACAGGACGGCTATCTGGAGGGCGGCGGCTTCCTTGTGTCTTGGTGCGTGGGTCATCTGGTGGAGCTGGCCCAGCCCGAAGCCTACGGCGAACAGTACGCGAAATGGCGCTATGCCGACCTGCCCATCCTGCCGGACGGCTGGAAGTACGAAGTGCCCAAGGACAAGAAAAAGCAGCTTGAAGTCCTCCTCCGCCTCATGGCCGACAAGCGGGTGGACGCCATCGTATGCGCCACCGACGCCGGGCGCGAGGGCGAACTGATTTTCCGGCTGGTGTATGACCGCTGCGGGTGCAAGAAGCCCATTGAACGGCTTTGGATTAGCTCAATGGAGAATGCGGCCATCCGGGACGGCTTTGAACACCTGCGGCCCGGCGCGGACTTTGACCGCCTCTACCAGGCGGCTCTCTGCCGGGCCGGGGCCGACTGGCTGGTGGGCATCAACGCGACGCGCCTGTTCTCCGTCCTCTATGGTGTGACCTTGAACGTGGGTAGGGTAATGACGCCCACCCTTGCCCTGCTGGTACAGCGGGAGGCAGAAATCCAGGCGTTTGAGAGCAAGCCCTTCTTTGTGCCGGAGATTGCCTGCGGACAGCGCGACGCGGCAGAAGGCTTCACCGCCTCCGGGGAGAAGCTGCGGGATAAGGCGGAGGCCGAGGCTGTCCACGCCGTCTGTGACAGCCAGACCGCCACCGTGCGCGCGGTGGAGAAGCAGAAAAAGACGGCCCAGCCGCCCCGCCTGTACGACCTGACGACACTCCAGCGTGAGTGCAACCGCCTGTATGGGTATACGGCCCAGCAGACCCTCGATTATCTTCAATCGCTGTATGAAAAGAAGCTGGCGACCTATCCGCGCACCGACAGCCAGTATATCACCGAGGATATGCAGGCCACGGTTGGCTCCCTGGCACTGTGGCTGTGGCAGAATATGCCCTTTGCGCAGGATGCCCCTTCCACGCCAGACCTTGCCCGCGTCATCGACAACAGCAAGGTCACAGACCACCACGCGATTATCCCCACGGTGGAGATCGCGCGGGCCGACCTCAACGCCCTGCCTGCCGGCGAGCGCGACGTGCTCCTGCTCCTTGCCTGCCGCCTGCTCTGCGCCACCGCGGAAAAGCACACCTTTGAGGCGGTGACGGCGACGCTGGACTGCTGCGGGCACAGCTTCACGGCCAAAGGCAAGACCATCCTGCGGGACGGCTGGAAAGCGGTTGACCGCGCTTTCCGCGCCGGGCTGAAACAGCAGCCCCAGGCGGAGGACGGCGATACCCAGGACGAGGCCCGCCTGCCCGACCTGAAGGAGGGCCAGAGCTTCGCGGGCATTACCGCCAGCGTCCGGGAGGGCAAGACCGCCCCGCCCAAGCACTACACGGAGGACACCCTGCTTGCGGCGATGGAAACGGCGGGCGCTGGGGATATTCCAGACGATGCCGAACGCAAGGGGCTGGGCACCCCGGCTACCCGCGCGGCGACGCTGGAAAAGCTGGTGGCCTCCGGCCTGGCCGAGCGCAAAAAGAAAAACCTGCTGCCCACCGGCAAGGGCGCCAACCTGATCGCCGTGCTGCCCGATCTGGTGAAGTCCCCGGCGCTGACAGCCGAATGGGAGTCCAGGCTGAAAGAGGTGGAGCGCGGCGGGCTGGAGGCTTCGGCCTTTCTGGAGGGCATCGCCAAACTCACCCGCGACCTTGTGAAAGAGCACAGCGCCCCCAATCCCGCGTTTACGGCTCTGTTCGCCGGAGCGGACGGCGGCGGGCGCGAGTCGGTGGGCGTCTGCCCCCGCTGCGGCGCTTCCGTGTATGAAGGCAAAAAAGGCTTTTTCTGTAGCAACCGGGCCTGTTCTTTCGCCCTGTGGCGGGACAATCGGTTTTTCTCCAGCAAGAAAAAAGCGATCACCAAAGCTGTCGCCGCGGCCCTTCTCAAAGAGGGCCGCGTTTCCATGTCCGGCCTCTACAGCGAGAAAACGGGCAAGACCTACGACGCGGTGGTGGTGCTGGACGATACTGGCGATAAATATGTGAATTTCAAGCTGGAGTTCACGGCGAAGAAAGGCGGTAAAAAATGAGCGGTGAAACCTTCGAGTATGGGGGCTGGCATTTTACCCCTGTCCGGCAATTCAGAAAAGGAGAAATTGAGCGTCACCTTGCGGGCGACTCCCGCCCGTGGAAAACGGATGCGCGGTACGCAATGCGGAACATGTGGACAGACCGCTCCGTGGATTTGCCAGGCTATAGCTATGATGCTTTTTACGCCGCATCCACCGACAAGGACTGTGACATCTTCCATTGCGAGGAAACCGGGCGGCTGTACGTTCCCGGCGCCAATGAACTGTTTGGTTATCACGAGCCGAAGCAGAAAAGCCGGGCGGCAAAGCCCTCCCTTGCGGGTGCGTTGGCAAAAGCCCGGCAGGAGCGGCCCGCGTCCGCTGGCGATCAGCAGCCCAGCCCCGGGCGGAATGGAGGTGAACGGTAATGGCGGCGTATGAGCTTACCGAGCTGGAGCAAAGAGGGCTTGCAATCGCGCAGCGGTATTCCAAGCTGCCCTTGCAGGACAGAATGAACATCATCGCGGAAACCTTTGGCTGCAAGACGGCCAGTATCAAAACCTCACCCTGCACCGGCAAATGGCGCGGCACCAGCGATATATCCCTTGTCCTTGACAATGGCGTGTCTTTGGGAATTGGCAACTACAGGATGCCGCAGGCCAAAACAGCAAAGGTGCGAAACGAGTGCGTCAACGGCGCCCTGGCCTCTTACAACCCGGAAATTGTAGCCGAGGCCAAAGCAAGACTCGTTCCTGCGCTCCTGGAACGGGAAGCGCGGGACAATGCGGTTGCCGCGCAAAAGGGATTGAAGCCCTATACCTTCCTCACGGTTGAAATGAACGACGGTTCCGAGAAATCGCAAAGCGGTTATTTGGGCTGGTACTATGTGACCCTTGCTGTGGAAGGGAAAATATTTGGGCTTATGGAAACCGGCCTTTACCATGACATTGCGCGGGGAGAGCTTCGGGAGAGCAGGCCGAATTACTTTGTGGCGGGGGCGTTAAAGGAAAACGCAGTGGATTTTGTTTACGACAACGTGGGGCACTCGTCCGCCAGCAGCTTGTATAAAATGCCGCTTACCGACAAGGCCCGCGCCAATGCGGAAAAAGTGCTTGCCGGGCGCACCGCCTCCGGCAGGGACGAAAGGCCGTCCATCCGCGCACTTCTGGAGGATGTGAAAAAAAGCCAGCCCCCGCAGGAACGGCCAGGCCCCGTGCTGGGCCAGAATCAGGCCCCCGGAAGGAATGAAGGCGCACGGTGAAGCCTGAACGGGAATTGACCCGCGCCGAGCGCGCCGGCTTCCGCAGGTTGGTGATCGGGCTTTGCGCCAACTACGACGGCCAAGAGAAAATCTGCCTCCCCCTCGACTGCCCCTGCTATATGCTTCATAAATGGTGGACGGGCGCGCACTGCCGCTACTTCGCCGCCGCTGTCCTCCCAACGGATCCCGCGCTGGCGGCGGCGTTGACCGGGCAGATTGCCGCGGGCGGCTGGAAGCCCTGTGAGGTGTGCGGCGCGCTGTTCTCCCCAGCGGGCAGGCAGGTCTATTGCTCCGACGCCTGCCGGGATAAGGGGCTGCGGCAGAAGGACACCCTGCGCAAGCGAAAGCGACGGCAAAAACAGGGGTAGCGCGTCCCGAATTAGGTGTTGAGAACGGCCTGTTTACAGGGGCTTGCGGGCCTCGTTTGCGGGGCGGTAAGGGGTTAATACCTGTACCCCTGTAACGGGGGTTAAATCGGGACAGAGTGCTTCGCGGCGCTCTCTTTTTTTGCTCCGGGTCAGAGGCCGGCAGGCCGCAGGCGCGGCCCGTGGCCGCTGAAAAAAGCAGTTTTCCCATCAACGCCAGCGGCATCGCCGGCACTGCCTCCGGCGGGGTGGGCTGTCCCCATTTAGACGCTGAAAAGGGCCTGTTTACAGGGGCTTGCGGGCCTTGTTTGCCGGGCGGCAAGGGGTTTGTACCCGCGCCCCTCCAATCGGGGGTTAAATCGGGACAAACGCATTTTGGATAATGGAAAGGATGAAGCCTATGAGTTCAGAGAACCGCCACTATATTTTTGATCTTGAAACGACCAAAATCGAATTGCATTTTGATAAGGCGGAGTATGACGCCTTATCCGACGAACAGAAGCGGGAGATCAAAAGCGCGTTTCTATGGAGCAACAGAGGGAAGTGCTGGGTGAGCCGCGCAAAGGAGCCAAACCTGTGGCGGGCAAAGCAGGTGGCCTCCAAGCTGGGTTTTACCGCGGAGCAGCGCGAGGGCGAACGCCTCACCTTCGCGGAACAGCTTGAACGGCAGGCCGAGCGCGCCGAGGCGCGGGCCGAACGGTATGAGCAATATGCTGAAAATGCAGAAAGGCGCGGCGAGCAGCTTCAAAAGCCCTTGCAGAGTATGCGCGGCGACACTGCCTTTTTCACACAGCCGAACATCAACAGCTCGGCCGGCAGGGCCTTTACCAACTACCGCGAGCGGCTTTATGCCCGATACGACAGAGGCTTTGAAGAATACCGCAAAAGCAGCTATTTCAAAGACCGGGCGGATACGGCGCGGGGAACCGCAACGCAGGCGCAGTACAGCGACCCGGCATTTCTGGACCGCCGAATTAAGGAGTGCAAGAAGGAAATCCGGGACAGGAGGAAAAACGCTGACCGCTATGAGAAGGCCCTGACCGATATTGAAAACGGCATAGAGAGAAAAAAATACAGCGGTGAAGTTATCACCGCCGCAGAAGTGACTTCCCTGCTGGAACGCGAATTGGAGCTGATTGAAAAAGCGATGGATAAGCAAGCCTACCTTGAAAACTGCTTGGACGAATTAGGCGGCATCCAGTTCAACAGGGATAATGTTAAGGTTGGGTACATCGCCCGCATAGACCGCTGGGGGCCAGTGGAGATTTTGAGCGCCGGGCCGCAAAATGTGTCCTTTAAGATTTTGACTGGCGGTGCAATGGGCGGGGTATTGAAAGCCACATACGCCGAAATCAGCGAGATTATCCGGGCCGAGGAAAGAAAGCCCGACCCTCACCCCTTCCAGGTGGGTGAAAGATTTACGGCGGTCAGCCGCGATTACTCTGGCGGCTTCCATGATGTTAAAACAACCGAGATTGTCTATGAGATCATAAAGGCCAGCGATACCACTATCCGGCTAAAGCCTGTCGGCACGGACGGCAAGGCGATCACCCGCAAGCCGGTCAAAACGTACAGCGGCCAATGGCGCTTTTCTATTGACGACTCTTACGGCAATACCTTCTACAAGGCTGCCCCGCCCAAGGAGCAGGAAAGGCCATCCGCGCTGGATAAGCTGGACGCCGCGAAAAAGGCCGCTGTCAAGGATGGTGCGGAGAGATCAGACGGGCCGGAGGTTTTGGCACAGAAGCCGAAATCTCACGGCCCGGAGCTGTGAAGCAGGGGCGCGTCTGCGCTCTCTTTTTTTGCCCCAAAGTGAGGGGCGGCAGGCCCTCTCTGTGGGGCCTGCCAGATCGTCCCCTGCGGGGACGGCTGCGCGGCCTGTGGCCGCTTACAAAATCAGTTGATACACGACAAGGAGGGATGCCTTTGCAAATAGCGCGCGTATTTCCGCGCCGTACGGCTGCCACGCCCGACGACCCGCTGGCCTTCACCGGCCCGCCTGGGGAAGGCTTGCCGGAGATTGACGAGGTGCATGTTTCGGTGGCCTTCACCTACGACATGCCCAAAGCCTGCGGCCTGGCTGAACAATGGATGAAGCTGGGCGTGCCCGTCCGTATGGGCGGCCCGGCCTTTCACGCGCCTGGCGGCAATTTTGTCCCCGGCCTGTACCTGAAAAAGGGGTATGTCATCACATCGCGGGGCTGCCCCAACCGCTGCTGGTTTTGCGCGGTGCCCCAGCGGGAGGGCGGCGTGCTGCGGGAACTGCCCATCACCGAGGGCTGGAACGTGCTGGACGACAATCTGCTGGCCTGTTCCGAGGGGCACATCCGGGCGGTATTCGACATGCTCCAGAAGCAAAAGGAAAAACCTGTGTTCACTGGCGGGCTGGAGGCCCGCCTTTTGCGTCCCTGGCATGTGAACCTCCTGCGGGCCTCCAGAGCAAGGCGCATGTACTTCGCTTACGACACGCCCGACGACTATGCGCCCCTGGTAAAGGCTGGGCGGCTCCTGCGGGCCGGGGGCATCACAAAAGCCTCCCACCGGGCCGCCTGCTATGTGCTGATCGGCTACCGGGGCGACACGATGGACGCCGCCGACAAGCGGCTGCGGGACACCTGGGCGGCGGGCTTTGTGCCCTACGCCATGCTCTACCGGGACGAGGCCGGCGCGGTGGATCCTGACTGGCGCAAATTTCAGCGCCTTTGGGTGCGCCCGGAGATCGTGCTGACCCGGCTGAAAAAGGCAGGTGAAATAGATGGATGACGGCAGAGTTTATTTACCCCTCGCCCGCGAGGTAATGAAGATCGACACCCGCACGCAGGCCATCGACATGCAGCAGATTGAAAACCGCCGCTTTATGTTCGACCCTGGCAGCGGCACGCTGGTCTTGGGCTATCAGTATGAAAAAACAAGCCTTTTAGTTGGAAGTCATGCCGACGAGCTGGCGAAGGCGGGCGTTACCGCAGGCTACGACAACTATATCCGGGGCTGGATTGGTACGGGAGGGGCCTATCCACATGGGGTGATACACTTCGCCCCTCACATTGATAAGCAGTCGCCCATAACGAGGTTTGACAGGGCTTTCAACACCCTTGAAATGTTCCGGGCAAACGGCGCGCGCGGCCAGACCATTGTGCGCGGCTTTTGCGAACCTTGGGAGCAGCCCCTTTCCGCAATCCTCTCACCCACAAGGGATGTAGAGCAAAAGCCCTCCGTCCGGGCGCGGCTAAAGGAAACGCCGCCACAGGTGAAGGCGCCCCGGCGCAAGCCTGCTCAAGGGCGGGAACATTGACGGGCGGCAGGCCCCCCCTCTGCGGGGCCTGCCAAATCGTCCCCTGACGGGGACGGCTGCGCGGCCACTGGCCGCTGAAAAACAGTTAGGAGGTAATCTATGTATACCGATAAGCAAGGCAGAGAGTTTGAAAGCAAAGAAAAGCATGAGGAATTTCTGCGCCAGGCCGACGCTGTGGGCCAGTGGGAACAAAAGCGCCGCGTGCCGGAGCGGGGGCGCCTGACCTGGTTTTACCCGGACTTTGGCGTGCATGTGCCCAACGATTGGGTCAGCCGCAATGAAGTGGCCGAGAAATTTAATGAGATCACCGGGCGGCAGATGAAGATGGAACCTGACACCCTGGTAGAAATCCGCTCCGCCGTCCACAGCAACTACGCCGGCATGGTCGCCATGCTGGGAGCCGACAACCGCATATACCTGGGCAAGACGGAAAATTACCAGCACAATTACGATCAGCCTGACTACTACGACAACCGGGACGGCTCCCTATGCTTCGTCACCGATCAGCCGGATATGTACTACTTCCTGTATGGCGAGGGCTGGGCGAAATCCCAGGACGCCATGCTGGAGCACGGCCTGACGATGGAGCAGTATGTGGAGTTTGCCCGGCTGCGGGACGGCGTTCTGCGGCAGTTTGAGCCGCGCCGGGAACTCCTTTTCGCGGGCCAGCCCTTCCAGCCGCCCGGTAACTACCTGCTGGGTGCGGAGCTGACGCTGGAGGGGCAAAGCGGCAACTACAATCAGATCGACGGGCTGGTGAACAACGAACCGCCCGCCCGCGCCGATCTCACGGACGGCCAGACCTATGAGGAAATCCGGGAGCTGGCCCCTCATACCCTCCCCGAAGAAAGGCCCTCCTTGGTGGAGCAGCTAAAGGCCGGGCAGCCGGAGCATGAGGCGCGCATGGCGGCACCGTCCCTGCCAGAAAGGGAACGCTATTGAAACTGAAATTTGAAAACGTGGATGTGGAGGCTTGCCTGCGCGCCGTGATGGAGCGCAACACCGAGCATTACCAATCGGACTTTGAATACGATAAGGCGCTGTTTCTGCGCGCGGCCTGTGCCGACAACGCCGAGGACAAAACGCTGTACTGGATGTCCCGGCAGTGCGGGACCTGGTGCTTCAAAGAACGCGACTTGTTTATCCGGGAGTCCGAAGCCTTTTTTACATGGCAAAGCTATAAGGACTCCAGCGAACCCATCCTTGCATACACGGTGGAGATCACCGGACTTGTGGACGGCAGGGCGGTGGGCACGCTGTATACCCAGGACTACCGCGCGCAGTTGGAGCGCCTTGACCGGGCCGCGCTTACCGTGGCGACGGTCACGCTGCAATTTGAAGGCATCCCTGACCCCCTCCAGTTCGATTACCACGACTACCACGGCCACTACACCAGTATACACGACAAATACGGCAAGGCCGACACCTACCGCGTTGACCCGAAGGATCCCGCCCAGCTTCGGGCCTTACTTCGGGCAGAGCACGCAGACCGGCAAAAGTACACCCCCGGCGTGTTCGAGGCGCACATTGACAAATTGATCGCCGCCGAAAAGCGGTCTATCTCTGGCAGGCTAAAAGCGGCGGCACAGCAGGCGGCCCGGCCCCGGCAGCCGAAGTCCTGTGTTAAAAAGGCCGGGCTGGAGCTTTAAGGCGGGCGCGGCCTCCCAGCGCAACATAGAAAGGAGCATTTTCAATGGATGGAGAAAATAAGGTAAAATATGTGCATGTGCAGCTTGCCGGGAAAAATCCCGGCAAAGAGGAATGGCTGGGCCTGCCTGCCGACGCTGACCGGCTGGGGCGGGCGTTTTCCAGCCTGGGTATTGAAAAGCCGGAGGACCTTCAGATCAAGGAGGCGGCCTGCCCCTATAAGGGCATCGGCAAATATCTGGCCGGCGCCGCCAACCTGGACGCGCTGAATACGGTTGCGGTTTTCCTCTCCGATATGCGCGACCATGAGCTTGTGCTGGCCTGCGCGATTGCGGAAATGGACCTCTCCCAATTTGGAGAGAACACGCTGGATGTCCTTCTCAACGTGTATGGGGATGACGACAACCTGAACGGCTTTGAAGTGATCGACGCTTTCAATGAAATCGACGTGGGTCGCTATTGGGCGAACGAGGAACACCTGGAGTTTTCTTCCGAGGCAGAGTACGCGGCCTATGGGCGCGAGAACATGGAGGACGGCGGCACCTTCACCGAATGGGGGTATGTGCGGTGCGTATTCAAGCCGCAAATGCTCTACGACAGCGAAAGGCTGCCCGAAGGCTGCCAGGTGGTGGCCGCGGCCCTGCGGAGCGCCGCCCAGGAAGCGGGCCGCGAATATCCTGCGGTCTACCCTCACTCCGCCGATATTGCCCGGCAAAACGGCGAGCTTGACCTGTACCGGGAAAGCAATAAGCTCAACCGAAGCTGCGCCCAGGCCATCGACGCGGCCATCCAGGACAGCAACTATAAACTATTTCACTACGATTTGTCCGCCGCCGCCCGGTCTGTCATCAGCGAGTATGGCACCGAACGCGTGCAGTGGGTGCTTGCATATACGGTGCAGAGCAAGGAATGGGACGGCAGGTTTTCCTATAACAACAAAGAATGGGCCAAGGGCTTCGACATCCCGGAACCCAAGATTTCCGGCTTTACCGCAGAAGCGCACCCCGCCATACTGGACGGCTTTATCAGTCAGGCGCGGAAGATTTTTCAGGAGCGCGAAAAGACCTCCGTGCTGGACTCTCTCAAAAAAGGCAGGGAGGCCGGCCAGCGCCCCAAGGCGGAGAAGCCCGCGAAAAAAACCGGGCCGGAGCTGTGAGGGACACACGGGGTAAGCGCACTGTCCAGCTCCATCTTCTTGTGTCAGAGCAAGAGGCCGCGCTGATACAGCAGCGCATGGCCGAGATCGGCACAGGCAACCTGTCCGCCTACCTACGCAAGATGGCGATTGACGGATATATCGTAAATCTGGACCTCTCCGACGTGCGAGAATTATCCAAGCTCCTGCGGGCATGTTCCAATAATCTCAACCAGTACGCGCGCAGGGCCAACGAAACCGGCGCGGTCTATGCCGCCGACATCGAGGACATCCGCGCGCGGCTGGACGACCTGTGGGAGGCGGCGAATAAAATGCTGTCCGGCCTCTCCAAACTTCCGTAAATTTTTCCATCAATGGGGCTGCTTTTCCCAAATCGGAGCGTTATAATTTATGTAGGAAAGCATAACTAAATCGCTTCGCTTGAAAGGAGTCCGGACTGATGCGGCTGATATTAAAGATCATTGCGCTGCCCTTCATGCTGGTGCTGGGCGTCCTCTATGCGTTCTGCAAATTCCTTGTCATCGCCTCCGGCGCGGTGCTTGGCATCCTCTCCGGGCTGGTGTTTCTTCTGGCCCTGGGGATCCTGTTCACCTCCGGGCTGTGGGGCGGCCTCGCCTGGATGCTGATCGCCTTTCTAATCAGCCCCTACGGTCTGCCCATGCTGGCCGCGTGGCTGGTGGGAAAGCTGGGCGGTATAAGCTACGCGCTGCGGGACTTCATCACTGGGTAATACGGCAAATGGGGCGGGGCGTGTTTGAGGCGTCCCGCCCTTTTTCTTTTTCTCTTTCGGTCATTTTTCCATCTGTAAAATACCCGCGGGCTGCCTGTAGTGGCGGCCCATTTTTTATGAGGAAGGAGGCGGCGCTGTGGCGACCACAAGGCTGATGCCCCTGCATATCGGCAAGGGCCGGGACGTGTCCACCGCAATCGCGGACATCATTGACTACGCGGAAAATCCGCAAAAGACCGACTACGGCAAATTCATCTATGGCTATGAGTGCGACACCCGCACCGCCGACGCGGAGTTTGTTTTATCCAAGCGCCAGTATTTCAATCTCACGGGCAGAAGCCGGGGCGCGGACGACGTGATCGCCTACCATCTGCGGCAGTCCTTCCGGCCCGGCGAGGTCACGCCCGAAGAAGCCAACAAGATCGGCCAGGAGCTTGCCATGAAGCTGACGAAGGGCCGGCACGCCTTTATCGTCTGCACCCATGTGGATAAACACCATGTTCACAATCATATGATTTTCAACTCGACGGCGCTGGACTGCCAGCGGAAGTTCCGCAACTTTTGGGGGTCTACCTGGGCGGTGCGGCGCATCAGCGACAAGCTCTGTCTGGAGCATGGCCTTTCGATTGTAGAGGATCCCAAACCGAGCCGCGAGCACTACGGCGACTGGCTGGGCAATGACCGGCAGCCCTCATTTATGGAACGGCTACGCCGGGCCATCGACACGGCGCTGGAACAAAAGCCTGCTGACTTCGAGGACTTCCTGCGCCGCCTGGAGGCGGAGGGCGTGGAGGTCAACCGGGAGCGCAAGCACCTTCGCCTCCGGGTTCCGGGGCAGGACAGGTTTACCCGCTGCGATACCCTAAAGGGCGACTACACCGAGCAGGCTATTCAAGAACGCATCGCGGGTGTGCGCATTGTCCAGCCCCGCCGTCCGGCCCCGCCCCGGACGGCTCCCCGAAAGGTGGGCCTGCTGATCGACATTGAGGCCGCAGTACGCGCCGGCAAGGGGCCGGGCTATGAGCGATGGGCCAAGGTGTTCAATCTCAAACAGCTTGCCCAGGCGTACAGCTATCTCAAAGAACACGGCGACATGAGCTATGCCGACTTGCAGGAAAAAGCGGCTTCGATCACTGCCCGCTTCAATGATTTGTCCAGCCAGGTCAAGGCGCTGGAGTCCAAACTGTCGGCCAACGCGGAGCTTCAGAAGCAGATCATCAACTACTCGAAAACGCGGGCGGTCTATGTGGAGTATCGCAAGGCCGGCTACAGTAAAAAATTCAAAGTCGAGCATGAGGCCGACATCCTTTTGCACCAGGCGGCCAAGAAATATTTTGACGGGCTGGGCATTACCAAGCTGCCCGCCGTCAAGTCCCTGCGGGAGGAATACGCCGGCCTGCTGGAGGAAAAGCGCGCGGCCTATTCTTCCTATAAACAGGCGCGGGCGGAAATGCGCGAGCTTCAAAACGTCAAGGCCAACGTGGAGTATTTGCTGGGCGTTCCCGCAGAGCAGCCGGGGCGGGAACAGCAGAAATCCCGGCAGTGACCGCCCTTCCTCTTTGGAAATTTTGGCGCGCGCCGCCTCCCGGCGACCTCCGTATTTTCAGCGTCCGCAGGACGCGCAGCCGCCCCAGCAGGGGGCGTTTCCGGGGGTTTGGGGGATGCCCACCAACAAGCGGTTTTGCGGGTTTTCCCTGTGGGGGAAAATCCGCAAAAACAGCAAACATGTACATGTTTGCATTGCTTGCCAGTAGAGTAAGACCCCGTTTCAAAAGCCAGTGATAACACGACCTTTACCCCTGCATTATGCTTGTTTACCACTGCTTTTAAGCGAGTTACCATTGTAAATGAAGGAGTAATCCTTTCTTTTTCCGCTGTGCCGTGGTATAATGACCCAAACGGACAGGGAGGGATGAATATGGCGGGGGTCAGCTACAAAAAGCTGTGGAAGCTGTTAATAGATAAGGACATGAAGCGCACCGACCTTACGCGGGCCGCGGGGGTCAGCCCCAGCGTGATTACCAAGCTGGGCAAGAATGAAATGGTGTCGCTCCAAACGCTTGTCAACATCTGCGTGGCGCTGCGCTGCGGCATCGGGGACATTGTGGAGGTGCGCCATGAGTGATCTTTTGTTCATCGACGACAACCGGGACATCCTGGAGGCCAACCGCTCCTACTTTGAAGAACAGGGCTTTGGGGTTACGGCCTGTGAGAGCGGCGAGGCAGCTGTGCCGCTCATAAAAGGGCGTGCGTTCGACTGCATTGTGCTGGACGTGATGATGCCCGGCATGGACGGCTACGGGGTCTGCAAGGCCATCCGGCAAAAGACCGATACGCCGGTGATCTTCCTCTCCTGCCTCGACCAGCCGGACGACAAGGTGCGCGGCCTGATGCTGGGCGGCGACGCCTACATGGTGAAGCCCTATGACCTGCGGGAGCTGCACGCCCAGGTGATCGCCTGCATCCGGCGCGGGGAGAAAGCCGCCGCGCCCGCCGCGGACTTCGCCATTGACCGGGAGAAGCGCATCGTCCGGCTCCATGCGCACAGCGCCGTCCTCTCGAAAAAAGAGATGGCCCTGCTGACCCTGCTGCTGGAGCAGCCGGGCAAAACCCTGTTCAAGGAAAGCCTCTGCGCGTCCCTCTGGCCGGGGGAGGCCGCGGATGAAAACCGTCTGCAAAGCCTGGTGCGCAACCTGCGGCGCAAGACAGATTTCGCCGCTTCCCACATCGGCCAGATCACCAGCGTCTACGGCGCCGGCTACCGGCTGGACAATACGGAAGGAGGCGGCGGGCAATGAAGCGGAACGCAATGGGCATGACGGTCTTTTTCGCCGCCGTGGTGCTGGTAGCCGCGCTGCTCATGTTTTTTACCGGCAGCGGCGCGGTTTCCGTCCCCTCCGAAAATGGTGCGGCGGATTTGACCGGCATGGACTTAACCGCGCAGATCGCCGCGGTGCAGCCGGACGGAATGGCATACTACCCCAACCTGCACCTCGTCCCCGGCGAGTTTGAAGGCGCCCCGGCCCCCCGCAGCTTCACCGACGCGGACAAATCCCAGGTGCAGTTCGGCACCTACCGGGTGATGCTCCGCCTTCCCGTGGGCAAAACCTACGCGCTGCGCTCGATGGCGGTCAACTTTGCCCAAAGGCTGTGGATTGACGGCGTGGAACAGGAGGCGGTGGGCTGGCCGGGCGAGGACGCGCAGAGCACGGACCCCGCCGCCCGGACGGTACTGTGCGTATTCACCCCGCAAAGCGAAACAACCGAGATCGTCTTGCAGTATTCCAACTTTGTCTACCGCGGCGGCGGCGAAGCGTACCCCCTGTATCTCTCCGAGTACGGCAACATTATCCGCATGGAGCAAAACCTGCTGTTTCGCGGCTGTCTGATCGCGGGCTGTATGCTCACCATCTTTGTGTTCTATTTGGGCATGTACCTGTTCTTCCAGCGGCGGCCCTACTTCCTGGCCTTTGCCATAAGCTGCCTCGCCATCGCCATACACGGCCTGCTGGTGGGCCAGAAGTTTTTGACCCGCCTGCTCCCGCAGCTAAATTGGTACGCCTCTATGAAGCTGGAATACGCCGCCCTGGTTGTGATGATCGCCGCCTTTATCCTCTACATTGCCGGCATGTTCCCCGGCCTGCTGCACAAAAAAGGGCTGTGGGCTTACACGGGCTTCTGCGCCGTTTATCTGCTGGTGGTGCTTTTGACGAAGCCCAGCCTTTACTCCTGGGGCCTGCTTCTCTTTCAGGCGGTGAGCGTGCCCTACGGCCTGTACATCATCGTGCGGCTGTTCCTGCGGATGCGCCGGAGCCGGGAGGCGGAAAACCTGTTGATTCTGGCGGGCGGCTGCGCGTTCCTGCTGGCGATTATCTCCGAGTCCTACCTGCACAGCCGGGCGGTGCATACCGGCATATCCGGCCTCGACCAGCCTGCCATGCTGGTGTTTATCTTTGCGAACATGGTGGCCCTGGCGGTGCGCTATGCCCGCACCGAGCGGGAGCTTTCGGAAATGACCGAGCTGGACCGGCTGAAAACCGATTTTATCAACCAGGCATCCCACGATCTCAAAACGCCTGTGGCGGCGATGGGCCTGGCCCTCCAACGGCTGGAGGATGTGCGGGACGAAACCCAGCGCGCCCGCTTCCTCTCCACCGCCCGGCGCAGTCAGGGGGATATGGCCCGTCTTGTGGGCAATCTGCTCTCCGTGGCCCGGCTGGACGCCGGCAGCCAGCGGTATCACATTGCGCCGCTGCCGGTGGAAGAACTCTGCGTAAAAGTGCAGGAAAAATATGAGGATGCGCTGGAGCTTTCGGGCGTGGAGCTGGACGTGAGCGCCGACACCCAGGGCGACGTCCTCTGCGACGAAAACCTTTTGTGGAGCGTGCTGGACAACCTCGTTTACAACGCCCTGCGCTATGCCGGGCGGGGTGGTGCCATCCGGGTTAGGGTATGCGGGGACGGGCAAGCGGTCAGCCTGACCGTTTCGGACACCGGCCCCGGCATCCTGCCCGAACACCTGCCCCATATCTTCGAGCGCGGGTATGTCGCCGGGGACAAGGGGGGCACCGGCATGGGCCTGTATATCGTCAAGACGACAATCGAGGGTATGGGCGGCAGGGCCGAAGTTGGCAGCGCGCCGGAGGGCGGCGCGGCCTTTACCGTGACACTCCCGGCGCGGATGGAAAATAGAGGCGGAAACACTTGAAATCCGCGTCCGCTTTTGGTATACTATCTTTGTATAGGAGTGGTCTTTATGAAAAAAAGAATAATCGGACAACTTCATAAGGCTGGATTTCAAACCGCGTTTCCCCGTTAGGGGGAGCGCGGTTTTTCAATTCTGATGATTTTTTGTCAGAATTGAAGCCGAAGCAAAAACCGCCCGGCCTGGACTGCCGGGCAGAGCATGGCGGTTAAGGTTTATTACAGAAGGGGGATCCCCCTTCTGTCTTACCTATCGTAGATAGGTAAGACAATTTCCCCTTTCCGCCCGAAGAAAAGGAGGGTCATGTTTGATGCTGCAAAAAACCAAACCACAAGGGAAAAGCCCCGGCGACCTAGCCGCCATGCGGGAGGCATTCCTGCGCGCCGCTTCTGACCGTCTGAAAACGCCGGTGACGACGCTGGGGCTGGCCCTCCAGCGGTTGGAGGAAGTACAGACCGAGGAAGAACGCAAGAGATTTTTACAGATGGCCCTGCGGGGCCAGCGGGAGATGAAGCAGGCGGTAGAGGAAGTGCTTGAAACGGCCCGTGGGAAGATCAGACAGGAGGAAGAACCATGAGAAAAACCAGAAAGCAAAACCGATGGCTGGCCCTGGCGCTGTGCCTGTGTATGCTGGCGAGCGTGTTCCCGCTCTCCGGCATGACCTACGCCGCAGAGCAGGGCTGCAATCACGTCCACGACGAGAACTGCGGCTATGTGGAGGCGGTGGAAGGCCAGCCCTGCACCTTTGCCCATGCGCACGACGATACCTGCGGGTTTGCGGAGGCGGTGGAAGCCTTGCCCTGTTCGGTGGAGGCGGCGCACACCTCCCATGACGAAACCTGCGGCGGGGACCCGGACACCGGGGAGGGCTGCGCCTTTGCCCATGTCCACGATGATGCCTGTGGGTACGCCGAGGCAAAGGAATCCGCGCCCTGTTCGGCGGAGGCCGCGCACATCCACGACGAGAACTGCGGCTACATTGAGGCCGTGAAAGGCCAGCCCTGTACCCACGTCCACGATGAAACCTGCGGCGGACTGGCACAGGACAGCGGCCCCGTGCCCTGCACCAAAACCGAGGGCTGCACTTTGGAGGACGGGCATGAGGGCGAGTGCGACGCTGATAGCAGCTTCTCCCTTTTCAGCAATACGGATGCCATCCTCGAAGTGACCTTTGACAGCAACCTCTATGGCGGAATGCCAGGCGGATTGGATAGCATCAGTAACGCAATGAACACCGCAGTGGCAACCGCCCTGACCACCGGCAAGGATAAGACGGCAATCACCACCATCCGGCTTACGGGCAGTGCTACCGAGATCACCGGCTGGAATTGGTGCTATCTGATGGAGCTGTATCAGGGCAGCGAATGGCCGAACCTGTCGGTACTGGACCTGTCCGGCATGACCAGTCTTGACAAGATAGAAAACCGTACCGGAGGCTCCCCTTACTCTCTAATTTCAAACCTCACTGAGGTACGCTTCCCGGCCAGCCTGCAAACCATAGGGACCTCGGCGTTTTACTGGTGCAAAGGCCTGACAAGCGTGAGCTTCCCGACTGGCCTGGAAACCATTGGGAACAATGCGTTTTACTCGTGCGACAAACTGGAATCCGCGCCCTTCCCGGCCAGCCTGCAAACCATTGGGGCGGCTGCTTTTTCAGAGTGCAGCAAGCTGAACAGCGCGGACTTGTCCGGCTGTCAGAACCTGGAAGGCATACCGTCCGCCGCGTTTTCCGGCTGTTCCAGCCTGAACGCCGTGAGCTTCCCGGCCAGCCTGAAAACCATCGGGGACTCTGCGTTTTCCGGCTGTTCCAACCTGAACGCCTTGACCTTCCTGGGGAATAAGCCGCCTGACACCGGCACAAAAGCCTTTCTCGACGTTGCTTCCGACGGCGGCATTGTTTACCCCGCCGCGTCCAGCGGCTTCACGGATGAGTGGAAAAACAACACCCTGGGCGCCGATTGGACCCTTACCGCCACCGGCGGCATCGCCCCCGCCTTTTCCGTCCATCCCGCCGACCAGAGCAAGAATGCGGGCGAAACCGCCGTGTTTTCCGTCACCGCCACCGGCGCCCCGGCGCCCAGCTACCAGTGGCAGGAATCCACCAACAGCGGCGCAACCTGGACGGACATTACAGACGGCGGCATCTATTCCGGCGCCGCCACCGCCACCCTCACCCTCATAGGAGTACGGGCCACCCACAACGGCTATCAATACCGCTGCGTGGTCAGCAACATGGTACAGGCCGGGGTGCAGTCGAACGCGGCCACCCTGACGGTCACGGGATCTGTGATAAAAGCCACGGTGAATTTGGCGGGCCATGACACATTTAAGAGCGCTGTCACAGCGGCCAACATTTTCGACGTTACCGCCGTGACCAGCTTGGCCGTGACGGGCCAAACCAACGGCGGAACGTGGAGAACAACAGACCGCGAGTATCTGAAGGCGCAGTTTACCAGCCTGACGGAGTTGGATTTGAGCGGCTACACGGGTGAATTTAGCAGTAGTGCGTTTGAGGGCTGCACCCAACTTGCCAAGGTGACGATGCCCACCGGCAGCTACGCGGTGTCTGAATATATGTTTTACAACTGCAAGGCGCTGAAAGACATCGACGTGAGCGGGGCCACCAGCTTTGGCGAACGTGCGTTTTTCGGCTGCACCAGCCTTACCGATGTGACGATGCCAACTGGCAGCTACGCGGTGCCTGAATTTATGTTTCAAAACTGTACGGCCCTGAAAGACATCGACGTGAGCGGGGCCACCAGCTTTGGCGAACGTGCGTTTTCCGGCTGCGCCAGCCTTACCGATGTGACGATGCCCACCGGCAGCTACGCGGTGTCTGAATATGTGTTTCAAAACTGCACGGCGCTGAAAGACATCGACGTGAGCGGGGCCACCAGCTTTGGCGAACGTGCGTTTTTCGGCTGCACCAGCCTTACCGATGTGACGATGCCAACTGGCAGCTACGCGGTGCCTGAATTTATGTTTCAAAACTGTACGGCCCTGAAAGACATCGACGTGAGCGGGGCCACCAGCTTTGGCGAACGTGCGTTTTCCGGCTGCGCCAGCCTTACCGATGTGACGATGCCCACCGGCAGCTACGCGGTGTCTGAATATGTGTTTCAAAACTGCACGGCGCTGAAAGACATCGACGTGAGCGGGGCCACCAGCTTTGGCAACAATGCGTTTGATGGCTGCACCAGCCTTACCGATGTGACGATGCCCACCGGCGGCTACGCGGTGTCAGAATATGTGTTTCAAAACTGCACGGCCCTGAAAGACATCGACGTGAGCGGGGCCACCAGCTTTGGCAACAATGCGTTTAATAGTTGTACCAGCCTTACCGATGTGAAGCTGCCCGGCAGCTACGCGGTGTCTGATTCTATGTTTTACTACTGCACGGCCCTGAAAGACATCGACGTGAGCGGGGCCACCAGCTTTGGCAACAATGCGTTTAATAGTTGTACCAGCCTTACCGATGTGAAGCTGCCCGGCAGCTACGCGGTGTCTGATTCTATGTTTTACTACTGCAAGGCGCTGAAAGACATCGACGTGAGCGGGGCCACCAGCTTTGGCAACAGTGCGTTTACTAGCTGCGTCAGCCTTACCGATGTGAAGCTGCCCGGCAGCTACACGGTGTCAGAATCTATGTTTTGGGGCTGCACGGCCCTGAAAGACATCGACGTGAGCGGGGCCACCAGCTTTGGCAACAATGCGTTTGATAGTTGCACCAGCCTTACCGATGTGAAGCTGCCCAGTAGCTATGCGGTGCCTAAATATATGTTTTCCGGCTGCAAGGCGCTGAAAGACATCGACGTGAGCGGGGCCACCAGCTTTGGCAACAATGCGTTTGGTAGTTGCACCAGCCTTACCGATGTGAAGCTGCCCGGCAGCTACGCGGTGTCTGTATCTATGTTTGAGCGCTGTACGGCGCTGAAAGACATCGACGTGAGCGGGGCCACTAGCTTTGGCTGGAATGCGTTTAAGGGCTGCACCCAACTTGCCAATGTGAAGCTACCCGGCAGCTATGCGATGTCTGAATCTATGTTTCAAAACTGCACGGCCCTGAAAGACATCGACGTGAGCGGGGCCACCAGCTTTGACAGCAATGTGTTTAAGGGCTGCACCAGCCTCAAGACAGTCAAGCTGTCCGGCGGCCTGAGCATTCCGCAATCCATGTTCTTGAACTGCGCCGCGCTGGAAACCCTTGCCTTTATGAGTGGCACCGCTCCTTCTTCCGTGGGTACAAACGCCTTTCTTTACGTCCCCATCAGCGGCACGGTGTACCATCCCACCGGGCAAAATGGGTATGACACGGCATTTAATGGCACTAATGTGGAGAACTGGCGGTTTATATCCACCGACTACAGTGCCGCTCCGTCCATTTCCATCCCTCCCACCGACCAGAGCAAAAAGGCGGGCGAAACCGCCGTGTTTTCCGTCACCGCCACCGGCGACCCCTCGCCCGGCTACCAGTGGCAGGTGTCCGCCGACAGCGGTGCAACCTGGACGGACATCACAGATGGCGGTATCTACTCCGGGGCGACCACAAGAGAACTCACCCTCGCGGGCGTACAGACCTCCCACAACGGCTATCAATACCGCTGTGTGGTCAGCAACATCCTACTACTGGCCGGGGTGGAGTCGGGCGCGGCCACCCTGACGGTAACAGGCGGCTCCACGGGCGGCGGCGACCCGACCCCATCCACCTACAGCCTGACGGTGCGGGCGGGCACGGGCGGCAAGATCACCCAGGGGGCCAGCGGTAACTATGAGGCGCGCAAAACCATATCCATTGAGGCCAAGGCCGACGCAGGCTATAAATTTACCGGGTGGACCTCCTCAAACGGCGGCGGCTTCGCCAATTCGGGCAGCATCAGCACGACCTTCATCATGCCCGCCAATGCCACTACCGTCACCGCCACATTCCAGAAAAAGGACCCCGGCCCCAGCGGGCCGGACTACACTTGGCAAACCCTGATTGACCACCCCTCCGGCGTGCGGGTGAGCGGCCTGTTCACCGACGACGCAAAGCTGGAGGTCAAGGAAATGCTGCTGCACCTGCAAGGCGACTGCCCGGTTTGCGATAACATCCGTGAGCGGCAGGAGAACGGCGAACTGATCGTGCTCTTTGACATCGCTCTGAAATCCGGCAAATACAAGGGTGATCTGGATGTGGAAATCCCGGTGGGCGGGCAGTACAACGGGCAGAGCATTGTAATAATCCACTGCAAGGACAAGGTGCTGGACAGCCGGACGGTCACTGTGGAGAACGGCATGGCAAAGGGCGCCTTCTCCAGCCTGTCCCCCTATGCGGCGGCAAAGGTTTCCGGAAAGACTGTCATCACCGGCCTGCCGGAGAGCTATACCCTGCTGGCGGGTCAGAGTGTGAGCTGGACACCATCGCCTGCGGGCGGCGCCTGGAGCTACGACACCGATTTATTGGAAATGACCCGGCAGGGCGATACCTACACCTTCAAGGCGCTGAAAGAGGGCAAGGCCACGGCGACCTACACTGTGGACGGCGTGCCCTTCACCGTAACCATTGCCGTTAATTCCTCCATCATCCCGCAGACCGGCGATGTGAGCAACCCCTGGCCTTGGACGTTGCTGGCGACGGCGGCCCTTCTGGGCTGCGCCGCGCTGGTACTCGTCAGGAGAGGCGGCTACAAAAAGCGGCATGGGTAAGCGCGGGAAGCACCATCGGACAAAGCGCGCGTCCCGGCTGAAAACCCCTTTGCAGCTGGGCGCGCTGCTCCTGCTGGCGGGCTGCGCGGTGTGGGCGGGTCTGCACGCCCTGCCGGTGAGCGAGCCGGAGCCGCCCCAATCGCCCCCATTGCCTCTGGAGGCGGCCCGGCAGAGCACCCCGCCGCCCCTGCCGGTATCGGCCACGCCCCAGCCGGAAACAACGCCCACGCCGGCGCCGCCCCGCGTCCCCGTCCTGGAGGACGTGGGCGGCTACCCTGTCATGGCCCGGCTGGAGATTGAGGAAATCGGACTGGAGCTGCCGGTGATCGCGGAACTCTCCGACGAAGCATTGAAAACGGCCCCCTGCCTATACGCGGGGCCGGGAACGCCGGAAGATGTGGGCAACATCGTTATTGTGGGCCACAATTACCGCAATAACTCTCACTTTGGGCGACTGGACGAACTGGAGGCTGGCGCAGTCGTGCAGCTTACAGACATGTATGGAGAGGTTTACGACTATGAGATATACGACATCCAAACCATTGCTCCAGACGGGGTTGCCGCGCTGGAGGACTACGAAGGGGAACGGGGTCTGGCGCTGATTACCTGCACCACGGGCGGTAAAAACCGGCTGCTGGTGAAATGCAAAATGACAAACGAGTTCGGATAATCAACCAAAAAGCAGTACGAAACGCCGCCATCCCTTTCAGAAGGTGTATGGCGGCGTTTTGCTTTTCAACTTTGGAGGAAAGGAGTGTAAGCGCATGAGGCGTCTTGTGCTATGTATCGGCTACTGCCCTGAACAGCAGGGAGCCGTTCAAGAGGAATGGCTGAAATACGATATAGAGTTTGATTTTGCCGCTGATCTACGGGAAGCCCTGGAAAAGCTGCCCCATGAGGATTATATCTGCGTCGCCGTCTGTTCTGATTTTATGCCCTACGATGACATCGAAGCCCTGCGCCGCGTTCGGGATATTCCTGTGGTGGTGCTCCCGCCCGACTACGACGCGGCCCAACGGTACGAATGTGTCCAGCAGGGCGCGGCACAGTACATCAGCACTGCCGGCCAACGCCGGATTGCCGATTTGAGCGGCAAGGACAACATGCGCTACTGCCTGGACCTCTCCGATCAGGACAGGAAGCCCCTGACAATCATTACCGCCAAGGACCTATCCTTTTGCCTGGAATACCGCACTGTGGAGGTGCGCGGCCAGAGCATCGACCTGACGGCCAAGGAGTTTGACATCCTTGCCCTGCTTATCACCAATCAGCGGCGGGTATTCACCTATGAAATGATAATGGACTTGATCTGGCGGGAGGACTATTCCTACTACTCCCGCAAGGCAATCAACAACCATATCAGCAATTTGCGCAAGAAATTGAAAATCGCCCCGGATGTGCCCGACTATATCAAGAGCGTACATAGTGTGGGGTATAAATTCGATACAAGCTGAAACGTGTATATTCCTGTAATCAATGCACAAAAGACTGCCGCTTTGTGTTGAAACTTGCGGTGGGCTTGGCTGGAAACAGGACGTTTCTGGAAAGATTATGGAAATATCCCTTGTATAATTTCCTTTAATGACGAAAGGAGGCTGATGGCGGACAAGCCCTGATGACCCTCCTTTTAGAGGGAGGGCAAGGGATGCTGCCGAGAGCAACATACCGGCGCCTGTTGCGCCGGGTATACGATAAACCGAACACCGTAATCCTGAAAGGGATTGCGGTGTTTTTTGTTTCGACAGCATTACCTATTTCCCAACTTTTCCCATCCCATATCCCGAAGAAACGGCAAGCGCGCGCGTCTGCATTAAAACAGGCGCGCCTTTTTCTATGCCGGTTTTTGGTGGACAGGCTCGCATTTTGTCCCCGCCTCCACCCCAACAGGCTTCATCTGCCAGGGACCCCGGGTTGCCGATCCCCTCCCTCTGATTTCGATTTGCCCACGAGCTACCCAAAAATCGAAATCGGAGGAAACCCCTATGAAAAAGATTAACCTGCGGGATTACTACCCGTTTTATACCTATGACGCGATTGTGGAAGTGCCGGACGAAGTGGCGGCTTTGCTGTTGGAGTATAAGCGCCGGGAGGAAGCCCAGCGGATCCATACATACCGGCACAAGGCTTTCTTTTCCCTGGACTTTGGCGACAACATTGAATGCCGGGCGCTGATCGTCGCCCCGTCCCCGTTTGAGATCATCGAGCGGCGGCAGATGGCGGAGCTGATTTACAAGGCCCTTTCCAGCCTGCCGGACAAGCAGGCCCAGCGGATATATGCCCATTACTTTCTCGGCATGAGTAAGGCGGCCATCGCCAGGGCCGAGGGGGTCAATGAAAGCAATATCCGCAAGTCCATTAGCCGCGGCCTGGAGAGCTTGCAAAGTTTTTTGAAAAAATATCTCTAAAAGGGAGCGGTTTTGCCCCGAAAATGTACGGAATAGTAGAGGGACGATAACGCAGGGAGCAGAGGCGCCCACCTGATGCGCTACAGGCCGCTTATACGGCCCCACAGCCGCCGTCAGCGCGCGCAAGACCATTCCTCCTATGCAACCTCTATGTAGCTTGAAAACTGAATATACGGTGCTATAGGCACGTTCCCCGTGTACCGAGCGGCAGGTGGGGCGGCGCGAAGATAGACAGCTTCAAGAGGTGATGCACAAAAGCTGTCCGAGCGATCAACGCTTCCCATCGACCCGGCTGTGGCAGGCCGGACGCGATGACGTACACGGGGCATAATGATACTTTCTCACGACCCGTCAAAGACTTGGGGGGAGTTCCGGCGATGCGCGCTTGCTTTGGCGAAGCGGCGGCATTTGCGGGGCTATGATGCGGCAAAGCTGCCCGCAGCCTATGGCATACCCGGCCCCTGGTGGGGCCAGCCGGGGGGCGTGGCAAATACGGCATGGCTTATGAGGGACTACGCCGCGCTGCGGGGTGCATTTGTTTTTCTTTTGGTATTCCCTGCGGTGCGGCTCCCTACCTATAGCAAATCGAAATCAGATACCATGAAGCCGGACCTGTTCTTATGCGCAGGCCCGGCTTCATTCATGTGGTTTTGATAATAGGAACAGGAGGTGAGAATGTGGAAAGCAGTACACAAGAGGTTTATCGCGTCGTCTTTAAGAGCTACCCGGATGTGCTCAACGCAGAGCAGGTGGCCGAAATGCTTGGTATATGTACAAAGACAGTCTATAAACTCGTAAAGAGAGGCGACTTGCCCGCGCTAAAGGTGGGCCGCCAATACCGCGTTGCAAAGGTCAATGTCATAAAGTACATGAAAATGTTGCAGCTTCCGGCGTCTGATATTTCAGCGCCAACAAAGTAAAATTTTTGTGCAACACCTGTAGACAGCAGATAGATCG
Organism: uncultured Lachnospiraceae bacterium; assembly: GCA_900548905.1. Taxonomy (GTDB): domain Bacteria; phylum Bacillota; class Clostridia; order Lachnospirales; family Lachnospiraceae; genus Eisenbergiella. The sequence continues at coordinate 24,122 of URMK01000003.1, read as the reverse complement.
GAGCGTTACAATTTGATTGTCAATAGTAGGTGAGTCTATCTGCGGGAACGGAGGTTACAATGGCAGATCATCTACAGAAAAAAGCAATCAAGGTTTCCGGCCACTTGGAGGAAAAGCGCGGCATCTATCAAATGGTGTTGAGTTGGACAGATCGAAGTGGTGAACGCCAGCGGCAGGGGAAATCCACCCGGCTAAAGGTAAAGGGAAACAAAAAACGTGCCGAGGATATGCTGCGTGACGCTCGCAAAGCCAAAGAAAAGGAATTGGCCGAAGCGCCAGAATTGGGCGACCCTTTGTTTGCCGACTTCATGGAATACGAATGGCTGGATGTTATTCGTCAGGAGGTTAAGCTGACGACATTTGGCGGCTATCAAATGAATGTGCAGAAGGCGATTGCGCCGTGGTTTAGATCGAGGAAGATTTATCTCCGAAGTCTTGCGGCAGATGACATCAACGAGTTCTACGACGAATGCCTGGAGCGCATCAAAGCAACGTCAGTTCTAAAGTATCATGCAAATATCGGCAAGGCGCTGAAATATGCGGTGAAAAAGGGACTGATTGAACATTCGGTCATGGACAAAGTTGACCGACCAAAGCCGGAACGCTTTGTAGGAAAGTTTCTAAAACAGTCGGAAGCTGTGGCGCTGTTCGATGCTGTTAGAGGGCACAAGCTGGAGCTTGGTGTTTTGCTCGGTGCTTTCTACGGTCTACGCCGCGCAGAGGTTGTCGGGCTTCGGTGGGAGTCCATCGACTTTGAGGCCAACACCATCACCATTGAGCATACTGTCACAACTGCGACGGTGGACGGTAAATGTATATTAGTAGTAGACGATACCACAAAGACAAAATCCAGTTTCCGTACACTCCCGCTGGTTCCTCTTTTTCGTGCAAAATTGATGGCTGTTAAAGAAGAACAGGAATACTACCGCAAACTTTGCGGCAAGGACTACAACACGAAAGAGGGCCAGTACATTTACACCGATCAACTCGGAAACCGCATCAGGCCCCAATATCTCACGGATAACTTCCCTGTGTTTATGGAGCAGCATGGTTTCCGCCGTATGCGCTTCCATGATCTACGACATTCTTGCGCTTCGCTCTTGCTGGCAAACGGGGTGCCACTCAAACAGATACAGGAATGGCTTGGGCACAGCGACTTTGCGATCACGGCCAATACCTACGCCCATCTGGAGTTTAATTCAAAGGTAGCGTCGGCAAATGCCATGACATGGATTGACAGAACTTCTATGGCAAAGGAATTGCCGCACGTCGAACAGCCTGCCCTCCCAGCCCCGGCATCGGACCTCCAAAGCCGTTTGTCGGATATGATAAATGGCTTGCTGGCGTCGGGCGCGCCTGTAGAACTGATAGCAGAGTGGCTAAAGCAGGAAGATTTAGCGACAGCGGATGATTTGCAACAGCACTTTGCGGCGTTTATGGCGGCATCGGCGTCCGCGCTGAACGGGCAAACAAATAGCCAGCCCATGCTCACCGCATAGGCTGGCTACCGTGAAAGCCTGTGACAGCAGGCTATCTCAAAGGGGATCCTTCCCCTGGACTTGACTGGCGGAGGAGGAGAGGGTCGAACTCTCGCGCCGCTCACGCGACCTGCCACATTTCGAGTGTGGTCCCTTCACCACTTGGGTACTCCTCCGCATATATGTGATTGCCTCCAACGTCGCTTTGTTTCCTTTAGGTTCCGCTTGTTGCCTCATAGAAAATGGGCAGACGTTGTGGGCAGACACAGCAAATATTAGGTTTTAAGCATACCGCAGAAACGACCTAAAATCAAGGGTTTGCGGCTTTTAACGGTTCTCTTACCAGTCAGCATTTCGAGTGCGGTCCCTTCGACCTCTTGGGTACATCTCCATGCTGTCCGGAAAACATCCTGCAAAAACTGTTTCCAAACGCAACACCTATATTCTATAGTAATTTTCTCCATTCTGCAAGTATTAAATATGACTTCTTCCCAATATTTACACCGCATGCTTTACCGACTTCTTATCCGGATATTTTTTCACTTTTACCTTCCCTGTATTTTTTCCGTCGCCCTCCGTTTTTTCCCTTTTTATGGTACCGGACAGGATAAAGGACATTTTAGCACAGGCAGGTCCTGTCAGCTCATACAGTACGGAGGAGGACAGGATGATGGTTAACAGCAGGTTCCCGATAGCTTCCGGAAGCAGCCGTTGTCCGAGAAATGCCAGTCCAATGGCGACCCCTGCCTGGGGAATCAGCGCCAGCCCCATATATTTTTTGTGAGTGGCCGGCATTTTTGTGAAGGCACAGCCCAGATACATACCGCCGTATTTTCCCAGGATGCGGATAACGAAATAGGCGGCCCCGATTACCCCGGCCGTTTTCAGGGCTGTTAAATCCAGATTCATGCCGGATATAATGAAAAACATGGACAGCACGGGGGGCGTAAACCGGTCTACCTGACGGAACAGCTTTTTATCCTCCGTCAGATTAATATAGGAAGCGCCGAACACCATGCAGGAAAGCAGAGGCGAGAGGTCAAAGGCGGAGCACAGCCCGGAAATCCCCATGAGCATGGCGATAGCCAGGATAAGCCGGTTGTCCTTGCTCCGGGCAGGCGTTATCAGCCTGGAAAGCAGGTAACCGCAAAGAAAACCGATCCCAAGCGCTGCGAGGTTATAAAAAATGGGAAGCAGTACATCCCCCGGCCGTACCTGGCCGTTCCGGCCGGCATTGACCGCCGCAACCACAACGCTGAATATGAGCAGGCAGACCACATCATCCAGGGCTACCACCTGCAGCAGGATATTCACAAAATCCCCCTTTGCCCGGTACTGCCGGATCGTCATCATGGTGCTTGCAGGCGCCGTCGCCGTTGCAATGGCCCCCAGAATCAGACAGAAATCCCAGGATAAATGGAATAGGAAACGCATACTTAACGTGATCAGGACTCCGGCCAGCACAGACTCCCAAAGAGTAACAATTACCACTTTCCAGCCCGTTTTCAGAAGGACCTCTTTTTTAAAAAACTTTCCCACACCGAAGGCGATAAAAGCCAGGGCCACATCGCTGATAAAGCTCATATGAGACAGGATATGGGCGGGCACAAGCGCCGCCACCTGGGGGCCTATCAGTACACCGGCCAGAATATAGCCGCTGACATTGGGCAGATGAAGCCTTTTTGTCAGTCTGGTGAGCAGAAAGCCTGCAAACAGTATGATGGATAAGGAAAGCAGGACGAGGGTGGACTCGTTCAGGCTGCCGTAAAATTCTTTCATGGAAAATTCCCCCTTGTATTGCTATATTTCTCTTCTATGGTACAATTATATCAACGAAAATTATAAAGGCAAATTATGATTTATAACCACTACATCATAAAAATTTATAAGGAGGAAATCCGTGATTGATTCCAAGCTTATCACCCTGCTGACGGTGAACGAACTGCACAGCTTTACCCAGGCCGCCCGGAAACTGTCCCTTACCCAGCCCGCGGTGAGCCAGCATGTCAGACAGCTGGAGAAGGAGCTGGGGGTCACCATTTTCACCCGGGGAGAGGGGAATCTAAAGCTTACCAGGGAAGGGGATATTGTGATCAAGTATGCCAAAAGGATTGACAGCCTCTATCAGAACCTGGAACAGAGCCTGAAGGAAGAAAAAGAGCACGCAAGGAAGATAACGGTGGGGATCACCCATACCTCCGAAAGCAATATCATGGTGGAAGTCCTGGCCAGATACAGCAGTGTGAGTAAGAAAACAATGATAACAATTATTTCTGACACTATAAATAATCTTTATATGAAGCTGAAAACCTATGAGATTGATCTGGCAATAGTGGAGGGCCGTATTACGGATTCTAATTTCAATACCATCATGCTGGATACGGATTCCCTGATTCTCGCCGTATCCAATAAAAACCCGCTGTCCCGGAAAAGTATGGTCACGCTGAATGAGCTGAAAAAGGAAAACCTGATTCTGCGGCTTCCCGATTCCGGGACCCGGAACCTTTTTATCTCTCATCTGGAAAGCAACAATGTATCGCTGGATGAGTTTAATGTTATACTGGAAGTAGACAATGTGGCTACCATCAAGGATCTGGTGCGACGGGATTTCGGAGTATCCATTCTTGCCAGAAGTGCCTGTGCCAATGAACTGAAAAAAGGAAAGTTGATAGGGCTTCCGATAGAAAACCTGAGTATGACCAGGGAAATCAATATGGTATATCATAAGGATTTTGAGCACATGGATCTTCTGCAGAATATCATGCGTATTTATAATGAATATTCCCTGTCAAATCCCCATTCCGTTGACACTCCCGGCCAATTATTGTAAGATACAGATGCCCGTATGGACACAAATGTGTATACTATTTGTGTATGTAGGGATATGGTTGCATAAGTATGCGTATCCATGCATGAAAACCCGGGCGGAGAGGACCTTGTTTATGATATATCTGATGCTTGTATGCGCCGTGGTGATCGTGCTGCTGCTGTTTACCCGTTCCGAGTACCGGACTATGCAGCTGTTTTCCATGTTCCTGGTGCTTTTTTTCTTTATAACATCACTGTGCTTTTTCATTTTATATTTTTGTAAATCTTCCTTTAACCTGAGCATTTTCCTCAAATACTTCCTCGTGCCGCGGGGGATGGCCGCCAGGCTGTATTCGCTGAAGATATCCAAGGAAGCCATTATCAACTGCCTGAACGTGAGCTGTATCCTGTTTACGGCAAGCAATCTGATATTTGCTTCCTCCTTCATGAAGCAGGAAGAGAGGAAGAGATGCAAAAAAGCCCTTCCGGCTGTGGGGGTATTCTTCCTGCTGGAATATCTGGTCTGCAGTCCCCAGGTATATATCCGTGCCTATTCCTTTTTATACCCGGAATTATTGACCGTGTCGGGCATTGAACGGCTTTGGAGTGTTTTCAGCACCGTGATTTCCGTCATGAATTTCATCCTGCTGTTTGTCTGCCTGGGCAGTATTTTGCTTAATATCCTCCGGGTCCCTCATATTAAGGTGTACCGGATATCCCTGATTATTATATTGATTTCTTACTTTATGCTGATTATCTGCTACCTTATGTTTATGGGCCGGCTGCCTATGCAGATGATAAAATACTCCAAGGCCATGGATGTGGTTACCTACAAAATTCTTTTTATGAACAGTTACATCCCCCTGTACCGTACCCTTCCTTATATCATCCTGCTGTTTATCCTGCTTATGATCGCATGGAGCTACCGTTTGAATGTTATCCGCAGCAAAATGGAGAACTACAGTCTGGAGGTATCCCAAAACATCAATGCGGTTAACATGTCCACACGGGTATTCTGTCATTTTATGAAAAATGAGCTGCTGAACCTGCAGGCCGAGGTGGAAAGCCTGGAAGTAAGGGAGGAAAAGGAAGAAGACAAAGGGCTTCTCGTGGAGCATTGCGAGGCTCTTTATGAACGGCTTGATGATATCCACAGACATATCCGTGATAATACCATGAATTTCCGCCAGCTCCAGCTGGGCGGAGTGGTCAGGGAAACGGTGGAGGAACTGAAGGGATCGCGGCCGGAAACGGACATCGAATGGACTGTGAGCGTGCCGGGAGAAGACCCCTGCGTGTTTGCGGATGAAGAATTTTTAAAACAGGCGCTGATTAATCTGCTGAACAATGCCTGCGATGCACTGAAGCAGACCGGGGAAAAAACCAAAAAAATACAGGTAATGCTTCTGGAAGACAGCAGATGGGGTATTATAGATATTGCGGATAACGGCTGCGGAATCCCCAAAGAGGATATGGTGAATATCTTTACTCCTTTTTTCACCTCAAAGCCCATGACGAAAAGCTGGGGAATGGGATTATCTTTAACCCATAAAATAATTACGGATTCCGGGGGGAAAATAGATGTGGAAAGCGAAGTCGGAAAAGGAACCGTATTTCACATTTATCTTCCGGTGAGCCGCCTTTAATACTGCTGATTGGAAATCACAGATGGGAGCCAGAAATGATTAAAGTACTGATTGCAGAGGATATGCCCGCTCTTTTAAAAAAATACCAGAGACTTTTGGAAAAGGACAGTGAACTGGAGGTGGTGGCTGCCGTCCAGAACGGATATGAGGCAGTGATGAAAACCGTGCTCTGCCAGCCGGATGTCATATTAATGGATATTGAAATGGAGACAAGGACCGCAGGTCTGGACGCGGCAAGCCAGATCCTTTCCCAATATCCCCAGGTGAAGATCATTATCCTGACTTCCTATGAGGATGATGAAAACGTATTCCAGGCTTTTAAGCTTGGCGTTTCCGACTATGTCCTGAAGAATTCCAGGCAGGAAGAGCTGATCACCTGTGTCAAGGACGCCTATGCCGGACGCTCCCCTATCCGCCCCGTTATCGCTGAGAAAATCCGGCGGGAATTCCAGCGGGTAAAGCAGAGCGAGGACAGCTTCCTGTATAACCTGATGCTCGTCACCCAGCTGACACAGACTGAAATTGACATCCTGGATCTGTTGCGCCAGGGCTATGAGCGTTCGGAAATCTGTTCCATGCGCTGTGTGGAAATGACCACATTAAAACGCCATATCCACAACATTCTCAAGAAATTCGATCTGGATTCCATGGCGGAAGTAGTGAAGCTTGTGAATGATCTAAAGATATATGATTACCTTCATAATGTGAAGAATATGGATCTGAAGGATACGCGATGAAAAAGAAAAGGAAAGTATTTTATATGCTGCTGACGGCAGCGCTGGCCTGCTTCCTGCTGGAAGCCTGCGGCAGGGAAAGCCAAAATACCGGTACGGCGGAGGACGAAACCCAGACCGCGGGTAAACAGAAAATAATCTGTTACGATGTGACGGTAAGCAAGCCCTATATGGAAGATCTGGTCAGCGTGTTCAATGCGCAGAGTAGCACCACTGAAGTGGAAATGCGTTATGTGGATGACGACGGTTACGATGATGAAATCATGCGTATTCTGTCCGAGGGGGAAGGTGTGGATATTGCCTGGATCCGGCAGCCGTCCAAATCCAACCGGATGGCGGAAGCGGATCTTCTGTATGACCTGTCCGACAGAATTAACGGCAGTTCTCTGGATATTTCAAAATACGGCCAGTCCCTGGATATTGTGCAGCTGGATGAACGGATTTACTCCCTTCCCTTTATCCAGAATATATGGCTGCTCTTCTATAATAAAGATATCTTTGACGAGCTGGGGCTGGAATATCCCGGTCAGATGACCTGGGAGGAATACGCGTTTCTTGCGCAGCAGATTAAGGAAAGCCAGCCCGAAGGAACACAACGATGGGGCGGCTATCTGCCTATATGGGTGCCGAACCTGGGGGCGCTGGAGCTGGGGGAATATCTGTATGATGATGAACTGCCGGCAACCAGGGATTTTCTGGAACTGATGAACCGGCTGTACAATATCGAACACAGCCATCCGAATGTTAAGGAAATGGAAACAATATCACCCGGATATACCACCTTCCTGGATGGGGAAATCGGAATGATGATCAACGGAGACTGGACAATTCAGATTCTTCAGAACCTGGAGGAGTCCAGAACGGAAAACTGCCGGTGGAATGCTGCGCCCCTTCCTCTTACCCGGGGAGCGGAGGACGGTACCTCGGTCGGCAGCAATTCCTACCTGGCAGTTTCCTCCCGCAGCAGCCACCCGGAAAACGCTTTTGAATTCCTGGAGTTCTGCTGCGGGGAGGAAGGGGCTTCCATCCTGGCATCCAATTACTGCTTCCCTTCTTATTACACGGAGGGCAGCAGGGAAAGCTATATTAAGAATGCGGGAATTACACAGGTTGGCTTTTTCTTCGACGCTATCCTGCAGAATGAAGAGGGAAAACATCTTTTGTACCGGGATTTGAGAGATGTTTTTAATGAAGAGGCAACTCACTATTTGAGCGGGGAAAAAAGCCTTGACACAGCAATAGAGGATTACCTGAAGGGCAGAAATGCATTACAGGCAGAAGAAAATGTGAAAAAAGAAGCGCAAAAATAAAATAATATCGGAAATGAGGATTCATCGCAGCGGTCCGGGCAGGTTTGCTAGGTATAATTATCTTTTTTCCGTATGATTGTTTCAGAGGATGGGTGTAGAAAATCTCATCCTCTTTTTTATGCTTAAAATACTTGTTAAGGGCACATATAAAGTGTAAATGCCGAGTTTCTTTGAAAAGATGCACAAAATAAGACGATTTTCTTTATACAAAAGGTGTAGATTTTTTGAGACTTTCCAGAATTGGTACAGCAGTTATAATAAAACCATCAGGAAACACGAAACAAGTTGTTTAAGTCCAAAGGAGGCAATTATGAAAAAGAAAGCATTAAGCATTCTTCTTACTGCAGCAATGGCAGTGACCATGCTGGCAGGATGCGCAGGCGGCTCTTCCGATAACGCTGCCGGTTCTTCCTCTGCAGCCGGTGATACGGCTGCACAGACCGAAGCCGCAGGAAGCGAAGCTGCAGCAAGCACAGATAAGACAGTTATTAATTTCTATTATTCCACCGATCTTGAAAAGGTAGCCACCAAAGAAATGGAAGCCTTTAACGCTGCTAACAGCGATATCGAAGTTGTAGGCCACAGCATCGCAGAAGGCGACTACGACGATAAGGTTAAGGTTATGACAGCGGGCGGCTCCACAGATGCTGATGTTTATTGGGTCCGCTCACCTGCGCAGATGGCACAGTATACAGCCAACGGCGCATTTGTAGACCTGGCTCCCTATGCGGAAAGCACAGGCGTGGATTTAAGCCCCATTAAGGACACTTCCCTTGCAGGCGTTACCGATGAAAACGGTTCTTTCTACGGATATCCCACCAGCGGATCCTGCTGGATGATGTTCTATAACAAAGAACTGTTCGATGCAAAAGGGATTGCATATCCGGAAAACCTCACCTGGAATGAATACCTTGACCTGATTAAGGAGCTGACCGGTGAACAAGACGGAACCAAATACTGGGGAGGCCTTATGCCTAACTGGACGCCTAACCTGGGAGCTATCCCCACAGGCGAATACCTGGATGATGAAAACCTGACCAGAACAAAAGAATTTGCACAGATTCAGCATCGTATGTATATCGAAGATCAGAGTGCTCCCGGCATTGCAGAAATGACTTCAGGTACCTTTGATATTAAGGCTTACTTTGAAGCCGGCAACATTTACACCATGATCAACGGCGACTGGATGTTCCGTCTGATGGAAGCTGATTTTGAATGGGGTGCGGCTCCTCTGCCGATTTTTGAAGGAGAACCGGAAGGATCCAGTGTTGGACAGAGTTCTTATCTGGTAGTTTCATCGGCATCCAAGAATCCGGAAGCGGCATATAAATTTATTGAATTTTACTGCACTTCCCCCGAAGGAACATCAATTATTGCGGAAAACCGTGACGTTCCCTCTTACACGACGGATGAAGCCCTGGAAGTATATAAATCACAGGTAAATGTTCCGGGAGTAGACTATCGTTTTTCTGCTAAGATTAAAGATGAGCAGAAAGGGGAAGAAGGTTATGCTTCCCTGATTGAAGCTTACAGACAGGAGTGGGAACTTTATCTTTTGGATGAGCAGTCACTGGACGATACATTCAAAAATTACGCCGAGTTACGTGACGAGATTATGAACTAAGACAACAATAGTACAGTTACTGTACTTGGGGAAACCGCATGAATCCGGCGCCTTTAACAGGGGCGCCGGATTTTAGCGAGTAGGATATGCCGCGCCCCGGGGCATGGGCATATACAAAAAAAGGAGGGAAAATGCATGGCAGCTTCCGCGAAGAAACAACCTAAGAAACGGATGAGCAGGGCAGCAAGAAAAGAAGCTATTTCAGGATACCTGTATCTGCTCCCCAACTTCATCGGATTTTTTATCTTTACAGCCATTCCGATTATTCTGGGACTGTTAATCAGCTTTACGGACTATAACGGTTTCAAATGGAATTTTGTGGGAATCAGCAATTATATAAAAATGTTCGGTGATTCCCAGTTTAAGGCGGCTCTTGTGAACAATCTGGTATACTCCGTTGTCAGTGTGCCTCTCACCATAGCCTTTTCGTTGATACTGGCCCTGGCTCTTAACCGGAAGCTGTTTGGCGGCGGTTTTTTCAAAACCGTATTTTTCTTCCCCAACCTGACTTCCATGGTAGCTATCGGCTGTATTGCGATGCTGCTGTTCCAGCCCGTAGACGGGCCTGTCAATCAGGTGCTGCGCGCAATCGGTATCGCACAGGAGCATCTGCCCAAATGGTTTATGTCCACCAAAACGGCCCTGCTCACAGTTATTATTGTGGTAGTATGGAAACAGGCCGGTTATTATATGATTATGTTCATGGGCGGCTTAAAGAGCATTCCCAACCATCTGTATGAAGCGGCGCAGATAGACGGCGCCAATTCCTGGAAGATTTTCTGGAATGTGACCTGGCCCATGCTGTCCCCCACCACCTTCATGGTTACTATCCTTTGCTTTATCGCATCCTTCCAGGTATTCGATATCATCAACGTAACCACCCAGGGAGGGCCGGGACGAGCCACCAGCGTGCTCGTATTCCGTATTTACAAAGAGGCGTTCGGGGAATGGAAGATGGGCTATGCATCCGCAATCGCTTACTTCCTGTTTGTTATCATTCTGATTATCACCCTGATTCAGTGGAAGGGTCAGAAAAACTGGGTAAATGAAGATTAAAGGAGGTCCGCAATGGCAAAACAAGCACAGCAACAGAACAAAAAGAAAGTAAAAGTCAGCTCCATTGTGATTTTTATTTTCTGCTGTATCGTGGCATTTACAATGTTGGTTCCCTTCGTGTGGATGGTCAGCGCTTCCTTTAAGCTGAATACGGAGATTTTCTCCTATCCCGTAAAGTGGATCCCGGAAGTGTTCCGTACCCTGAATTATGAAAAGGTGTGGCAGAGCATCCCCTTCCTGCAGTATTTCCTGAACACCCTGAAGCTGGCGGTTATCATTACCCTGCTCCAGCTGTTCACCTGCTCCCTGGCGGCATTTGCCTTTACCAAGCTGCAGTTCCCCGGAAGGGATAAGATTTTCGTGGCTTACCTGGCTACCATGATGGTGCCCTGGCATGCCATCATGATTCCCCAGTTTATCGTGGTAAAGTCTTTCGGTATGTATAATACCCACCTGTCCCTCATTGTACTGCAGGCATTCAGCGCCTTCGGCGTATTCCTTCTCCGCCAGAATATGCTCAGCATTCCGGGCAGCCTGCATGAGGCGGCCAAGATCGACGGCTGCTCCACCTTCGGCATATACCGTAAAATCATTCTGCCCTTGTCCCAGAACGGTCTGGCAACCCTTACCGTCCTCACATTTAACAGCGTATGGAATGACTACATGGGCCCCATGATTTATCTGGACAGCGACAAGCTGAAAACCATCCAGCTCGGACTGGCATCCTTCCAGCAGCAGTTTTCAGCCGACTATGGCGCTATTATGGCCGGTACCGTATGTTCGGTCATTCCCATTATTATTGTATACAGCATCGGACAGAAATACATTGTGGAAGGCGTTGCCTTCGCCGGTGTGAAGGGCTGATATAACAGGCCGGACAAATCCGGGCGGTTACGGACCGGTCACGAAAAGCCGGTATTGACGGTACCTGCAGGATATTGTATAAAGAGATTGGACCCGCGCTTTGCGTGGGTTCGATTTCTATACACAAGATCCGGTACTACAGGAGTGAACGCAATTGATTAATGCAGTATCGCAGGCAAGCCTGCGCTGTGTAGGAGGTATAACATGAAAACAGTGTCAATTCATCCCCTTCAGGAATCCCGTGCCCTTCTGGACGGTTACCTGCATCCCTATTCTGAAGAAATGGCCCACAGGAAGGTACGTCCCTGCGTGGTGATCTGCCCCGGCGGCGCTTATAAATTTTGCTCCGACAGGGAAGCGGATCCAATCGCGGAAGCTTATTTTGCAAAGGGTTTCCAGGTTTTTGTCCTCTATTACAGTACCACCGGAAAGGAAGGGGAACGCCCGGCAACCGGTTTTACCCCTTTATGTGAGCTTTCCGCGAGTGTGGTACATATCCGGGAGCATGCCGGTGAATACGGTGTGGATCCGGAAAAAATCGCAGTATGCGGCTTTTCAGCCGGCGGCCATCTGGCAGCCAGCCTGGGTGTCCACTGGAACAGCGGCAGACTGCGTGCCCTGTATCCGGTTACCGGCCGGCAGAACCGGCCGGACGCCATGATCCTTTCCTACCCCGTGATTTCCGCCGCAAAAGAAACCCATCCCGAATGGCATGATAGTTTCCGTGCCCTTTTGGGAGCGGATCCGACGCCGGAGGAGGAAGCTTTTTTCTCCCTGGAGGATCAGGTGGACGACGGGACCGTGCCTGCTTTCTGCTGGCATACCATGGATGACGACTGCGTGAGCGTGACCAATACCATGCGCTTTGTAAAAAGCCTGTATGAGCACGGCATTCCTGCAGAATGCCATCTTTTTGAACACGGACACCACGGGCTGTCCATGTGTACCCGGGAGGTGGGGGACGATTATCCCCATGTGGCCCACTGGTTTGCATTAAGCTGCGAATGGCTGTGCACCCGTTTTGACTGGCAGGTATAAAACAGGTAATGGGGAAGGGACCCGGCAGTCCTGAAAATAAACAGATAACGGGCCCGCCCTCTGCGGGCAGATAGGAGTACTATGGTAAATAAAATGTTATATGGAGGGGATTATAACCCGGAGCAGTGGGACGAAGCGGTATGGGAAGAGGACATGCGCATGTTCCGTCTTGCCGGGATAGATTGTGTCACACTGAACGTTTTCAGCTGGGCGGCCCTACAGCCTGACGAAGTGACATACCGCTTTGAACGTCTGGATAAAATTATGGAGCTTGTCCGCAAAAATGATCTGAAAGTGGTAATGGCCACTTCAACGGCAGCTCACCCGGCCTGGATGGCCAAAAAATACCCGGAAGTGCTGCGCACGGAATTCAGCGGTATAAGAAGAAAGTTCGGAAGCAGGCACAATTCCTGCCCCAACAGCCCTGTCTATCAGAAATATTCCGTAGCCCTCGCCCGTAAGCTGGCAGAACGCTATGGAACCTGTGACAACATTGTAGCCTGGCATATATCCAATGAATACGGCGGGGAATGCTATTGCGAAAACTGCGAAAAAGCCTTCCGCGTCTGGCTGAAGGAGAAATACGGCTCCATGGAAGCTCTTAACAAAGCCTGGAATACCAGCTTCTGGGGCCATACGTTTTATGACTGGGATGAAATTGTCGTCCCCAACCTGCAAAGCGAACATTTCGCCCAGGATCGCACCACATTTCAGGGCATTTCCCTGGATTACCGCAGATTCAACTCCGATTCCATGCTCCGCAACTACCTGGGGGAATATGAAGCGGTTAAAGCGGTTACCCCGCATATCCCGGTAACCACCAACCTGATGGGCTTCTATAAACCACTGGACTACCAGAAATGGGCCAGATACATGGATCTGGTATCCTGGGATAACTATCCCAACCCCACCGACCCGCCGGCCCTGGTTGCCATGCGTCATGACCTGATGCGAGGACTGAAGCAGGGAGCCCCCTTCATGCTCATGGAGCAGACTCCCAGCGTGACCAACTGGCAGCCCTATAATCTCCTGAAGCGCCCCGGTGAAATGCGTCTCATCAGCTACCAGGCTGTGGCCCATGGCGCGGATACGGTCATGTTTTTCCAGATGCGCAGAAGCATCGGTGCCTGTGAGAAATTCCACGGTGCGGTGATCGATCACGTCGGCACGGAACATACAAGAGTATTCCGGGAAGTGAGCCGGCTGGGGGCGGAGCTGGAGCAGCTGGGTGCCGCCACCCTGGATGCCAGGACGCCCTCCCGCGTCGCCATGCTTGTGGACTGGGATAACTGGTGGGCGCTGGAATATTCGGCAGGCCCCAGCTGTGACCTGAAGTATATGGATGAGCTTGCCAATTACTATACCGCACTCTATGACAGAAACATATCCGTAGACATCATTTCCGCGGAAGATTCCCTTGACGGCTATCAGGTGGTAATTGCACCCGTGCTGTATATGACGAAACCCGGGACAGATGAGAAAATCCGCAGGTTTGTATCCGCCGGAGGTACCTTTGTGACCACCTTCCTGAGCGGACTTGTGGATGAAAACGATCTTGTGTTCACCGGGGGTTATCCCGGAAAGCTGCGGGATATCCTCGGCATATGGGTGGAAGAAACCGACGCGCTGCCCGCCTATATGAAAAACAGTTTTTCCTGGAACGGCAAAGAATATGAATCCGGCGTAATCTGCGACATCATGCATATGGAACACGCAAAAGCCCTGGCCTGCTACGATAAGGATTTTTATAAGGGAACTCCTGTGCTGTCCAGAAATGAACTGGGAGAGGGATTTGCCTACTATGTGGCCACCCGATCCGGCGTGGACTTCTATGCCGATTTCCTTGAAATGGTTCTTCAGGAACAGAACATAACACCCGTATTCAAGCCCTGCGCCGGCGTGGAAATCACCCTGCGCCAAAAAGACGGAACGAACTTCCTGTTCTTCCTGAACCATAACTCTCGGGAAGAGAAGCTGACAGCCGAAAAGCCGGGGACCGATCTCCTCACCGGAAAACAGTACCGTGCCGGTGACGACATCCTTCTGCCCGCAAAAGGCGTCGTGCTCTTCAAAGAAGGCCTTCCCTGCTAAAAATACACTGCCGCCGGTCCTCACATATCCTGAGTCCGGCGGTATTTATATGCTGTGGTCTCCGGCTGTCCTTCGCCCGGGGTGATAGTAACAGTTCAGACCTGTATGAACTGTTGTTACTGTGCATTAGTGATACCCGCCCCCTGAAAAAAACATTGTACAAGCCGTCAAAACATTGTATAATTGTAACTATTCAGCAGGCCCCCACATTTACGGCACTGCATAAAAATAACAGTGTATTATAAGCTGCATAATAGAATCGCCGGCCAAATCTGCGAAAGGTTTTCCTCCAGGATTTCCGGCATTGTTTTTTGATGGTTTTCCGGCGGGAGAAGGTGCTGCCCGGGATATATTGTATAAAACAAAGGTAAAGGAGGGTTCTGTCCATGATAAGAATTGGAATGTTAACCAGCGGCGGGGACTGTCAGGCTCTGAATGCAGCAATGAGAGGCGTTGCCAAGACACTGTTCAACGGCAAGGAGCAAGTGGAAATTTACGGCTTTCTGGACGGCTACAAGGGGCTGATTTACGGGAAATTCCGCATGCTTACCGGCTTCGATTTTTCGGGTATCCTCACAAAAGGCGGCACTATTTTAGGCAGCAGCCGGATGCCCTTTAAGCTGATGCGGGATCCGGATGAAAACGGTTTGAACAAAGTGGAAGCCATGAAGCAGAACTACCACAAGCTTCAGCTGGACTGCCTGGTTATCCTGGGAGGGAACGGAACCCATAAGACGGCCAACCTGCTGAAGGAGGAAGGCCTGAACGTGATTACCCTTCCCAAGACAATAGACAATGACTTATGGGGAACCGATATGACCTTTGGTTTCCAAAGCGCGGTAAATATCGCTACAGATGCCATTGATAACATTCATACCACAGCCGCCTCTCATGGCAGGGTGTTCATTGTGGAGGTTATGGGGCACAAAGTGGGCTTCCTGACCCTGAATGCCGGAATGGCAGGCGGGGCGGATGTTATCCTGATTCCGGAAATCCCTTATGATATTAACAAGGTGGTTGATGCCATCAAAGAACGCCATGACAGAGGCAGCCGGTTTACCATCCTCGCCGTGGCCGAAGGCGCCATATCCAAAGAAGATGCCAAACTGAGCAAAAAAGAATATAAGAAAAAACTGGAGAGTTATACCTACCCTTCCGTTTCCTATGAGATTGCGGATCAGATTGCAAAGAAAAGCGGCATGGAAGTGCGCGTGACCGTACCCGGCCATACCCAGAGAGGCGGAACCCCCTGCCCGTACGACAGAGTATTTGCAAGCCGCCTTGGATCGGAGGCCGGCAAACTGATCCTGAAAGGGGAGTACGGCTTCATGGTCGGCTACAAGAACCGGGAAATCGTGAAAGTACCCCTGGAGGAAGTCGCCGGAAAACTGAAGATGGTGGATCCTAATTCTTCCATAGTAAAAGAAGCCAAGATGCTGGGAATCAGCTTCGGCGATTAAGAAGAGGTAAATAATGTCTTACACAGCTCTTTACCGTAAATTCCGCCCGGAACGTTTTGAGGACGTAAAGGGCCAGGACCACATTGTCACCACATTAAGAAACCAGATAGAGGCGGACCGTATCGGCCATGCCTATCTGTTCTGCGGGACAAGAGGGACAGGCAAGACAACCATAGCTAAAATTTTTGCGAAAGCCGTCAACTGTGAGCATCCGGTGGACGGCTCTCCCTGTGGGGAATGCCGCAGCTGCCGTTCCATTGCGGCAGCTGCCAGCATGAATGTGATAGAAATCGATGCGGCTTCCAACAACGGTGTGGACAACATCCGTGAAATTGTGGATGAGGTATCCTACTCTCCGGCGGAGGGACGTTTTAAGGTTTATATTATCGACGAAGTGCATATGCTCTCCATAGGAGCCTTTAACGCCCTTTTGAAAACCCTGGAGGAACCACCCTCCTATGTTATATTTATTTTAGCGACCACAGAGGTGCACAAGATCCCGGTAACCATCCTGTCCCGGTGCCAGAGGTACGACTTTAAGAGAATTTCCATCGAGACCATCACCGACAGACTCCGGGAACTGATGGTACAGGAAAAACAGGAAGTCCAGGAAAAAGCCCTTCGGTATGTGGCAAAAGCGGCGGACGGATCCATGCGTGATGCCCTCAGCCTTCTGGATCAGTGCATCGCCTTCCATTATGGGAAGGAACTCACCTATGATATGGTGCTGGATGTGCTTGGTGCCGTGGATACCGAGGTTTTCAGCAGGCTTCTGCGGGCCGTGCTGGAACGTAACGTGACGGGCTGTATCGGCATTCTGGAAGAAATCGTCATGCAGGGAAGGGAACTGTCCCAGTTTGTATCGGATTTCACCTGGTATCTGCGTAACCTTTTGCTGATAAAAACCTCAGAAGATGGGGCTATAGAGGATGTGGTGGACGTTTCTACAGATAACCTGCTTCGGCTGAAAGAAGAAGCGGATATGGCCCAGACCGATGCCATTATGCGTTATATCCGGGAATTTTCCGAGCTTTCCGGCAGAATACGCTATGCGGGGCAGAAGAGGATAATAATTGAAATGGCCCTGATTAAGCTGTGCCGTCCGCAGATGGAGGTCAGTCAGGATTCGCTGCTGGATCGGATCCGGGCGGTGGAACAGCAGCTGGAAAAAGGAGTGGTCATGCAGGCATCACCAGGCGCCGCTCCCCAGGCCGCCGCTGCGCCGCCGGGACAGGAAAAGGCGTCCCACGCCTTTTTGGCAGCAGATTTACCGAAAGCCATACCGGAGGATGTATCCCGGATTGTAGCCAATTGGCCCACCCTTGTGGGACAGACGGCTATGCCGATGAAACAATATCTCAAAAAAGCAAAACTGAGTCTGGGCGGTGACAACCGGCTGATGGTAGTGCTGGAGGATGGCCTGGCTTCGGATTATTTCCTGAAGCAGGAGGGAAACAAGGAAGAACTGGAAAAGCTTCTTTCCGAATTTTCCGGGAAGCAGGTGGAGGTAACTATGACAGTCTCCCGTGCTGACAGGGATTTTGAGGACTCCTACGTGGATTTAACACAAATCATCCACATGGAAATAGAAGAAGAATAGTCACACGAAATTATAACGAAAGCAAATAATAAGGAGGTCATAACGGATTATGGCAAAGAGAGGCGGATTCCCGGGAGGCGGTATGCCCGGAAATATGAATAACCTGATGAAGCAGGCACAGAGGATGCAGCGCCAGATGGAAGAGAGCCAGAAGGAACTGGAAACCAAGGAATTTACGGCAAAGGCAGGAGGCGGTGCGGTGGAAGTTACCGTAACCGGGAAAAAAGAGATTACCAAAGTGAAGCTGTCCGAAGAAGTGGTGGATCCGGATGATATCGAAATGCTTGAGGATCTTGTGGTGGCAGCTGCCAACGAAGCCCTGCGTATGGCGGAAGAAGCCAATACGGAGATGATGGGGAAGATGACCGGCGGTCTTGGCGGAGGCTTTCCTTTCTGATGGACCTTTACAGCGGATACATTAATAAGTTGATCGATGAGCTGGCAGGCCTGCCCGGGATCGGAAGCAAATCCGCCCAGCGGCTGGCCTTTCATATCATTAATATGCCGGCGGCCAAGGTGGAAAGGCTTGCCAGGACCATGACGGATGCCAAGGAACATGTGCGGTATTGTGAAGAATGCTTTACGCTTACCGATTCCGAAAAATGTCCCATCTGCGCCAACGACCGCAGGGATCACTCCGTCATTATGGTGGTGGAAAACACCAGGGATTTGGCTGCCTATGAAAAAACCGGCAAATACGAGGGCGTATACCATGTCCTTCACGGAGCTATTTCCCCCATGCTGGGAATCGGCCCCAATGATATCAAGCTGAAGGAATTGATGCACCGCCTTACCGGAGAGGTGAAGGAAGTGATCATTGCCACCAATTCCAGCCTGGAAGGGGAAACGACGGCCATGTATATAGGAAAGCTGATCAAACCCACAGGAATCAAGGTAACAAGAATTGCCAGCGGTGTCCCGGTAGGCGGTGATCTGGAATATATAGACGAAGTCACTCTGCTGCGCGCGCTGGAAGGCAGAGTGGAAATGTAGCAGAAACAGTTTGCGTGAATGCGTGCCCGAGCACGCAGAAGGGAGAGGATTACATGGGAGTGCAGAAAGAACTTTTTGGTTCGACCAGAGAAGGAAAAGAGGTTTATCTTTATACCCTTTCAAACAGCAGGGGAATGAAGGCAAAGGTAATGAATTACGGCGCCATCCTTGTGGATTTAATCGTGCCGGACAAAGACGGCAGGGCGGCAGATGTGGTGCTGGGCTATGATAAATTGTCTGAATATTTTGTAAATGGATGTTTCTTCGGAGCGGTTATCGGCCCCAATGCCAACCGTATCGCCAATGCCGGCTTTACATTGGACGGCGTTGAATACCATCTCGATCCCAATGATGGTGTCAATAATCTCCACAGCCACAAGGAGCTGGGAGTCCATAAGAGAATATGGGAAGTACAGGAGACAGACAACGGCGTAACCTTCTCCGTTGCTATGCCGGACGGAGATATGGGATTTCCCGGAAATAAAACACTTCAGGTTACCTATACGGTAAATGAGGAAAACGAACTGAAGCTTGAATACCGGGGAACCAGTGATAAAAATACCATCATCAATATGACCAACCATTCCTATTTCAATCTGGACGGCCATGATGCGGGAGAGATATCCGAGCATCTGGTAACGATCCATGCGAAATATTTCACGGAGATTGTGCCCGGCGCCATCCCCACCGGAAAACTGTTACCCGTAGAGGGGACTCCCATGGACTTCAATACACCCAGGAAAATAGGGGAAGAGATTGATAAGGAATGGGATCAGCTGGAAATGGTGGGAGGCTACGATCATAACTGGTGTCTGGATAATTACGACGGGAATGTGAGGCTTGTGGCTGCTGCTTCCAACCCTTCAGGAAGCAGGACCATGAAGGTATTTACCGATCTTCCCGGGGTGCAGTTCTATACCAGCAACGGGATGGCCGAGCAGACAGGAAAAGGCGGAGCAAACTATGGAAACCGTACCGCCTATTGCCTGGAGACCCAGTTCTATCCGGATACTGCCAATGAACCGGATTTCCCGTCCGCCGTTTTCGGGCCGGGGAAAGATTACCACAGTATAACTATTTTCCGTTTTGAATAAGTTTACTAAGTCAGGCCGGTTTCCATTCCCGTGCCTGGCTTTTTTTGATCATACGGATAGCCGCATAGTATATCTAATGTTGTTTGCCGTCTTTTGTCGAAAAGAATATGGGCATTGCCGCGTGTTCCGCCAAAATATGCGTCCTTTCTTTGCTATATTGAAAGAAAAAAAGGCGGTGGCAGTATGCAGATTCCTAAAAATGTGGTACAGGCAGGCGACGTGGACCCCTGTCACAAAATATACATAGAAGACTACGTATATACTTATCTTTCCCAAAACCGGAGCGGGGACAAGTCCGCAGATTTCTGCCTGTATGGAAAAACTGAAAAAGAAGGGGAAATCCGGTACTATTTTATTTACGGTGCAGCAAAGGAAGGGCCCGGATGGGAAATGACGGCACGCAGATATTTTTCCAAACAGATCCGAATCGGGGAGGCCAGTGTCGATGAGCAGGAAGCCTGGCTCTTTTTTGAGGACGGCTATGCTACCCCTCTGGAAGGCTATTTTATTTTTTATGAACAGAATGAGGACATGCAGTCCTATCTCATAGCAGTACACCAGAACCAGCCTGGCGAAGCCGTACAGGAGGTAAGGCCGAGGGCATCCGCAAGAAACATGGAGGCAGGACACAGGCCGGAAACCAAAACAGCGGAGAAGCCGGAAGAAAAAGATACTGCTGTCCGGGAACCGCGGAGAATCAGACGGTTTCCCCATACCTATGATTTGGAGCCGGAGAAAGAACCGGAAAACAGCCAGGAAAAGGTTATGCAGGCGGCAGAAACCTATGGCAGGAAAAGGCCGGACAAGCAACTGGAGAATAACAGAAGAAATGCGGTTTCCACATCCTTTTTCAGCAGGGCGGCAGGCCTGGCGGTCCTGCTTGTCCTTTGTGTGGTCGGGGTAACCTCCATCAACCGGTATAATGATATGAAGGAAGCCGGTAATATGTTTGCCGGCGCCGCACAGCAGCTGGAAGACGGCGGGGAAGAAACCGCTTCAGCAGAATCCGGAGAAGGAAACAGCGGTTTCCAGGTGGAAGAGAAACAGGCCGCGCTGCCTGACACGGAAAATGCACAGGCCCAGGAAAGCCTTTCCCTTCCGGTGATGTCCTCCTCGGTAAACGGCACCTCCCGGGAAGATCAGGCAGCTTTCCCGGCGGCCGAAGATGCAGCGGAAGCGGATACCCTTCAGGCACAGAATCCGGTTCCGGAAACGCAGGCAGACGCAGACGGACAGGCACGGGCGGATGCCCGGGGTGACGTGCAGGAAGCCAATGCCCAGGATACCCCGGCTCCATCCGCGGAGGGACAGGAAGCTTCGGAAGAATCGGACGGAAATGTGCAGCCCGCATCCGACATCACTTCCGATGCCGTGGCCGCATCCGCACAAATCCCGGCCAGCTACACCGTACAATCCGGGGACAGCCTGGCACTTATCTGCAGGCGTTTTTATGGAAACCTGGATAAAATGGATGAAATCTGTGAACTGAATGCCATATCCAATCCCAACCGGCTGACTCCGGGACAAAAAATTATACTTCCTAATTGAAAATTTATGGTATAATCCCAATAGGGCAGAGCCAGGTGAGAAAAAAGCCGCGTGATTTTGCATCAACGGGGCTTTTTTTATTCATTTCCCAGAGCTGCGGGGTATTAGACTGCAGTTACAGAACAATCATGATTTGAGGATTTCTATGTCGAATGTACGTGACTATCTGCGGAAGAGAGCAGAGCGTAAAGAAAATAAAAAAACTGAAAAGAATATGGGAAATCTGATAATTAAGCACAGGATGGCTATTATTACCAGGACAATCCTGGTATTGCTCCTTTGCGCCGGACTTGGAGCCACCATCTATGTCCAGCTTAAAAATCAGGTATTTACAAGCTATGTTACCCTTTCCACCATTGAAAAGCAGCAATATGACAATGCTGCGTGTATGAACTATGAAAATGGTTTTCTTACTTATAGTAAGGATGGTATCAGCTATACCGATACCAAAGGCAATGCGCTTTGGAACCAGACCTTTGAAATGCAGAACCCCATGGTGCGCATAGCAAAATCCAGGGTTGCCGTAGCGGATTACAACGGACATATCATACATAATATTGCCCAGTCCGGCGATGCCGTGGAAATAGATACCAACCTTCCTATCCGTGAATTTGCATTGGCTGAGAATGGTATGGTAGCGGCCATATTGGAGGATACTAATATCACATGGATATATCTTTACAATTCCAATGGTGAAAAGGTGGCCTATGTAAAGACGACCATGCAGAAAAGCGGCTATCCGGTAGCGGTTGCCCTTTCTCCTGACGGAAAGCTGATGGCTGTATCCTATGTGACTGTGGAGAGCGGTGCTGCCAAAAGCAGTGTGGCATTCTACAATTTCAGTTCCGTGGGACAGAACTTTGTGGATAATTTCGCCAGCGGGGCTGATTATGTGGATGCCGTCATACCCTATATTACATTTTTGAGCAAAGATACCGCATTTGCCGTGGCGGATAACCGTCTTGTCCTTTACGGCGGAGACCAGAGACCTAAAAGCACGGCGGATGTTTTGCTGGATGAAGAAATACAAAGTGTATTTTATAATGAAACCAATATCGGACTGGTATTCCTGGACACCACCGGTACAGGAAAATATCGTTTGGATGTATATAATACTTCCGGTGCCGTCGTGACCTCTCTGTATTTCGATATGGATTATAAAGATATTATCCTTTATAAGGATACCGTCATTATATATAATGAAACGCAATGTACCATATTTAATATGAGAGGGTTGGAACGGTTCCGCGGTGAATTTGAAAAGCCTGTTCTCTTATTTTCACCACTCAGCACGAAAAAATACCTGGCTGTAACCAAAGACAGTATTGATATTATAGAAATGAAATAGGAGTATACAAATGAATATTAATATTCTGCTGATCGTTCTGCTGGCTCTGTGTATCTGGAGAGCTGTCAGAGGATTCCGCACAGGGATGGCGGAGGAAGTGTACCGGCTTATTTCCCTGGTAGTCGCCCTGTTTGTGCTGGCACTGTCCATCATGGCCATTTCCAGCTTCATGGATCACGATAACAAAAACGGGATTATTGCCATTATCCTCATTATTATCACAGGGATTCTCTTCCATCTGCTGAGTATTGTATTGAATTCCCTGAAAACCATTGCAGGGCTGCCTATTATCAGCTTTTTCAACAGTATTCTGGGTATCGCCGCGGGGGTTCTTGAGGTGGTGGTTGCATTGTGGATTCTCTACATTATTATACAAAACTTCCCCACAGGAGCATTCGGGGAACAAATAATGAAGTGGACGAATGAAAATGAGTGGCTGCTCCGCCTGTATCATTCCAACTATATTTCGGGCTGGATATCTTCTTTTATGTAGATATCCGGCCTTTTTCTCTCTGAGGGGCCGGGGATTGCACGGGGATCTCCCTTCAAAAGCCCCGGCTTATACAATATCTTGTGGTCGGAATTACAAGATATTGGGGTTAATAAAATATTCCAAAAACTTGTAAAAAAATTCAAAAAAAATGTTGACATCTAACGATACATAATGCTAAAATAAGACTCACCGCGAACAACGGTGAAACAACAACTTGAAAGAAATAAAAAAAGTTGAAAAAAGTGCTTGACTGGCGAAACAACATGTGATAAGATATCAACTGTTGCGGCTGAGAAAAGCAGCACACAGAACCTTGACAAATAAACAGTAATGCAACCCTGAAAATTCTAAAAAAAGAAAATTCAGAGAACAAGTTTTAAAGCTTCGCAAGAAGCATTTAAGACACCCAAAAACAGTAAAAAATGTTTGGAAACAAACGACGGTTAAACATTAGCTAGAGTTAATCTTAACCGGATTAAACACTTGAACAAGAGAGTTTGATCCTGGCTCAGGATGAACGCTGGCGGCGTGCCTAACACATGCAAGTCGAACGAAGTTATACAGAGGAAGTTTTCGGATGGAATCGGTGTAACTTAGTGGCGGACGGGTGAGTAACGCGTGGGAAACCTGCCCTGTACCGGGGGATAACACTTAGAAATAGGTGCTAATACCGCATAAGCGCACAGCTTCACATGAGGCAGTGTGAAAAACTCCGGTGGTACAGGATGGTCCCGCGTCTGATTAGCCAGTTGGCAGGGTAACGGCCTACCAAAGCGACGATCAGTAGCCGGCCTGAGAGGGTGAACGGCCACATTGGGACTGAGACACGGCCCAAACTCCTACGGGAGGCAGCAGTGGGGAATATTGCACAATGGGGGAAACCCTGATGCAGCGACGCCGCGTGAGTGAAGAAGTATTTCGGTATGTAAAGCTCTAT